>JAFMRC010000179.1 GCA_017354375.1 Nocardiopsaceae bacterium | reverse complement strand
CGGCCGCCGCCACCGTCGGGCACCCGGGCGGCCGGCCGGACCTGAGGGGGGCGGCGCTGGCCAGGCAGGTACGAGTCCAAGAGAGAGGAATGAGGCAATGAAGGCAGTCGTCTGGCATGACGTGGGGAACGTATCGGTGGACAGCGTCCCCGACCCGGAGATCAAGCATCCGGCGGACGCGGTCGTGCGGATCACCACGAGCGCGATCTGCGGCACCGACCTGCACTTCGTCCGCGGGACAATGCCGGGCATGCGGCCGGGCACGATCCTCGGCCACGAGGCCGTCGGGGTCGTCGAGGAGGTCGGCCCGCAGGTGCGCAACTTCAACGTCGGGGACCGAGTGGTGATCCCATCGACAATCGGCTGCGGCAGCTGCGCGTACTGCCGAGCCGGCTACTACGCGCAATGCGACAACGCTAACCCGAACGGCAGGGACGCGGGGACGGCGTTCTACGGCGGACCGCGGCAGACGGGGCCGTTCGACGGCCTCCAGGCGGAGTTCGCCCGGGTGCCGTACGCGCACACGAACCTGGTGCCGATCCCGCCGGGCGTCTCGGACGAGCAGGCGATCATGGTGAGTGACATCTTCCCGACGGCCTGGTTCGGGGCGCGGCTCGCCGAGATCACCAACGGGGACGTGGTGGCGATCTTCGGCGCCGGGCCAGTCGGGCAACTGGCCGCGCTGTCCGCCCGGATGCAGGGCGCGGGCCGCGTGCTGATCGTGGATGGCAACGCCGACCGGCTGGAGACGGCGCGGCTGCAGAACGCCGAGACCATCGACTTCAACTCCGAGCACCCGGTCGAGTCGGTGAAGGAGATGACCGGCGGGATCGGCGCCGACCGGGTGATCGACGCGGTCGGCGTGGACGCGCAGATGCCCAAGTCGGGGCCCGCGGCGGCCGAAGCCGGGCAGATGGTCGGCCAGTTCGGTGACGAGCAGGAGAAGACCGCGCCGCGGATCGCTCCCCGCGACGGCCTGTGGGAGCCGGGTGACGCGCCGAGCCTGGCGCTGCGCTGGGCGACGGAGGCGGTCGCGAAGGCGGGCACGATCGGGATCATCGGCGTATACCCGCCGCAGCACGAGAGCTTCCCGATCGGCCAGGCCATGAACGAAAACCTGACCCTCAAGATGGGCAACTGCAACCACCGCGCGTACGTGCCCGGCCTCCTGTCGAAGATCGCCGGCGGTCGCGCCGACCCGGCAACCGTGTGGAGCCAGCAGAAGACGATCCCGACCGCGATCGAGGCCTACGAGCGGTTCGACAAGCGGGTGCCAGGCTGGACGAAGGTGACGCTGGACGTGGCCTGAGAGGATTTTTGGTGAGGGAGACGCCTTCGGGCAGAGACGGGCGATGGCGGGGCGCCGGCCGGGCAGGCCTCGCCGGGGCAGAGGGGCTCCGCGTGGAGGATATGTGAGCAGAGAGCGCACTTATCCTCCACGCGGGCGCGATCGCGGCCCTACAGGATACCCCGGTGGGTATTCGAGGATCGTGAATTGGCCACCAGGGGTCCAGATGCTGGGAGTGCGCCCGATCAGTCACGGCACCGGCAGCGGGCTCAGGGCTGCTATACGGCGCTGAACCTGTACGTCGGCTGGTCGGCCGGGGCTAGGACCGCATTTCCTGGATGCGGTCCTTCAGGAGGGTGGTCGCGATGGTGGCCCGGTGCGGCTGGCCGCGGAGGAACGCCGTGGCGAACTTCTTGGCCTGGTCGTAGGAGACCTTGCCCGGCATCGGGGGCTCGTCCGGGTTGACGTTGGCGTCAACGATGGCCGGGCCGGGGTGGTCCAGTGCCTCGCGGACCGCGTCCCTCAGCTCGCCGGGCCTGGTGACCTTGGCGCCGAACGCCCCGTTGGCCGACGCGAACGAGGCGTAGTCCGCGAACGGATCGGTGAACCGGATGCCGTGCTCGGGGTAGCCGAGGACCATCTGCTCCCACAGGATCTGCCCGAGCGAGCTGTTGTTGCAGATCACGATCTTGACCGGGAGCCGGTGCTGGACCGCGGTGAGGAACTCGGCCATCAGCATCGCGAACCCGCCGTCGCCGACGAACGCGATGACCTGCCGGCCCGGGTAGGCATGCTGGATGCCGATCGCGTACGGCAGGCCGGGCGCCATGGTGGCCAGGTTGCCCGACAGGTAGAACTCGCGCGTCCCGCGGATCGTCCAGTGCCGGGCGGCCCAGGTGGCGATCGTGCCGCTGTCGCAGGTGAGCACGGCGTCGTCGTCGGCCAGCTCGTTGACCGCGGCCATCAGGTACTGCGGCGCGATCGGGTCGCGGCCGGAGTCCTCCAGGCTGGCCATCTTCTCCCGCCAGGTGCTCGCCTCACGCTGGTACTTCTCCAGGAACGAGCGGTCCGCCCGCCGTTTCAGCAGCGGCAGCAGGGCGCCGAGCGTCTCCTTGGCGTCCCCGACGACCGGTAGCTGCGTGGGCACCCGGGCGCCGGCGCGAACCGGGTCGGCCTCGACCTGGGCGGTCCGGACGGAAGCCGGCAGGTGCTTGGTGTAGGGGAAGTCCGTGCCGACCATGAAGAGGGTGTCGATCTCGTCCATCAGGTCCTCGGACGGCTTGGTGCCCAGCAGCCCGATGCCGCCGGTGGTGTAGGGGGAGTCATCCGGGACCGCGGCCTTGCCGGGCAGCGTCTTGACGATCGGGGCGCCGAGGGCCTCGGCCACCGCCAGCAGTTCCTCGCGGGCGCCCAGCGCCCCGGCGCCGGCCAGGATCGCGGTCTTCTTCCCCTCGCTCAGGAAGTCGACCAGCCGCTGCAGGTTCTCCGCCGATGGCACCTTGGGCGGCTCGGCGTAGACGGCGGCGGTCTTCGGGGTGCTGGCCGGAGCCACGTGCTGCCACGGGTCGGCGTCGGCGTCCGCGACCTGGATGTCGTTCGGCACGGTGATGTGGGCGACGCCGCGGCGGGTGTAGGCGGTGCGGATGGCCTGGTCGGTGACGGCCGGGATCTGCACCGGGTTGGCGATCATCATGTCGTAGGAGGCGACGTCGGCGTACAGCTTGTCCAGCGACACTTCCTGCTGGTAGCCGGTGCCGAGCACCGATGTTTCCTGCATCCCGGTGATGGCCAGGACCGGGGCGTGGTCCAGCTTGGCGTCGTACAGGCCGTTGAGCAGGTGGATGCCGCCGGGGCCGGACGTGGCCAGGCAGACCCCGATCTTCCCGGTCGCCTTGGCGTGCGCGGTCGCCATGAACGCGGCGGCCTCCTCGTGGTGCACCAGCACGAACCGGATCTGGTCCTGATGCCGCCGCAGCCCCTCCATGATCCCGTTGATGCCGTCCCCGGGCAGCCCGAAGACGGTGTCCACGCCCCAGTCGATCAGCCGCTGCACCAGGGCCTCCGAAGCGATCTGTGCCACTGCTGCTTCCCTTCCTCGGTTCCGTGGTTCCCCGCCTACTGTCCAGGCAGCTCCCGCCCAAACGTGGAGGGCATAACCGGAGGCCGCCATACGTTACGGGGGTACCAATGGGAGGAGGCAAGGCGTGACCGGCATGACCAGCATGAGCGAGTACGAGCGGGCCCGGGTCTACTTCGAGATGAGGGATCCGGCCCGCGCCGCGCGGCTCCTGGAGCCCCTGGCCGAGCGGGAGCCGCGCAACGTGTCGGTGCGGCTGCTGCTCGCCCGCGCCTACTATCACTCGGCGCAGCTGCGCCGGGCCGAGGACGGGTTCCGCGCCGTCACGGACCTCGACCCGGTGGAGGACTACGCCCGGTTCGCCCTGGGCCGGACGCTGGAGCGGCAGAGCCGCCACGCCGAGGCCGTGGCGCACTTCCGGCTCGCGGCCGCGATGCGGCCGGTTCCCGAGTATCTCGACGCGGTCGCCCGCGCCGAGGCCGCCCTCACGCCGTGAGGGCGGTCGCGTGGTCGTAGACGGCGACGGTCTCGCGGGCGATGCGGTCCCAGGCGTACCGCGACCGGGCGCGGTCGGCGGCGGCCACGCCGAACGCCGCCAGCCGCATCGGATGCCGCAGCAGCTGCCTGATCCGCTGGGCGATCAGCGCCGGGCGGTGCGCCGGGACCAGGATGCCGGTCACGGCGTCGATGACCGCGTCCCCGTACCCGCCGCCGTCGGCCGCCACCACCGGGGTGCCGCAGGCCATGGCCTCCAGCACCACCATGCCGGCCGGGTCGTACTGGGCCAGGCTGACCATCAGGTCCGCCGAGCGCAGCAGCGGCGGCAGGTCGTCCCGCGCCACCTGGCCCGCGAACTGGACCCGGTCGGCGACGCCGAGCGTGTCCGCCAGCTCCGATAGCTTGCGGTACGCCGGATCCTGGCCGAGCAGGCTGGCCGGCGGGCCGCCGGCGACGACCAGTTCCACGTCCGGCACCTGGGCCAGCGTGCGCAGCAGCGTCGCGAGTTCGTCGTAGGACTCCAGGCTGGTCACGGTGAGCAGGCGGGGGCGCGTGTCGCAGGCGGCGGCGGGGCCCTCCGGCATGAACCGCTGGGTGTCCACTCCGCAGGGCACGACCCGGATCGACCGTCGCGGCACGCCGGCCCGCGCCAGCTCGGACTCCTCGTCCTCGCAGTCGGCCACCACCGCGCTGGCGCTGCGGCCGATGGCCGGCACCAGCCGGAGCCGCTTCAGGCCGGTGCCGGACTGGACGAGGCGGTGACGGCGCTGCGGGAGGCATAGCGAGGCGAACGACTGGACGACCGGGAGGCGCTGGTCGCGGGCGGCGGCCAGGGCGGCCAGGCCGCTCGTCCAGCGCAGTGCGTGCACCACGTCGGGCGGGTTCTCGCCGAGGCGGTCGCGCAGCGGCGCGGTGAACCCGGGAACCCGCTTGAGCAGGTCATAGTCGTCGCGATCGGCGGCCGGGCCGAGGTACTCGACCGTGACGCCCGGGCACAGCTCACCGTGGCCGAGGGGGTCGCCGGCGGGCCGCTGGGCGTAGACGGTGACGTCGTGGCCGTCGGTGGCCAGCCCGCGGCTGAGGTCGCGGATGCGGATGTCATCCTCCGCGTCCGGTGTCGCGCGCTCGGCGCGGGGGAGCGGAACGGCATGCTGTGCTACTAGGGCGATCTTCATGGGGGCCTCCTTGAGCGGCATAGCCCGTCATGGCGAATCGCTGCGAAAGCTCGAGGGGCAGCCGGGGCACCCGCGAAGACAGTAGGCCACGCGGGCACGCACGCCATGAGGGCGCGGACCGTGCCTGCGTCGTAGGCACCACTAAGGAAGACTCTACCCGACGGGGCGTGGCTCAACCACCGGCCCCCCGGGCTCAACCACCACCCCTAGAGCTGCCGGCGGACGCCGGGCTCCCGTTCGGCTTGGTGGACCTGATGGGTGAAGCGGCCCTCGAGGGACGACAGGGCCCGGCCGCGACGGCCGAGCGGCAGCACCGTCCGCTGGTAGCTTTCCTCCAGTAGCAGCGCCAGCCCGCCGTACAGCGCGAAGAGCGCGAGCGGGATGCCCAGCCAGCCGGCCACCTGCTCCACCGCGGCCGCGCCGGTGACCTGGTACACGCCGGTCAGCGCGAACCGGATGGCGCCGAGGAGCAGCAGCACCCCGAACAGCGGCGGCGCTCAGCGTGGTGAGGCCGGTGGCCGCGCCGCTGTCCCGGGCGAGGAAGGCGAACAGGTCGCTCAGCGCCTCCAGCGGCGCCACGAACGCCAGTACCAGGACCATCAGCTGCTTGTCCTGCGCGAGTGGCACCCAGGACGGCCACCCCAGCTTCCCGGACGGCCTGGGGGCAAACGCCCCGTTTAACTTCCGCACCAGGGGTAGTGAACGCACATGACCTGGATCGATTCGTGGCCGGTGTACCGGCAGCTGAGAGATTCCGACCGGTTCGGGCGCGGCGCGGCGGCCAAGAGCCGGGCGAGCGAGGACCTCGCCCCCCGCACGAAGGCCGCGGACAAGGTGGTGAAGTCCGTCTGCCCGTACTGCGCCGTCGGCTGCGGGCAGGACGTCTACGTGAAAGACGAGAAGGTCGTCCAGATCGAGGGCGACCCCGACTCCCCGGTCAGCCGGGGGCGGCTGTGCCCGAAGGGGTCGGCCAGCCTTCAGCTCACCACCGGAGGCGCCCGCGAGGAGCGGGTGAAGTACCGCGCTCCGTTCGGAGATCAATGGGTTGATCTTGATCTTGATACCGCGATGGACATGATCGCGGACCGGGTGATCGCCGCCCGGGCCGCCGGATGGCAGGACGAGGTCGACGGCACGCCGGTCCGGCGCACCCTCGGCTTCGCCAGCCTGGGCGGCGCGACGCTGGACAACGAGGAGAACTACCTGATCAAGAAGCTGTTCACCGCGCTCGGCGCCGTGCAGATCGAGAACCAGGCCCGCATTTGACACTCCGCCACCGTCCCCGGTCTGGGGACTAGCTTCGGGCGCGGCGGCGCCACCACATTCCAGCAGGACCTGCAGAACGCCGACTGCATCGTCATCGAGGGCTCCAACATGGCCGAGTGCCATCCGGTGGGGTTCCAGTGGGTGATGGAGGCCAAGGCCCGCGGGGCGACGGTGATCCACATCGATCCCCGGTTCACCCGGACCAGCGCGGTCGCCGACGCGCACGTGCCGCTGCGCGCGGGCTCGGACATCGCGTTCCTCGGCGGGCTCATCAACTACGTCCTGGAAAGCGGCAAGTACTTCAAGGACTACGTGCTCGCGTACACCAACGCGGCCACGATCGTGACGGAGGACTTCGCCGACGCCGGCGACGACGGGCTGTTCTCCGGCTTCGACCCCGACCACCGGACCTACGACGTCCGCGCCTGGCAGTACGAGGGCACCGAGGTCCAGGCCGCGTCCGGGGAACGGGACGAGCTGTACGATGACCGGGCCCGGATGGAGCAGGTCCGCGCGGCCGGTCGCGGCGAGGCCCACGGCTCCGGCGGCGCCCACGTCGAGCCGGCGCCGTCCGACCCGACCCTGGCCCACCCGCGCTGCGTCTTCCAGATCCTCAAGCGGCATTTCGCCCGCTATACGCCGGAGATGGTGGAGCGGGTGTGCGGCATCCCGCGATCCGACTTCAGGGGGATCGCCGAGGCGATCACCGCGAACTCCGGCCGGGACCGGACCACGGTGTTCGTCTACAGCGTCGGCTGGACCCAGCACACGGTCGGCGTGCAGTACATCCGCACCGCGTCCATCCTGCAGTCGCTGCTGGGCAACATCGGCCGTCCCGGCGGCGGCATCCTGGCGCTGCGCGGGCACGCGTCCATCCAGGGCTCGACCGACATCCCGACCCTGTTCGACCTGCTGCCGGGGTACATCCCGATGCCGCACGCCCACAGCAACGAGAACCTGAACGCGTTCGTCGCGGCCGAGGGGACCGACAAGGGCTACTGGGCCGAGCTGCGGTCCTACCTGGTCAGCCTGCTCAAGTCCTGGTGGGGTCCGGCGGCCACCGCGGAGAACGACTACTGCTTCGACTACCTGCCCCGGCTGACCGGCAGCCACAGCACCTACGAGACGGTGATGGCGCAGATCGCCGGGGACTGCCGGGGCTACTTCCTGCTGGGGGAGAACCCGGCCGTCGGCTCGGCCAACGCCAGGCTGCAGCGACGCGGGCTGGCCAGCCTGGACTGGCTGGTGGTGCGGGACTTCTCGCTGATCGAGTCGGCGACGTTCTGGAAGGACGGCCCGGAGATCTCGACCGGGGAGATGAGGACGGAGGACATCGGCACCGAGGTGTTCTTCCTGCCCGCCGCCGCCCACACCGAGAAGAGCGGCAGCTTCACCAACACCCAGCGGCTGCTCCAGTGGCACCACGAGGCGGTCGAGCCGCCGGGCGACGCCCGCAGCGAGCTGTGGTTCACCTACCACCTGGGGCGTCGGGTCCGTGAGAAGCTCGCGGGGTCGGCCGACGACCGGGACCGGCCGCTGCACGACCTGACCTGGGACTACCCGGTCTCCGGGTCGCATGACGAGCCGTCCGCGGAGGCGGTGCTGGCCGAGATCAACGGGCGTGATGGTTCCGGGGCGCCGGTGAAGTCCTACACCCAGCTCCGCGACGACGGCTCGACCTCCTGCGGCTGCTGGATCTACGCCGGCGTGTACGCCGACGGGGTCAACCAGGCGGCCCGGCGCACGCCCGGCAAGGAACAGGACTGGGTGGCGCCGGCGTGGGGCTGGGCCTGGCCCGCCAACCGGCGGATCCTGTACAACCGGGCCTCGGCCGACCCGTCCGGCCGTCCCTGGAGCTCCCGCAAGGCCTACGTCTGGTGGGACGCGTCGCGCGGAGGGTGGACCGGTCACGATATTCCGGATTTCGCCGTAGATAAGCCACCGGACTACGTTCCGGATGACGACGCGACCGGGGCCGCGGCGCTGTCCGGCACCGACGCGTTCATCATGCAGGCCGACGGGAAGGCGTGGCTGTACGCCCCGGCCGGGCTGCTGGACGGGCCGCTGCCCGCCCACTACGAGCCCCAGGACTCGCCGGTGCCGAACCTGCTGCATTCCCAGCAGCGGAACCCGGTCCGCCAGGTGGCGCCGTTCGCCCACCCGGACAACCGGCTGCAGCCCAGCGCCGCCGAGCCCGGCTCGGAGGTGTTCGGTTACGTGGCCACCACCTACCGGCTGACCGAGCACCACACGGCGGGCGGCATGTCCCGGTGGCTGCCCTACCTGGCCGAGCTCCAGCCGTCGTTCTTCTGCGAGATCTCGCCCGAGCTGGCCGCCGAACGGGGCCTGGAGCACCTGGGCTGGGCCACCATCGCCACCGCGCGCAACGTCATCGAGGCCCGGGTGCTGGTCACCCGGCGGCTGCGCCCGCTGACCGTGGACGGGAAGGTCATCCACCAGGTCGGGCTCCCGTACCACTGGGGACCGAACGGCCGCAGCACCGGGGACGCCGCCAACGAGCTGGCGGCGGTCAGCCTCGACCCGAACGTGCACATCCAGGAGGTCAAGGCGTTCGCCTGCGACATCAGGCCCGGACGCCGCCCGGCCGGCCCCGCCCGCCTCGCGCTCGTGCGGGACTACCAGCGCCGGGCGGGCATCACCGAGCGGACAGGGATGGAGCCATGACCCAGCGGATGGGGTTCTTCACCGACACGTCGGTCTGCATCGGCTGCAAGGCCTGCGAGGTCGCGTGCAAGGAATGGAACGGCGTGCCCTCCTCCGACGGGCGGGACCTCCTCGGCCTGTCCTACGACAACACCGGGGGCCTCGGCGCCGACACCTGGCGGCACGTGGCGTTCATCGAGCAGGAGGTGCCCGCGGGGACGACCGGGGACGGCGGGATGCGGTGGCTCATGTCGTCCGACGTCTGCAAGCACTGCACCAACGCCGCCTGCCTGGACGTGTGCCCGACCGGGGCGCTGTTCCGCACCGAGTTCGGCACCGTGGTGGTGCAGGAGGACATCTGCAACGGCTGCGGGTACTGCGTGCCCGCCTGCCCCTACGGGGTAATCGACCGGCGGGAGGACGACGGCCGGGCCTGGAAGTGCACGATGTGCTACGACCGTCTCGGGGACGGGCTAGAGCCCGCCTGCGCCAAGGCCTGCCCGACCGACTCCATCCAGTACGGGCCCCTGGACGAACTGCGCGAGCGCGCGGCGGAGCGGGTGGAGGCGGTGCCGGGCGCGCGGCTCTACGGCGACGACCCGTCCGACGGGGTCGGCGGCGACGGCGCGTTCTTCCTGCTCCTGGACGAGCCCGAGGTCTACGGCCTGCCGCCCGATCCGGTGGTCACCACCCGTGACCTGCCGTCCATGTGGCGCCACGTCGGCGCGGCCGCTTGCGTGATGGCGGCGGTCGCGGCAGCGGCGTTCACGAGATCAAAACCATGACACCCACTATGCCGAACGGATCATCGCGCATGCCCAAGCGCCAAGCCGAGCGCCCCATGGTGCCGAAGGCCGAGTTCACCTCCTACTACGGCCGGCCGGTCCTGAACCCGCCGGTGTGGGAGTCGCCGGACATCCCCGGCTACCTGTTCCTCGGCGGCCTGGCCGGCGGATCCTCGCTGCTCGGCGCGGGCGCGTCGCTGACCGGCCGCGGCACGCTGGCCGCGGTGGCGAAGGGTGGGGCCACCGCGGCCGGGGGGCTGTCGATGGCCGCCCTGGTCCACGACCTGGGCCGTCCCGCCCGGTTCCTGAACATGCTGCGGGTGTTCAAGGTGACCTCGCTGATGAGCGTCGGGTCCTGGCTGCTGGCCGCGTACGTTCCCGCCACCGGCGTCGCGGCCTTTTCGGAGCTGACCGGGCGCCTGCGGTTCCTGGGTTTTGCGGCGACCGTGGGCGCGGCGGCCCTGGGCCCGTTCGTGGCGTCCTACACCGCGGCGCTGATCAGCGACACCGCCGTGCCGTCGTGGCACGACGGCTACCCGGAACTGCCGTTCGTGTTCACCGGATCGGCCGCGATGGCGGCCGGCGGCCTGGGGCTGCTGGGGGTTTCCGTTCTTGGCGACTGTTTCCGGGGTGCTTCCGTGCGGGGTGCTTCCGTGCGGGGTGCGTCGCCGGGCGAGGCCGCCCCGGCTCGCAACCTGGCCGTGCTCGGCGCCGCCATGGAGGCGGTCGCGACGGAGCGGATGACCCGCCGCCTCGGCCTGACCGCCGAGCCGTTCTCCTCCGGCCGGGCCGGCCGTTACGTCACGGCCGGCAAGATCCTGGCCGGGCTCGGGGTGGCCGGCGCCGTGGCCAGCGCCTT
>JAFMRC010000423.1 GCA_017354375.1 Nocardiopsaceae bacterium | reverse complement strand
GGGCCGCCGCGCCGGCGAGCGGGAAGCCCTGAGCCGGGTAATCCCGCGCGGGGGTTTCCCCCACGGGGACCGTTAGCGGGGCAGCGAGCTGGGCGATCTCAGGGGCGGTCGAGAAGTCGGCGGATGCCGGGAAGTCGGAAAGCACGAGGATTCCTTCGCATGGCGGGACGGGCCAACGGCTGACGGAGAGTGGTCAGCGACAACACGAAGGAAGGCAACAGCAGCAGCAGCACGGCGCGGCGGGGTGGCTCACCGGACGTGGGCTCGCGGCGCGTGCTGGCATGCGCACTAGGACAGCGTAATTACGGTGCGTTGTCAAATCGACGTTCGTCAACGCGGCAGGCCGGCCGCGTACAGGGCCTCGAGGGCGGCCTCGGCCCGCTCGGCGGAGACCGGTTCGGGCGCCGACCAGGCCGCGGCGCACAGGGCGCGCAGGCCATCGACGGGGGCGCCGCCGCCGGCCAGGGCAAGGGAGGTGGCGCGGGTCCCGCCCTCGTCCAGGACAAACGCGGCCGCGGTCCAGCCACCGCAGGCGGCTTCGACGGCCCCGTCCGCCCCGGCGGCCCCAGCCGCCCCGGCGGCCCCAGCAGCTCCGACGGATACGGATATTTCCGGATACGGCGCGAGAAGACCGGATAGCGTGTCCGCGATGTACGTCGGCCGCTGCCCCTCCGGGGCCGCGACCACGTCGGCCGGGCGGGAGACCCCGGTGAGCACCAGCAGGCTGTCGCACCCGGCCCGGCAGGCGGCCTCGATGTCGGTGTTGAGCCGGTCCCCGACCACGAGGGGGCTCCGCGCCCGCGTGCGAATCACCGACTCGGCGTGCAGCGGAGTCTCCGGCTTCCCCGCGATGACCGGCTCGGCGCCCGTGGCGTGCGCGATGACCCGCAGCAGGGCGCCGTTGCCGGGCTGGATGCCCCGGGGGCCGGGCAGCGTGCTGTCGGCGTTCGTCCCGACGAACATCGCGCCCGCCCGGACGGCCAGGCCGCCCTCGGCCAGTTGCGAGTAGTCGATCCCGGGGCCGTACCCCTGGACGACCGCCTGCGGGTTGTCGGCGGCGGTGGAGACCGGCACCAGGCCGCGCTCGCGGACCGCGAGGCGGAGCGCGGCGGCGCCGATGACGAGGACCCTGGCCCCGGCCGGGAGCTTGTCGGCGAGCAGCCGGGCGGCGGCCTGCGCGGAGGTCACGACGTCCCCGGCCTCCGCCGGGACGTCCATGCCCCGCAGCAGGGCGGCGACCGCGGCGGGCGTGCGGGAGGCGTTGTTGGTGACGTAGGCGAGGCGCAGGCCCGCGTTCTTCGCGTCCCGGAGCGCGCCGGCCGCCCCACCGATGGCCGTGCCGCCGATGTAGACCACGCCGTCGAGGTCGAGCAGGGCGACGTCGTAGGCCTCGTGCAGGTTCGTCACCGCGCTAGTCTCTCATCACTTCGGGAATCATGACGCCCGCCCGGGCCTTCTCACATTGTGTGGTGACCCTTCCGTCCGCCGGCCCGCCCGGCCCCTCCGGCCCTCGTCCCGGCCTTGAGCTGAAGCCGTTCCGTGGCATCCGGTATGACCCGGATCGCGTCGGGGATATCGCGAGCATCACCTCACCACCGTACGACGTCATCGGCCCCGGGGGCCTCGCGGCGCTGCTCGGCGCCTCCCCCTACAACAGCGTGCGGCTCATCCTGCCCGGCTCGGAGACCGGCGGCCCCCCCGACCCTTCCGCGGCGGGCGCGCTGGCCGGGCGACGGCTGGGCGAGTGGCTGGGGTCGGGCGCCCTGGTGCGGGATCCGCGCCCCGCCCTCTATGTCTATGAGCAGAACGGATCGGGGCTCCTGCAACGGGGCCTGGTTGGCCTGGTCGGCGTGGGAGAGCCGTCAGCGTCGGGCATCTTCCCGCACGAGGGCGTCATGCCGGGGCCGGTCGCGGGACGGCGGACGCTGATGCTCCAGACCCGGGCCAACCTCGAGCCCATCTTCCTCGTCTACGAAGGTGCGTCGAAGCTGGCGGCCTCGCGGCTGGCGGACCGGACGGCGGAAGAATCCGCGCCGCTGGCCGAGGCGGTCACCGGCGACGGCATCACCCACCGGCTGTGGCGGGTCACCGATCCGGCCGCGCACGCGGCGGTCGCCGCGGACCTGGCCGGCCGCGGCGCGCTGATCGCGGACGGGCACCACCGGTACGCCGCCTACCGTGAGCTGCGGGAGGAGATGCGCGCCGCGGGACGCGGGGCCGGGCCGTGGGACTACGGCCTCGCCTTCCTCGTGGACGCGGATGCCTACCCGCCCCGGCTCGGCGCCATCCACCGGGTGATCCCGGGCCTGCCCGCCGCCACGGCGGCAACCCGCGCCGCGACCGCGTTCACCGTGACCGAACTGCCGGGCGACTTCGGCGCGGCGATGGCCGCTCTCGCCGACGCCGGCCAGAGCGATGGGCACGGTGACGGCGGCGAGGGGCGTCACGGGGGGCACGCGTTCGTCCTGGCCGGCCCGGACGGGTACTGGCTGCTCACCCGGCCCGACCGCGAGCGCCTGGCGGCCGCGATGCCGGCCGGGACGTCGCCGCGGTGGCGGTCCCTGGACTCGGCGGTGCTGGGGGAACTGCTGCTCGCCGACCTGTGGGGCATCTCCGACAACGAGCGCGACGTCCTGATATCTCATGACGCGGAGGAGGCCGCGCGCATGGCCCGGTCCTCGTCGGGAACCGCCGTGCTGTGCAACCCGGTGCCGTTCGGCGCCGTCCGGGACATCGCCGCGGGCGGCGAGCGGGTGCCGCGCAAGTCCACCTCGTTCGGCCCGAAGCCCCGCACCGGGCTGGTCTTCCGCACCTTCGACGAGTGAGGCAGCGGGGGCGGGGCAGGCGCCACCATCCGTTCGGGATAATGATGCCGCGCCGACGGGGAGGCCGGCCGGGCCGCGGACCCGGTCGCTAGCGACTCGGTGCGGTTGGCTCCTGGTAGCCCGGCAGCGAGGACCGCGGGACCAGGTTCCGGCGGGACGGCCGCGACGAGCGCACCCGCGCGACGATGACGAACGCCACGGCGAGCAGCAGGAAGTCGCTGATGGCGCCGCCGATGAGGACGGCGATCGCGTCGCTGGTGCTGCCCGGCAGCTTGGGGTCGATTCCCCACGTCCAGACGGGTTCGGCGACCCTGAACGGCTTGCCGAGCGGAACCTTGTCCGGCCAGGTCGAGCTGGTGCCGGCGCCGCCGGTGAGCAGGGTGCCGTGGGTGACGGTCGAGCAGCCGTACCGCCCGCAGTCCTGGCCGTAGGAGCGGGGGACGAACGTGGCGCTGCGGGTGGCGCCGGCCAGGGACGCCACGGCGTTGACCTGGGCGGGCAGGTAGCCCACCCAGAAGAGCAGGAACATGGCCATCTGGAGCCAGATGAGCACGCGGAGGATCGCGTGCCCGGGCCGGTGCCGGTAGGGCTGCGCCCAGAACGAGTAACCGATGCCCCCGGCCGCGATCGCGCGGACCGCCACGTGATGGCGCCGCAGGCGCACGGTATCCACCACGACCGCGATCAGGGCCACGACGGTCAGGGCGAGGAACAGGGTGATGATGAGGTCGAGGGGACTGGAGCCCTGGCCGGGCTTGTCGGGATCCAGGTTGATCTGGATGGTGGTCGCCGCCACCAGGGCCACGAAGCTTCCCGCGGCGGTCCAGGCCCAGCCGCGGCGCCGGTGCAGCAGCCGGACGGCGGCGGCGACCCGGGGATCACAGGCCGTGCCGACGTCGGCGCCGGCACTGGCGCTCGCACTGGCACCGCCGCCGGCGCCGCCCGGGTCGGTCATATATCTCACACCTAGCAGTTTAGGCGCTGACCAGCGGGAACCATGACCATCCCGGATAGGATCGACCTGTTCCCGCCAAATCGGCGACCCGCCCGTAACACCCGGAGGCAATGATGACGAGCCCGCCGATCGGCGACGGCTTCGAGGTAGATCCCGCGCGGCTGCACGGGGTCGCCGGAGAACTGGGCTCTTGCTATGACGATTTCTGCGCGGTCTCCGAGGAATTCGCGCGCGGCGGCTCGGGGAGCGCCGTGTCCGGCAGCGCCGTGTTCGGCGACGTGGGGAGCGCTTGGTCCTCTTTCGACAACGCGTGGACCAACGAGCTGCTCACCACCAAGACCGCGATCGCCGAGCTGATCGGCAAGGTCTCCTCGACCGCGGACACCTACCGGGACGTCGAGTACCAGAACGAGAAGCAGGTCCGGGACCTGCACGCGAAGCTGCAGGAGACGTTCGGGTGACCGCGCTGGATGACCTGCGCTCGGCGCAGGGCGAGATCGAGGGCTTCGACCCGTGGGACCTGGCCGGGATCGCCGCCCCGCTGGCCAGCGGGTACATCGCCACCGAGGCGC
>JAFMRC010000178.1:1971-10670 GCA_017354375.1 Nocardiopsaceae bacterium | reverse complement strand
ACGTGCACGCCCGCGGCCTCCAGGGCGGCCCGCTTGCCCGCCGCGGTGCCGCTGGAGCCGGACACGATGGCGCCGGCGTGCCCCATGGTCTTGCCCGCCGGGGCGGTGGACCCGGCGACGTAGCCGACCACCGGCTTGGTCACGTGCCAGCGGATGTACTCGGCGGCGCGTTCCTCGGCGTCCCCGCCGATCTCGCCGATCATGACGATGACCTCGGTCTCCGGGTCGTCCTGGAACGCCTGCAGGCAGTCGATGTGCGTGGTGCCGATTACGGGGTCCCCGCCGATGCCCACGCAGCTGGAGAACCCGATGTCGCGCAGCTCGTGCATGAGCTGGTAGGTCAGGGTGCCCGACTTCGACACCAGGCCGATCGGCCCGGGGCCGGTGATGTCGGCCGGGATGATCCCGGCGCTGGACTTGCCGGGACTGATGAGGCCGGGGCAGTTCGGGCCGATGATCCGCGTCAGGCCGCCGGCGGCCTGGGCGCGGGCCCAGCACGTGGTCGCGTCGTGTACCGGGATCCCCTCGGTGATCACGACGCACAGCGGGATGCCCGCGTCGATCGCCTCGGTCACCGCGTCCCTGGCGAACCGCGGCGGCACGAACACCACGGACACGTCGGCGCCGGTCGCCGCCATGGCCTCGGTCACGCCGCCGAAGACGGGGATCACGGCCTGGCCGAACTCCGCCCGCTGGCCTGCCTTGCGTGGGTTGACGCCGCCGACGACGCTGGCGCCGGCGGCGAGCATCTTCGCGGTGTGCTTCCTGCCCTCGGCGCCGGTCATGCCCTGCACGAGGATCCTGCTGCCGTTGCCGATGAAGATGGCCATCGCCGTCACGCTCCTGTCGCTGCCAGCCGGGCGGCCTCGGCGGCCGCGCTGTCCATGGTGCTCGCCAGCCGGACCGCGGGCAGGCTGGCCTCCGTGAGGATGCGGCGGCCCCGCTCCGCGCTGTTGCCGTCGAGCCGGACCACGACCGGCCGGTCCACCGGCTCGCCGCGAGCCTCCAGCAACGTGAAGGCCGCGACGATGCCGTCCGCCACGGCGTCGCACGCGGTGATGCCGCCGAAGACGTTGACCAGCACGCTGCGCACCGAGGGGTCGGCTAGGATGATCTCCAGCCCGCTGGCCATCACCTCGGCGCTGGCGCCGCCGCCGATGTCCAGGAAGTTCGCCGGCCGCACGCCGCCGCGGGCGGCGCCAGCGTCGGCGACCACGTCCAGGGTGGACATCACCAGGCCCGCCCCGTTGCCGATGACGCCCACCTGCCCGTCCAGCCGAACGTAGTTCAGCTGCCTCTCCCGCGCCCTGCGCTCCAGGGGATCCTCCTCGTCCTGGCGGCTGGCCAGGGAGCGGTGGTCGGCGTGCCGGAACCGCGCGTTGCCGTCGATCGTGACCTTGGCGTCCAGCGCGAGGACGCGCCCGCCGGGCTCGCGCGCGAGCGGGTTGACCTCGACCAGGAGCGCCTCCTCGGCGGCGAACGCGTCCCACAGCCGGAGCATCACACCGGTCACCGCGTCGGTCACGTCGTCGGGGAAGCGGGCCGCGGCGGCCAGCTTCCGCGCGGTGGCCTCGGTGAGCCCGCGGCGCGGATCGATCCGGGCGCGAGCTATCGACTCGGGCCGGTCCGCGGCGAGTTGCTCGATCTCGACGCCGCCCTCGGCGGACGCGACGGCGGTGAACGTGCGGCTGGCCCTGTCGAGAAGGAAGGACAGGTAGTACTCGGCGCTGATCTCGCTCGCCGGGACGACGAGCACCCGGCGCACCCGATGGCCGTTGATGGTCATGCCGCCGAGCATCGCCTCGGCGTGCCCGGCCGCCTCATCCGGCGTCGAGGCCAGCCGCACGCCCCCCGCCTTGCCCCGACCCCCGGTCCTGACCTGCGCCTTGACCACGACCGGCCCGCCGAAAAGGTCCGCCGCGATCCGCGCCTCTTCCGGGTTGTCCGCGAGCGCCGCCGGCGGCACCGGTACCCCGTGCACGGCCAGCAGGGTTCTCGCCTGGTACTCGAACAGATCCACGTGAGGCCGCCTCCTCGCCGCCAGCTCCCGCTCCGTACTCCAGAGTAGCTATATGGCATACTGTATGCAATCTTCGGTAAATAGCTTCTGCCTATCGACCCTCTCTGTGACCCGAGTGCGCACTTGGGCAGCCTCTTGCCGGCCCAAACGCGCACCTGGCACGTCAGACCCGGCTGGGCGGCGCCGCGCCGCCGCCCAGCCGGGCGGCATTGGGCAACTCCTAACGATCAGCAAGCCCACTATGGTTAACATCTTCCCAACGTTTGGGAATGTTTTACCTTGATGTCTTTTACGCCGCGGAGTGAGGCGGTAACGTCCCCCAGGTGAGCGCTCGTGGCTCATAGCCGGTTCCGAACGTTCCGAACGTCTCAGTTCTGGAGGTACGTATGCTCAAACCCAGAAGCATGCGCAAGCACCCGTATACCCTCACGGCGATCGCCTCGGCCGTCCTCGCCGGCGCCGGTTTCCTCGCCACCAGCATCCCGGCCCACGCCGCCAGCGACTACACGCTGCAGATCCTGCCGGACCAGGGCGAGAGCGCCATCTACAACTTCGTGAACACGGCCACAAGCTCGATCGACATGACGATCTACGAGTTCAAGGACTCGACCCTGGCCAACGACATGGCCAAGAAGGCGAAGGCGGGCGTCAACGTCCGCGTGGTCATGGACGAGAAGCACAAGTCCTACGACCAGGCCGCCGCCAACACGCTGACCGCGGCCGGCGCGCATGTCGTCTACTCGTCCACATCCTTCTACTACACCCACCAGAAGACGATCACCGTCGACAACAAAGAGTCCTACATCAGCTCCGGCAACTTCGACACGACCTACTACTCGACCTCGCGCGACTACGGGGTGTTCGACACCAACGCCTCCGACGTGTCGGCGATCGTCGCGGTCTTCAACGCCGACTACGCGCACAAGTCGATCACGCCCTCCGACGGGGCCGACCTCGTCTGGTCGCCCACCGACTCCCAGTCCCGGCTGCTCGCGCTGATCAACGGCGCGACCAAGACCCTGGACGTCGAGGAGGAGGAGTTCAGCGACTCCACCCTGGTCAACGCGGTGGCGGCGGCCGCGAAGCGCGGCGTGACCGTGCGCGTGGTCCTGGAGGACCCGTCGTCCTACTCTTCCGAGGTCAGCCAGGTCAAGAGCGCCGGCGCCAAGGTCGTCGGGTACTCCAACCCGAACGGGTTCTACATCCACGCCAAGGCGATCGTGGCCGACTACGGCACGTCGTCGGCGAAGGCGTTCGTCGGCTCGGAGAACTTCTCCGACACCTCGCTGAACTCCAACCGGGAACTCGGCCTGATCACCCCCGACTCCGGCGTGGTCAGCGGCGTGGAGAAGACGTTCAACTCCGACTTCTCCGGGGGATCCAGCGCCTGAGGCGGGATCCAGCGCCTGAGGCAACCCGCCCGAGGCGACAACCCATAACCCCGATTATCCCGAACGGATAGTAGCGCCTCGTCCCGCCCCGCCCGCCTCCCGGCGTCTTGGCGGACGGGACGAGGCGTGTTTTGATACCGGGATAAGCCGGGAGGAGGAACGGCAATGGGCAGCCCGTCCGGCGGCTTCATGGTGTGCATCGAAGACTTCGCCCACGCCGCGCCGTACGTGAGCACGGCCGGCCAGGAGATCGGCGACACGCTGCGGCAGGCGGTCGGCCAGTTGCGGGGCATGCGGGGCAGGGGGCCGGGGATCCCGTTCTGGGGCAACAACGCCAACGACCCGTTCTGCGCCGCGTACGAGAGAGCGCAGAACGCGACCCTGATGGCGGCCACGGCCGCCGCCGGGGAACTGCAGGAGATCGGCGACGCGCTGCGGGCCACGGCGGCGACCTACGGCGTCACCGAGCAGGCCAACGTCGGACTGGTCCAGAGCACCATCAACAAGACGCTGTCGATGGGGAACATGCCGGGTAACCGGGCGACGCCGCCGGCGCCGCGCTTCCCCGATCCGGGTCAGCCGGTGTACCCGGATCCGAGCCCGGGGCCATCGCCGTCCTCGCCGCCACTGACGGGCCCGGCCGCGCGTCAGCCGGGGGCCACGCCGGGGCCGACCGCGAGCCCGAGTCCCGCGCGGAACCCGGATCCGTATGCCTCGCCCGGTCCCGCCCCCAGCCCCACTCCCGGCTACCCCCCGCCAAGGAACGCTCCGGGTAGCCCGTGGGGCATCTGGGGAGACCTGGCCGAGGCCACCGGGCTGGACGTCGAGCTGCCGACCGCGGACCCGCAAGCGCTGCGGGCCGTCGGCGACCAGTGGAACCGCCTGGGCGAGGTCGTGGGGGAGTGGGGATCGGTGGCCGACAGCTGGATGAACTCGGTCATCGACAGCAACTCCGGCCCGGTGATCGACGCGATCGCCGGCCGGTGGCGCCCGCTCAGCCCCCGGCAGCACGGCGACCTGGACGCCCTGGCCCATGCGTGCACGGTGCTGTGGGAGCAGTGCTACGCGCACGCCGACGCCATCGACGACTTCATCGGCAAGCTCAAGAACGAGCTCGTGGACCTGTTCACCCAGCTGGTGCTGACCGTCGTGATCGGCGTTGCCTTCGCGACCATCACGGCCGGGGCATCGGCCGAGCTCGCCGGCGAAGCCGCCGCCGCCGAGGTCGCGTCCTGGGTCACCCGGCTGGCCGGGTTCTTCGTCGACCTGTCGGAGACCGCCGCCAGCACGCTGGCGGAGAACATCGTGTTCAGGGCGCTGCTCAGCGGGCTGGTGGGCGCCACCTTCGGAGCGTACCGGTCCGCCGGGACCGACGTGGCGCTGGACGGGATCTACATCATGGTCGGCCATCAGCGCATCCCGGCGAGCCAGGTGGCGAAGGACATCGAGTCGGGGGCGATCTCCGGGGCGGTCGGCGGCGCGAGCGGGACGGTGGCCTCGCAGGTCGGCAACTCGCTGGTCCAGGCCGCGGATGAGCAGGCGAAGGAGGGCAACGTCGCGGCCGCGGCCCAGCTGGTCCAGATGGCCAGCCTGGTCAAGGGCGGCGCCATGAAGGCGGCGACGTCACTCAGCACGAGCACCGTGTACCAGCTCGCCACCAGCGGCAACGTAAGCGGGACGGGGCTGGCCTCGACGGGCCTGTCGGCAATCCTGACGAACCTGCTCCGCAACGAGGGCGCCCGGGCGAAGTAACAGGCCCCGCGCCCGCAAGCGTCCGCCGCCCGCTTGCTGGGTTCGCGGGCGGATGAGGGATCGGGCTTGTGGTTTCCCTCCGCGTCCGTCGGCGCCTGAAATTCGTGGCGCCGAATGACGCGTCAGTCAACCACAGCGCCCTCCCCTCTCCGGCGTGCCTGCTGGGATGCGGATAACTACCGAAGCGCTCCAGGCCGCGCAGGGCGAGGTCAGCGCGGTCAGCGACGTGCTCGAGGGGCTGGCGGGTGTCAGTGCACCGAGCCAAGGGTGACCGCGAGCTGGGCGGGACTGGTGCTCGACACCGGTCCCGACTGGTTGACGCCCCCGTTGGGGGTCACGGCGGCGCGGGCCGGACGGTGGCCTCGCAGGTCGGTGTGCATATCCAAATGGGCCAGCTAGCGATCATGTCACACACAAGCCTCCGCGCCCACAGCCTCCGCCGCTCGCCATGTTGTGACTGAAATGGATACCTTTAGCGTCGTCTCCTCATTTGTGTTGACAGATTGGGTTGTTGGTGGTCTAATCGAGATGTTCACTGATGTGGATATAAATGTCGCTTCTCCTTCACCTTGGTCACGGGGCATGGGTTGATGATGAGTATCGTGGATGAGCTGGAGCGCTTGCGGCGGCAGGCCGCTGGCCTCCAGGAGCTGATGCGGGAGCTGGGGGACGCCGCGCCTGAGCGCGCCGAGGGCACCGACCGCACCGGGGCCGTTCGCGTGGTCATCGGCTCAGCTGGACTGCCGGAGTCAATCCAGGTGGACGCATGGTGGCGTGATCGCCTCCGTCCGGAGGCTCTTGGGTCAGCGGTTACGGACGCTTGGCGGCAGGCGATGCGCCGCCGGGGCGAGGCGTGGGCGAGGACGCTTGACCGGACAGGCTGGCACGCTCGTTTCGAGCGACGTGATTCGATGCCGGAACGGGGGCAGCCGCGTCACCCGGACGCGACGCGGGGTTTCAGCGGAGTGTCACAGGCGCGAGGCGGACGCTCGCTGAACGAGATCGCCGAAGACGCCATCACCATGCTTGACAGCGTGCTGTCGTCTCCCCGGTCGTCGTCTCCCCGACTGGGGTCCGTGCCCGGGCAAGCGCGAGGGAGCGGCCCCGGGAACACGCTCGTCATCACGCTCACGCGCAGCGGCCAGCTGTCGTGCTCGGCCGATGCGCGGTGGGCTGCGCGGCAATCGGGCAGCCAGCTCAACCAAGCGCTGAGCGCGGCCCTCGCCGCCGCGGTCGGCCAGGCAACGCGACACCAGGCACCGGAGGGGAGACGGGCATGAGCCCACCGGAAGTAAACGTGCACCGCAAGTCCCTGCTGCGCCAGGCAAAGGAGTGGGATACCCAGGCAAACGCGATGGGGGGCATCTCCCTGAAAGCCGGCAGCAGCGTATGGACAGGTACGTCCGGGCTTTTTGCCCCCGCCGTTGACGCCTACAACAAAGACTGTCGGGAGGTCAGTACCCTGTGCGGTGAGGGAAAGGAAGAAATGACCAGGATCTCCGACGCTCTCGTGGGCTCGCACAAGAATTACGACGATATCGAGCAGGAAATATTGGGCATGATCAAGGGTATCGGCCACTGAAGGACGGGGATCCAGATGAGCTTCAGCATGGCGCAGTACGATGCGGTAATATCTAGGATTCAAGACGGCATGAAAAAGGCCGTCGAAGAGGCTAACGCACAAGCGCAGAGCGCCAGGAGCGAATTCGGGTGGATTCCGGGTCTTGGCGACAATGTCAACCAGATCCTAGCTGAAGAGATGAGGCTCCTGAAGGAGGCGGAGCGGAGAGTCGACGAACTGCTGGGATGGGCCGGAGTCCCTGTTTTCATGTGGAGAATGGGGGACACCTGGATGTCGATAGCAAAGGAGGCCATGGATAGCGCGAGCGAGCTGGATCGGATGCTTGAGCAGGAAAAAGGCATGTGGGACGGGAGGGCGGGCAGAAAGTATAAAGGCGCGGTACCGAAGCAAAAGTCGGCCGTGGAGCAAATACAAACATCATATGCGAATCCGATATCCAGTAGCTGCACCGCCACGGCGGTAGTGGGATTTGGATTCTACGTAGCGGTTGCCGTCGCTGTAGCTGCCCTAGTCGATGGAGGTATTTCTGCTGCGGTGACGGAGGGAGCTGGCATGGCCGCCGGCTTGGATATGTTCTTCGTCGCACTTGCTGCCGCTATCACCGAGCTCGAGATTGGAGTTCACGTCGAAGCCCGGGCGTTCCGGCAAGCAGGCGAGGTGCCGGATGCTTTCCTGAGTGGACGCGGACACGGACGATGGCCGGGGTCCACGAACTAAGTCAGCCCGCCTGGGCGTACCCGCGCGGTGTCAGTGGGCGCAGTGGGCGCAGTGGGTGTCAGTGCACCGGGCCCAGGGTGACCGCGAGCTGGGCGGGACTGGTGCTCGACACCGGTCCCGACTGGTTGACGCCCCCGTTGGGGGTCACGTCGTCGTAGGGGAAGGCGTAGCCGAGCCCGCCGGTGAGGGTGGAGTGCACGATCCGGGCGTAATGGTTGGTGGTCGGGTTCGAGTAGTAGTCGGCGGGGTTCTCCCCGTCGGGCTGGCTGGAGTCGATGAGCAGGGTGCTGCGGTTGAAGGGCGCCGCCAGCCGGGGGATGATCGCGAGCACCTCGTCGCTTGCCCCGGCGGTGCTGAACGGCCCGCTGGCGCAGCTGAAGATGTCGCCGGTCGCCGGCGGGGCGAACGAGCCGACGCCGGGGAAGGTGAGCTGGCCGCCCGTCACCTGTCCGGTCACGGTGCCGTAGGACGCCTGGGTGTCGATGGTCAGCGTCGTCGATTCGTACATGCTCCAGACCTGGCTGACGTAGTCGTCGTAGTAGCCCGACAGGAACGAGGAGTTCAGCACGATGCCGTTCTGCGGGCTGAGCGCCCGGAGGTTCTGGCCCCCGCTGGTGACGACCAGGTCGGTCCAGGGATTGCCGTCGGCGGCCTGCTGCGAGGCCAGGCCGGAGCACACGGTGTCCAGGCCGCCCGCGGGCAGGCCGGTGACGGTCTGCGTGTTCCCCGAGGTATCGGTCAGGGCGAGGCCGACCGGGATGCAGGTGAAATCGACCATCGTCACGTTCGCGAACAGCTGGGTGGGGTTGAAGGTGAACTCGATGAAGTCCCACTGGATGTTGATGCTGGGATCGGACGGGTTCGTGACGGACGGCTCGACCAGTTCGGGGCCGGGGTTCAGCAGGAACGTGATCGGCGTGCCGATGGAGAACCACAGCCGGGCGCCGGCGAGCTGCGGCACGGTGATCGTGACCGGAGAGCCGCCCGAGGCGTTCAGCGGAATCGCGCAGTTCTCTGCCAGCGGGCTTCCGGTCGAGGACGGGGACGAGGGATAGTAGGGCGTCTGCCCGTCGGCCTCGAGCAGCATCAGCGCGTTGCCGTTGTTGATCGCCTGGCCGGTCACGAACGCGTAGACGGTGTCCGAGCCGGTGTTGTTCTGGATGCTGAACGAGACCGTATCGGCGGTCCGCCTGGACGCCATGAGGTGCTCGTCTTGCTGGCGCCCGCCCAGCCGGCC
>JAFMRC010000178.1:0-1961 GCA_017354375.1 Nocardiopsaceae bacterium | reverse complement strand
CGGGCGGGGGGGGCGGCGGAACGGGAAGTGGTGCGGCGCGCTTCCGGCAGGACCGCGCCGATCGCTCCGGCCAGCGGCGCGACCGCCATGGCGGCCGAGGAGGCGAGCATGCTGCGACGGGAAATCCTCATGATGGCTTCCTTCTTCCTCTGCCGTGTCTTCCCCCGCTGAGCCTTGCTCCGCTTGTCTTCCTCTGCCGGCGTTCCTCCGCTGGGTCTCCCACCGGCTTGCATTTCTCTGCCTGGGTTCCGTCTCTGCCGAGGCTCGGCCTCCTCCATGTTCAACCTTGAGGCACGAAATTGGAAGGTTTCTTTACGAATAAGTCACGCGATGACCGGCGATTCCTGGCGTGACAGGTAGTCGTTTACCCGGAGCCGCATCGACCGGTCCATCGTCAGCTCGCCGAGCGAAGGCACCGGAACCCAGCGGACCTCCGCCGATTCGTCGCCTGGCGTCGGCTCGCCCCGCATGGGGCGAGCGGTCAGCACGATGGAGAACTCCTGGCGCGCCTCGCCGTTGCTCGTGTACAAGATGACATGCCTCGGGTCGGAGTAGATCCCGGCCAGCCCCGTGATCTCGCACTCGATCCCGGACTCCTCCAGCGTCTCGCGGCGCGCGGCCTCGCCGACCGACTCGCCGAGGTCGATCGCGCCACCGGGAACGGCCCAGTTGCCATTGTCCGAGCGGCGGATCATCAGGATCTCGCCCTCGTCGTTGACCACGACGACGTTGACGGACGGAACGAGGCTGTTCGCCTCCGGCGCCTCCGGGTCGTCGTAGAAATCGATCCTCCGCGCCGCACGCCCATCCTCGCTCCGCCTCCGCGCCGCACCCATCTTCCCGCCTCCGCCCGCACCCGTTCTCGTCCTGCTCGCATACATATAAGGCACGTGAACTGCGCGACCAGCGACGTCCATAGTCGCCTACCCTAGGCTAACTGATCGAATAGTTCCGCGCGGGGCGCCCGTGACCCGCTCGTCGGCGTAAAACGGCTGTCCGTAGTTTTCGAAAATGATCTTGATGCTACATATTGAAATACACGATTCATCGGCTATAATTGCAGTAACGGGTCGAAGGGGGGTGGTTGAGGGTGTGCACCGGCGGCGACGGGGTTCCGGGCGGGCACACGGAGGCCCTCGCGATGCTGGACGCCAGCCTGGACTACCTCGCGTCGGCCGCCGCCGCGGGCGAGCTGGCCGAGCCGGTGCTGGGCGAGGTGCTGCTGGGCCTGCAGGCGGCGGGCGCCAAGCACGCCGCCGCCCGATCACAGGTCCTATCCCGGTTCGACGCCGCCGACTGCCACGATTCCGACGCCCACCAGAATTCATCGTCCTGGCTGCGGGACCGGGCGGGGATGACCCTGCCCGCGGCCAAGCGGCAGGTGAAGCAGATGCGGACGCTGCGCGCCCGCCCCCGCCTGGCCGCGGCCCTCGGGGAAGGCTGGCTGAGCGAGTCATGGCTCGACAAGATCGTCGCCTGGACCAAGCCGGTCCCCGAGGACATGCGGGACTTCACCGACGAGATGGTCCTATCGGTGATCGAGGCCGGAGGTGACCTGGATGATGCCTACAAGGTAATAGCCGCCGTCCTGGACAGCGCGCACGCGCAGGAGCAGCGGGAACCGGACACCGACGGCCCGGACGGCAGCGGCCTCGACGGTAGCGGGCTCGGTGACGGCGGGTTCGATGACCGGTCGCTGCGGCTGGAGACCACGCTGGACGGCGCGGGCACCCTTCACGGGACCCTCACCCCCGAGGCCGCCGCCGCCCTGCAGGCCGTCCTGGAATCCCTCGGGAAGAAACACGGCAAGGAGGACACCCGGTCGAAGGGCCAGCGCGACCACGATGCGCTGTTCGACGCGTGCCGGCGGCTGCTGGGGTCGCGGCTGCTGCCCGCCCGGGCCGGGTCCACCACCCGGGCCGAGGTGCACATCGCGTTCGCCGACCTGGTGAACCTGCCCG
>JAFMRC010000039.1 GCA_017354375.1 Nocardiopsaceae bacterium | reverse complement strand
CGCGACCGCGGCGGCGTGCCGGCTGAGCGGCCTCGACGCGGCCCGGGCCCGGAACGCGCTGGGCATCGCCGCCAGCATGGCCGCCGGCAGCAGGCAGAACTTCGGGACGATGACCAAGCCGCTGCACGCGGGGACGGCCGCGTCCAACGCGGTGCTCGCGACGACCCTCGCCAGCTCCGGGTTCACCGCCGATGAGGGGCAGCTGGAGGCGCCGCTCGGCTACTTCGCGCTGTTCGGCGACGACGGGAACGACCTGTCCCGGCTGACCGCGACGCTCGGCGGGCCCTGGGCCCTGGCCGCCCGGGGGCTGAACGTCAAGAAGTTCCCCTGCTGCTACAACACGCACCGCGCCGCCGACGCGGTCCTGGCGCTCGCCGGAGCGACCGGGGACGGCGGAGAGGGACTGCGCGCCGCCGACGTCGACAGCGTCGAGGTGACGCTGGAGCCGGCCGGCCTCGGCCCGCTCATCCACCACCGCCCGCGCACCGGACTGCAGGGAAAGTTCAGCCTGGAGTACGTCACCGCGGCGGCGATCTTGGACAGGAAGCTGACCCTGCGCACCTTCACCGACGCCGAGGTACAGCGACGCGAGGCCCAGGATCTCCTAGCGCGGGTCTCGGTCGCGGAAAGCGATACGCCCCCGGTCGGCGGCGCCGCCTGGCGGCACGCCTACGCCGCCGTCAGGGTCACCACCCGCGGCGGCGAGCAGCTCACCCGGCGCGTCGACGTCCCGCGCGGTCACGCCGCCCAGCCACTGACCGACGACGAGCTCACCGCGAAGTTCACCGACTGCGTCGCCTTCTCCGGAACCGGCCATGACGCGACCGCCCTGTACAGCCGGCTCCGCTACCTCCGCAAGGAGCCGGCCGTCGCGGACCTCGTGCCCGCGAGCCCGGCCGAGAACGGGAGAGCACCCCAATGACGGCCGGGCACCCCGCCAGCCCCGCCGGCCCCTCGCTGGTAGCCAGGATGAACCGGCTGCCGGTGGCCACCGCCCTGCACAAGCGCTGGGTGTGGCTGCTGTGCGGCGTGTTCGGATTCGAGCTCGCCGACCTCAACACGTTCGGCTTCGCCGCGCCCGGCCTCATCAAGTACTGGAACATGTCCGTCGGAACGGTGGGGAACATCACGTCGGCGGCGTTCCTCGGGATGTTCGTCGGGGCCGTCGTCGGCGGCAAGACCGCCGACCACATCGGGCGCCGCCGCGCCCTCATCGGGTCGGCGGCCTTCTACTCACTCTTCTCCCTCGTCACCGCCGTCGCCACGAACGTGCCCATGCTCCTGGTGTTCCGCTTCTTCACCGGGGTGGGCATGGAGGCGATGACCGTGATCGGGCTCACGTACGTCAGCGAGATGTACCCGCGGGCGTTCCGCGGGCGCTACCAGTCGCTGATCCTCGGCGTGGGCCTGATCGGGATCCCCGCCATGTCGTGGTTCGCCCGGGGCGTGGTGCCCCTGGGCGCGAACGGATGGCGGTGGGTGTTCGTGCTGGGGGCCGGCGGCGTGGTCGCGGCGGCGCTCATGGTCAAGTACCTGCCGGAGTCCATCCGCTGGCAAGAAGGCCAGGGCCAGGGGGCGAAGGCGGAGCCGCTGCTGGCCGAGCTGGAGGCCGAGGCGGAGGCGAAGACCGGGCAGCCGCTACCGGAACCGGAGCCGGACGCGATCGTCGTCCCCGGCCGCGTCACGGAGCTCTTCGGGCGGACCTACGCGCGGCGCACGGTGGTGCTCTCGCTCTCGTGGATCTTCGGCATCCTGGGCTTCTACGGGTTCAACGGCTGGATCCCCACGCTGCTGGTCGAGCACGGGTACCAGCTCACCCAGAGCCTCACCTACACCGCCATCATCAGCATCGGCGCCGTGCCGGGCGGGCTGTTCGCCTGGCCCTTCACCGACCGCTGGCAGCGGAAGACCGCGCTCGGCGTGTTCTGCTCGCTGATCGCGGCGCTGATCCTGGTGTACGGCTTCGTCCCGGACCAGGCCGTGGTCCTGGTCGTCGGATTCCTCGTGTCCTTCTTCCTGCAGACCGAGACCGCGTTCATCTACTCCTACACGCCGGAGATCTTCCCGACCCGGCTGCGGGGGGCGGGAGCGGGATTCACGATGAGCCTCGGCCGCCTCGCCGGGTTCGCGGGCGGCTACCTCGTCGCCGCCATCTTCTCCGGATTCGGCTACGCGGCGGTCTTCATCTACGTGGCGATCGCGATGGCCGGCGAGGGAATCATCCTGGCGGTCTTCGGCGAGCGCACCAGCCGCCAGGCGCTGGAGGTCATCGCCGAGCATCCCGGGGAAGCCGGCCAGTCCGGCGAAAAGATGGCAGCGAGCGAGAGCGCCCCTTGACCGGCGCGAACACACCAAACACCCCAATCAACCCGATCATCCCGAACGGAGCTACCGACTCGCCCAGCCCGCTGGCGCGCCTGTTCCGCCCGCGTTCGGTCGCCCTGGTGGGCGCCTCGGCCGCGCCGGGCAAGCTTGGCTCGCGGATCGTCGGCAACCTGATCGGCAACGGGTTCACCGGCGCGGTCTTCCCGGTCAACCCGAGCGTGGCGGAGATCGGCGGGCTGCGCTGCTACCCCAGCGTCGAAGCGCTCCCCGGGCCGGTGGACGTGGGCTACGTCCTGGTGCCCGCCGACGCCGCGGTCAAGGCCACGTGGTCGCTGGGCCAGGCCGGCGCCAAGACCGTGATCGTCGCGGCGGCCGGGTTCGCCGAGACGGGCACCGACCGGGGCCGGGCCCGCCAGGCGTCGCTGGCCGGTGCGGCAGCCGCTACCGGGACCCGCGTGCTCGGCCCTAACTGCAACGGGATCTACAACGCCACCGACGGGGTGTCGGTCGGGTTCAACACCGCGCACGGGATGGCGCACCCGGCGGGCGGCATGGCCCTGGTGTCGCACAGCGGCGCGTTGTTCTCCACGATCATGCTGCGGGCACGCCAGCTCGGCGTCGGCCTGTCGAAGTTCGCGTCGGTGGGCAACGAGGCGGACCTGGACGTGCTCGACGTCCTGGAATACCTGACGGGCGACGAGGCGACGCGGTGCATCTGCCTCATCGTCGACTCGCTGCCCGACGGGGCCCGCTTCGCCCGCCTGGCCCGGGCGGCCCGGGAACGCGGGCAGCGGATCGTCGCGCTGAAGCTCGGCGCCTCTGCCCCCGGGGCGTCGGCGGCGGTCGCGCACTCAAGCCGGCTCGCGGGCCGGGCCGAGGCGTACGCCGCGCTCTTCCGGCACTGCGGGGTGGGGACCGTGGACACCGTCGAGCAGCTGGTCGGCGCCGCGGCCCTGGTCGACCGCGCCCCGGTGCCGCCGCGTCCACGCCTCGGCGTGGTGACCCAGTCGGGCGGCGCGAGCACCATCGTCGCCGACGCGGCGAGCCGCCACGGCCTCCGGGTTCCGGAACTGAGCGCGGCGACCCTGGCCCGGATCGGGCGACTGGCCCCCGGCACGCCGGTCATCCACCCCATCGACCTCGGCGCCACCGGCGGCCGGATCGATTTCCCCACGGCCCTCGGCCTGCTCCGCGACGACGAGGACGTGGACGTGATCGCCCACTACTACCACCCGATGCCGGCCCGCGAGGAGCGGGTCACCCGCGCCCGCCAGATGGCCGACAGTGCCGCGGCGGGCGGCCAGTCCCACGGCCAGCCCCACCTGCTGCTCGCCCCGGGAGGCCTGGACGATGAGGAGGCCGGCTGGTACCGCCAGGCGGGCATCGCGGTCTACCACGACACCGACGCCTGCATGGCCTCCCTGGCCGCCGCCGGCCCGCCCCCGCCACCCGCTCCGCAGTCCACCATCCCGTCGCCCGCCTCACGCCAGCGGGCCGGGCGCCAGCCCGCCACCCCCCTTCCGCAGGTCTCCGGGCCGCTCGACGAGGTCACCAGCGCCCGGCTCCTCCGGGACGCGGGCGTCCCGATGGCCCGCTCCCTGACCGCGGGCAGCGCCAGCGCCGCGGTGGCCGCGGGGCGCGAGCTCGGCTGGCCCGTCGTCCTGAAGGGCGTCGTCCCCGGCGTGGCCCACAAGTCCGGACGGGGGCTGGTCGTCACCGGGATCGGCGGCCCGGCCCGCTGCCGCGCGGAGGCCGCGAGGCTGCTGGCCGCCGGGGCGAGTCGGCTCCTCGTCCAGCCGCACCTGGACGGTGACCTTGAGGCCCTGGCCGGCCTGGTCAGCGAGCCGCACGTGGGCCGGCTCGTCGTGTTCGGGCTCGGCGGCGTCTACGCCGAGGCGCTTGCCGACACGGCGATGGTGCCCGTTGACGCCGGCCAGGAGGAGATCGCGGCGGCGCTCGCCACCACCCGGCTGGGCGCGATCCTCCGCGCCCCCCGCTGGGGACCGGCCGGGACGCTTGGCAGGCTGGCCGGCGTCCTCGGCCGCCTCGCGGCCTTCGGCCGGGCAGCGGGCCCCCGCCTGGAGGCCGTGGACGTGAACCCGCTCCTGATCAGGGGCCAGGAGATCACCGGCGTCGACGCCCTGGTCGTCCTGCGCGGATAGCGGGGGAGATCCGGCTGCGACGTATCTGATTTTCAGATATCATGCCTTCATGAGGACCATGACCGCCACTGAGGCGTCCCGGCACTTCTCCGACCTGCTGGATGCGATCGAACGCGGCGAGAGGGTGACCATCTTCCGGGGAAGTCACCCGGTAGCCGAGATCGGCCCGGCTCACCACCGCACGGGTGCCGACCTGCGCACAGCGCTGGAAGGCACACCGCCGCCGGACGAGGCCTTCGCCAGCAGCATCTCGGCGGCCCTGGCCATGGTGACCTCGGAGGTGCCCGACCCATGGGCCGACGCCTGATCCTGGACACCAACATCCTCATCGCCTACGAACGCGGGACTATCGACAGGTCAGCCCTTGACGATGACGAGCTGGCCGTCGCGTCAATCACCATCGCCGAATACCGCACCGGAATCGAACTGGCGGATACGCCGGAACGCGCTGCCGCACGAGCGCGGGCGCTCGCCACGATCACCTCGGTGATCGACGTGCTGGACTACACCCCGGTTACCGCGGCGCACCACGCGCGGCTGCTCGCTCACGTCCGCCGATCGGGCAGCCCGCGCGGCGCGCACGACCTGATCATCGCCGCGCACGCCGCCGAGACCGGCCGCCTCGTGCTTACCCGGGACGCCAAAGCCCGTTTCAGCGGCCTGCCCGGCGTCACCACGGCTGAGAGCGCTCATAGCCGGGACACCCGGTGACGGGCAGGCGCGGGTAGCGGGGGAGATCCGGGTTCGTGCAGCGCATGTAGGCCGTGCCCTTGCGGGTCTCGTTGAGCCTGGCGTGCGCGCAGGACTGGCAGAGCCCGGCGGGCGCGCCGAGCTTCGCCCACCCGCTCCCGTCGGCCTGGCCCGTCATCGGTATGACCCTATAGGGAACTGGCTTGCGGGGCCTTGGCCGTCCACGGCACAACCCAACCCAGCTTTGCCTGAGTTCCTGACTTTGCCTGAGTTCCTGACGCTAAATCGGTGATGCAAACGATTGCTAACGTCACGCGTTCAGGTAAAGACAGAAGTTCAGGCAAAGCGCAGACTCTCCCTTTGGCCTTTCCGCTAGCCGAGGGCCAGGCCGGCGGCGATCGCCAGCATCGTGGCGGCGATCAGCAGGTCGAGGACCTGCCAGGACCGCGGGCGGGCCAGCAGCGGGCCGAGCAGACGGGCGCCGAACCCCAGGCCGGCGAACCAGATCGTGCTGGCCACGCAGCACCCCACGGCGAACCACCAGCGGCCAGAAGGACCGTGAGCGTTCGCGATCGAGCCGAGCACCAGCACGGTGTCCAGGTAGACGTGCGGGTTGAGCCAGGTCAGCGCCAGCGTCCGGCCGACCGCCGCGCCGCGCCGCCCAACCCCAACCCCGGCATGCAATGCGTCCGGATGCCGCGCCCGCCACGCCGAGGCCAGCCCGTACCAGGTCAGGAACGCGGCCCCCAGCCAGCGCACCGCCAGCAGCGCCCACGGCGCGTACCTGATCACCGTGCCCAGCCCGGCCACCCCGGCCATGATGAACGCGTAGTCCGACAGCGTGCATACCGCCACGATCGCGCCGACGTGCGCGCGCCGCAGCCCCTGCCGGAGAACGAAGGCGTTCTGCGCGCCGATCGCCACGATGAGGGCCAGCCCGGTCGCCAGCCCGGAAATACAGTCGTCGATCACCCCCGTCACGCTAGGCGCGAAGCGAAGTAAGCGCCACGAATGTTTTTCAGTAAAGGTTAGAGATGCTTAACTAGGAGGATGCGCCTCAACCCCGTTCAGCTGGATAGCCTGGTTGCCGTCGTGGAAGCCGGCAGCTTCGAGACCGCCGCGGCCCGGCTGCATGTCACGCCCAGCGCGGTCAGCCAGCGCATCCGGGCGCTGGAGGCGAGCGCCGGGCAGGTCCTGGTCCGCCGGGGCACCCCGTGCCGCGCCACCCCGCACGGCGAGCGGCTGGTGCAGCTCGGGCGGCAGATCAGGCTGCTGCACGACGAGGCCCGCCAGGCCCTGGGCACGATCGGCTCGGTTGAGCTGCCGGTCGTGGTCAACGCCGATTCCCTCGGCACCTGGTTCCGCGACGTGCTGGCCGAGGCCGCGGACTGGACCGGGACCGCTATCGTCCTGCACGTGGAGGACGAGGGGTACTCCCAGGAGCTGCTGCGCCGCGGCGAGGTGCTCGCCGCCGTCACCAGTGACCCGGCCACCGTCCAGGGGTGCGCCGCCGAGCCGCTGGGCGTGATGCGCTACCTGGTCGTGGCGGCCCCGGAGTTCGCCGGCCGGTGGCGAGGCGGCGACGGCGAACCGGACTGGGCCGCGATGCCGATGCTGATCTTCAACGACAAGGACCGGCTCCAGCACGGCCCGCTCCGCGCCCACGGCGTCACCAGCCCGCCGCCCGTGGTGCACCACGTCCCGTCGACCAGCGATTTCTACGCGGCGATCCGGCTGGGACTCGGCTGGGGCATGGTCCCCGAGCCGCAGGCCCGCGCCGACCTGGCCTCCGGCGACCTGGTCCGGCTGTCCGCCGACGTGGCCGACGTCCCGTTGCACTGGCAGCGGTGGCGCCTGGACTCACCGCGGCTGGCCGCGCTCACCGAGGCGGTCCGCCGCGCCGCCCGTCGTCACCTCCGGTAGCCGTCACCCTCGGTAACCCGGGCTCGGCACCCGCCGCACGCCGAGCCCGCCGGCCTGGTCGCCCGCGGCCACCAGGCTCACCCGGCCCAGCCGTCCTCCGGCGGCGTTCAGGCCCCACACCGCGATCGCCAGGGTGTTGCCGCCGTGGTCGTCGAGGATCCCGGCGGGCACGTAGAACCGGTGCTGCGGCCCGACGTCGTTCAGGTACTGGCCGATCAGCCAGCCGTTGACGAAGATGTACGCCCGGTAGTCGGCTTTCCCCGAGCCCGAGCCCGAGCCCGAGCCCGTTCCCGAGCCGCCGATCCGCACGTCGACCGGCACGTAGCTCTCCCGGGGGAGGTGCAGCGAGAACGCGGTGCGGTACCAGCCGATCCCCGGCGGCACCCCCCGGCTGGCCCAGTCGTCGGGCAGCGTGACGTGCCGCCAGCCGGCGTCGGGGTAGCCGGGCAGGTCCCAGCCGTGGTTGGTGCCGTACAGGCCGGTCGCGTTCAGCGGCCCGCGCACCGGGTCGGCCAGGGTGGTGCCGCCGGTGGCCCCCATCAGCCGCCAGGTGACCGGCGCGCCGGAGCCGTCGAGCGACGCGGTCTGCAACCCGGACCGCTCCGCGGTGGGGCCCTCGGGGTTGCCGGTGTTCTCCGTCAGCACCGCGATCACGTTGTCCCGGCCAGGCCGCAGAACGCCCTGCGGGAAGCCGAACGTCGCCGTGGTCGGGCCCGCCGCGTCATGCGACCCGAGGAACGTCCCGTTCAGCCACACCGAGAACGCGCCGGTCGGGGCCATCCCGTCGGCGGTCAGCGTCACCCCGGTCTCGCCGCCCGTCGCCGTGAAATGCCCCCGGTACCAGGTGAACCCGTGGTCGTACCCGTAGTCGGCCGCGTACAGCGCCGGGTCCGGGGCGCCGGACGCGGGGTGGTAGGTGGAGACCGGGTGGTCGGCCAGCGTCCAGCCGCTGTCGTCGAACCCGGGTTGCGCCTCGGGGGCCTCGGGCGCGAACCGCCAGTTGGCCAGCGCGGGCAGGCGGACCGGCGCGGGCCCGGGGACGGTCCCGGTGAGCGCGCCCCCCGGCCCGGCGACCGTGGCCACGGGCTTTCCATTCCATTTCACCGAACGGATGCTCGCGCCTGCCCAGACCCTGAGTTCCCCCTCTTTTGATGTGTCGCCGGTCAGCTCCAGGACTCCGCCTTTCGCGGTGGCAGTCCGGACCAGGTAGCCGCCCTCCACCAGGACCGGCCCGGCGGATGTCCGCTCGGGCCAGAAGTTCTCCGCGGTCCCGGTGCCGGCGATGAGCAGCAGGAGGGGCGGGCGCCCGCCGCCGGTGACCTCGACCTGGGTCAGGCCGTTGTGGACGTAGTCCAGGCGCAGGTCGCCGCGGGCCGGATCCCAGGCGGCGGTGGCCGATCCAGTCACCACGGACACGTTCGGGCGGCTGGTGTAGTGCAGGACGGTCTCGCCATCGCTTCCGCGCCGGCCGTAGACCAGCGCGGTGGCGCGCCCTCCGATGCTCGCCTGGGTCATCAGCTCGGAGGTGGAGTAGACGAGTTGCTGCCCGGCGAAGTCGTCGTTGGCCAGGAGCATCTTCGAGTCCCGGCCGTCGAGGGTGATCGAGCCCCGCTGCGGGACCACCGGGAACTCGCCGCTGGCGCCCAGGTCCAGGTCCAGGTGGGTGCCGACCGTGGCGGTGGACGCGGCGTCGGCCTGGCGCAGGTAGATGAACCGCGTCCCGGTATCCGGGTTGGCCCGCTCGACGGTCGTGACCGCCGGGTTGCTGGCCTGCGGCGCGGTCGCCGGCTGGGTCTTGGCCAGCGGCGCCACCGACGTCTCGAAGTCGTTGATCAGCTTGTTCTCGCCGTATTTCGACCCGGCGACGGCGTTCGGGTCGGACGGGGTGCCCAGTTCGCCGGTCTCGCTGATCGGCGCGCCGTAGTCGTAGGAGGTGTACCCCTGCGGGTAGGGGAGCCAGCCCCAGTTCGTGCCGCCGGCCCCCATGTAGTCGCTCTGGATCGTGATGCCCTGGGCGATGTTGTCCTTGTAGTACACGTTCTCGAAGTCCGGCCCGGTCAGCGTGTAGCAATCGCCGAAGCCGGCCGCGCCCCAGTTCTCGATCGAGCCGTCCTGCTCCTCGGGGGCCATGAACGGCTCGCCGGGCGTGGAGGTCAGCGTGGGCGGGTCGCCGAAGTGCCGGGTGGGGTTGCCGCAGTCCCCCGTGAACAGCGGGTAGCTGTCCTGCCCCGAGATGTTCACCGCTCCGGTGCCCGACGTGAACTCGGGCGCGTTGAAGGTGAACGGCACGTCGATGCCATCGGACCGCGCCTTGCTCTCCAGGCTGGCCATGTAGGCCCGCTGAGTCGCCATCGGCTCGTTCGGCAGGTCCGCGTTCTCGATCTGGTAGGCGATCACGTCACCGCCCCGGGTGACCTGGTGCGCGGCGATGATCGGGTCGATCTCCGAATACCACTGCAGCGCGGCCGACAGGTACGGCTGGCTGTCCTCGCGGAAGCCGTTCTGGGCGGTGAGCACCCAGGCCGCGAGGCCGCCGCCGTCGGTCTCGGCGTTGATGTTCGGGCCGGGCCGGGCGAGGACGTACAGCCCGGCCCGCTGGGCCATGTTCAGGAACTCGTTGTAGTCCCGCACCCCGGTGAAGTCGTAGGCGCCGGGGGCGGGGGAGTTGTAGTCCCAGTCGAAGTACGCGCTGACCGCGTTGTACCCCTCCGCCTTCATCTTCTCCAGGTCATCCAGCCACAGGCTCGGGCTCGGGGTGCGCCACGGGTCGAACTCCCCGGCGGTGATGACCGTCCGCCTGCCCCCGATGATCAGCGAGTACTGGTCGTAGCCCACCGTCCGGGGCCTGCCGCGCACCACGTTGCGGGGTGGCGCTACCGGTTCCGGGATGACGGGACGGGTGGTCGCCGCGCGGCTGGTCGCGCCGCTGCTGGTGGTCGCGGTGACCGTGAACGTGTAGGAGGCGCCGTTGCGGAGCCCGTCGATGATCGCCCAGTCGTTCGGCACGTCCGCGGTCACGCTCTGTCCTGCGGACGAGGTGACGGTGTAGCTGACCACCGAGCCCGCCCCGGTCGGCGGCGGGCACCAGGTGACGGTGGCCGAGCCGTCGCCGCCGATGGCCCTGGCCTCGGTCGGCGCGCTGAGTGGCCCGGACCCGGAGCGCGCCGCCGGGCACGACGCGTCGGTACCCGAGGGGGTTGTTGTCGCCGGTCGCGCCGCTGCCGACGGGTGCGTCGCCGTCGCCGGCGTCGCTGCCGCCGCCGCTGTCGATGGAGCCGCGAGGCCCGCGACGACCACGGCCGCGCCGACGGTCACGGTCACGCCGAGGCCGGCCAGCCGGGATCGCCGGGACAGCCATGATCGCCGGTAGCGCCGGGCCAGCCGGAAGCGCCCGTAGTAATCCACCATGACCACCCAAATTTAAATTCTCAACCGGTCATAGCCGAACATAACTGGATAAGTCGCCCGGGTCAAGGTCATCCGCAAGCGCGGTGCGGGGATCTCATCTAGCCCGTGTGGAGTTTTCTTACACATAGTGTGCGAAAAAGCTCCACAAGGATACCTGCATCCCGCTACCGAGGGCGCCTCGCCCGCGCATGCCGATGAATCTGGCCTGCCGGTCTCGTCGTCCGTAGGGGGTCATCTCGAGGCACCGCGCCGCGACCGCTGGAGGCGGAGACATGGGGAAGCTGATCGAGTCGGTCCACGTAGCGCTCGGCGGGCAGATCGACCCGCTGGACTGGGCGTTCCCGTACCTGGACGACGATCACATGCGCTACGAGACGGAGATGCTGGCCGGCGCCGGAGCCCTCCTGCTCGGCCGCCGCACCTACGAGGGCCTGTCGAAGGCCTACCCGGCGATGGACCCGAACCCGTTCGTGGACCGGATCAACTCGATCCCCAAGTACGTGGCGTCCCGGACGCTGAAGGATGACCTCCCCTGGAACGCCTCGGTCATCCCCGGAGCGGTGACGGACTTCGTCGCGGACCTGAAGCGCCAGCCCGGCGGTGATCTCGTCAAGTACGGCAACGGCCCGCTGGACCGGCCCCTGACGGACAGTGGCCTGGTGGATGAGTTCCACCTGCTCCTGACCCCGGTGGCGACCGGAATAGGCAGGCACATGTTCGAGGACATCCAGGGCTCCCCGCGGCTGTCCCTGGCCGACGTGCGCCGCTTCGCCAGCGGTGTCCTGCTGTTGATCTACACCCCCGGGTGAGGGATCGGGAGGACGGAGGTGGCCAGGGTCCGCCGGTCGGTGATGAGGACGTGGCCCGAGGGCAGCGGCGTCCAACCGGGCATCGGCCAGCCCGAGCTGGCCACGAGGACCGCGTCGGGCGTCACCCGGTAGGCGAGGTCGAAGTAGGCGGCGACCTCCTCGGGCCGGTCCGCGTGCCCGAGTTGCCGCAGCAGGTCGGCGGGAACCATGGACCGGTCGTGGAACGAGATCGCGGCCATCGCGCCGGGCGTCAGCAGGATCGCGTTCAGGCTGCTGGCCGTGAACCGCTGGGCTATGTCGGCCGTCGTGTCGGCGACCGCCGCGGGCAGGTCGCCGCCGGTCGCCGCGATCCGCGACATCAGGTGCAGGAAGTACCGCTCGCTGTCGGTGTCGCCGGCCAGCCGCCGCTCCCATTCGGGCGGGAGCATCTCGCCGAGCTTGTCCTGCGGGTAGATGGCGCCGTTGTGGGCGAACGCGCAGTCCCCGTAGCGGAACGGGTGGGTGTTGGCGTCGCTGACGGCGAGGCCGGGGGTGGCCCAGCGGAGGTGCAGCAGGCCGAGGTCGCCGAGCGGCTGCCAGGCGAGCTTGTCGTACTCCGGTTCGCGGCCGGCCCGGTCGGCCGATTTCCAGGACGCGGGCCTGGAGCCGGCGTACCACGCCATTCCCCAGCCGTCACCGTGCAGGCCGGACAGGCCGGTGAAGGCGCGGAAGCCCTCCTCGCCCAGGATCTCGCCGACGGACGCGGCGTCGCGTGAGCAATAGCCAAGCAGGCGGCACATGAAAGGTTGCTCCCCTAGAGATACTTGCCCATGCCGCCGCCGACGTCGATGGACGCGCCGGCGATGTAACTGGCCCGGTCGCTGGCCAGGAAGGCGACGAGCCCGGCGACCTCCTCGGGCTGCCCGAACCGGCCCAGCGGCACCTCCGCCTGGGCGAGCTGGCCGAAGAACTCGCTGGCCGGCGTCCCGGGGGCGCGCTTGCGGTGGATGTTCCGCCACTGCGGTGTCTCGACGAAGCCGATGTTCACGCTGTTGACGAGGATCCCCTCGCCGCCCAGCTCGATGGACAGGGCCTTGGACAGGCTGAGGCAGGACGCGCGGTTGACCGACGAGGCGAGGAAGGCCGGATCCGGGTAGCGCGCGTACAGGGCGTTGATGTTGATGACCCGGGGCGCGGCGCTGGCCCGCAGGTGCGGCAGGGCGGCGCGGGTGCAGCGGATCTGGGAGAGCAGCTTTACCTCGATGTCGTCGTGCCAGTCGGCGTCGGTCAGCGTGGCGAACCGGCCGGGCCGGGCCCCGCCGGCGTTGTTGACCAGGATGTCGAGCCCGCCCAGTTCCCGGGTCGCGGTCTCGGTGAAATCGCTCACCTGCGCGGGCTCGGTCACGTCGCAGGGCAGCGCGACCAACTGCCGCCCGTCGGGCGTGCCCGCGCGCAGCCCGGCGGCGGTCTCCTCCAGCTCGTCGGCGTGCCGGGAGCAGATGGCCACGGCAGCGCCCTCGGCCAGCAGCTCGGCGGCGATGGCCTTGCCCAGCCCCTTGGATCCGCCGGTGACGATGGCCCGGCGGCCGGTTAGCCCCAGCTCCACCTATGCCTCACCCGCCGCGCCACCCTCGGCCAGCTCGAGCAGGCTGCTGCGCGGCGGCGCGAACACGTCGACCTCCAGGCAGTGGCTGTCGGTGGTCCAGGCCGCGTGCGGGACCCAGGACGGGACGACGGCGACGTCGCCCTTGCGCATGGTGCGCACGTCCCCGTCCAGGTCGAAGGTGAACTCCCCGTCGAGGACGACGACGATCTGCTCCTCCTCGTGGACGTGGCGGGGTGCCGTCGAGCCGGGGGCGAAGGACACGAAGTTGGTCATGGCCTTCTGGCCGGCCACCGGCCGGAACCCGACCCCCGGCACGAACTCCACCGCCTTCATCGCGTCCACGTTGACGTACCGGCCGGGGCCGGCCGGGGTGCCGCCGGGCTCCGTGGTGAAGTGGCTCGCGGCGTCGTTCATGATGTCCTCCCTAATTACAGTGCGCTCTTGATGACGCCGGCGATCCGGCGGATGCCTTCGGCGATGAGGTCGTCGGCGACCCGGCTGTAGGCGAGCCGGATCTGGTTCGTCCCGGTCTCTGTCCCGGCCCCCGTGTCTTGCAGGCAGAACGGCCGTCCGGGCACGTAGGCGACCTTCTCGGCGCGGGCGGCGGCCGAGAGCGCCACGGTGTCAACCCCTTCGGGGCAGGTGAGCCAGGTAAAGAATCCCCCGGCTGGCGTCGTCCAGGTCACGCCGTCGGGCATGTGAGCGGCCAGCGCCCGCGTCGTCAGGCCGGCTCGCCGCTCGTACAGCGTCCTGGCCGTGGCGATCTGGCGATCCAGGTGACCGCCCCGGCCGTACTCCTCGACCATCCGCTGGCCGAGCGCGCCGGCGCACTGGTCGGAGTTCTGCTTGGCCACGACGAGCCGGCTGATGACCTCCGCCGGGCCCGCGGCCCACCCCATCCGGAACCCGGGCGAGAAGATCTTGGAGAACGTGCCCGCCTGCACCGTGACGTCGGGCGCCAGCGACCAGAGGCTCGGCGGCGGCGCGGCGCCAAACCCGAGCTCGCGGTAGGCCACGTCCTCCAGGATCAGGAAACCGTAGCGGCGGGCGAGGTCGGCCAGCGCCTGCCTTCGGTCGGTGGTCATCGACAGGCCGGTCGGGTTCTGGTAGTCGGGGATCGTATAGACGATCTTCGGCCGCAGCCCGCCGGCCAGCAGGTCGGCGAGCGCCTCCACGCGCATCCCGCCGTCGTCGACCGGCACGCCCCGCATGCCGGCCTGGTAGCCGCGGAACGCCATCAGCGCGCCGAGGTACGTCGGCGACTCCGCGACGACCACGTCGCCGGGATCGACGTAGCTCTTGGCGAGCAGTTCCATGCAGTCGATCCCGCCGCTGGTGATCATCAGCTCGCCCGCGCCGGGCGCCCGGCCCTCGGCGGCCGCCAGCCGCCCGGAGACGTACTCGCGGATCCCGGGGAGTCCCTCGGTGGCCGAGTACTGCAGCACCACCTCGGGCTCGGTGGCGATCAGCCGCGCGGCGGTATCGGCGAGGACTCCGGTCGAGAACGTCGCGGGCTCGGGGAACCCGCCGGAGAACGTGATGACGTCCGTGGCCCCGGCGAGGGAGAGGATCGCGGTGATCTCGCCGCCGCCCAGCGCGTGCGTGCGGCGGGCGAGCAGCTCATCCCAGGCGCGGCGATCCGTGTCGTCCCGGTCGGTGCCCTGCTGGCCCGTGACTGCGGTCATCGACTCCCCTTGACAGCATGAATTTCAAATGTAAGACTCATCGCTACGTATATCTTACATTTATCAGTACTTTATTCCATCATAGCTCATATAGTTCGATCGTACGACAGGTAACCTTCCAAATGTCACTCAACGAAGCCCCGCTGGCCAAACTGGCGGAGGTATCGCCGCCGTCCAGGCCCGAGGTGGAGGTAGACGATCTCGACCTGGCCCTGCTGCGAGCGCTGGCCGCCGACGCCCGGCAATCGCAGCGAGCCCTGGCCAGGCGGATCGAGATGTCGCCGCCGGCGGTGGCCGACCGGCTCGCCCGGCTCGAGCGCGGCGGGGTGATCCGCGGGTACCGGGTGGACATCGACTGGGCGGCGCTCGGCCTGCCCGTCGTGGTGTACCTCGCGGTGACCTCAGGCGCGGGCACGGACCTGTCCGCGATCATCCGCGAGATCAACGAGTTGCCGGAGACCGAGACCATGAGCGTCGTCACCGGCAGCCTCGACCTGCTCGTCCGGCTACGAGTCCGCGACCACACGCACCTGCGCCAGTTGCTGCTCACCAGGATCTTCCAGATCACCGGCGTGCAGCGCACCGAAACGTTCCTGTCGCTCGCCGACGTCGAGCCGGGCAACTTCACCGCCGAGTTGCTCGACGAGATGATCCAGCGACGCGGCACCACGACCCGCACCTGACCGGAGGCTTCATCCCATGGGCACCACCATCCCCCCGCACGGGGTCAGCGGAGTCGGCCAGCAGGGCTTCGTCGCCCGGCACGGCCTGCACGGCGACGACCAGGCGGCCGCGGCGGACGAGGTCGCCGCGCGGATCCGCGAGCTCGGCCTGAAGACCGTCCGGCTGGTCGTCGTCGACCAGCACGGCGTACCGCGCAGCAAGTCGCTCTCCGCCGAGGTGGCGATCGCCGCCATGTCGAACGGCCTGGACTTCTCCGGCGCGATCTACAGCCTCGACACCGGCAACAACGTGTTCGTCCCGGCGTTCGCGGCGGGCGGCGGCTTCGGGATCGACGAGCTGACCGGGTTCCCCGACGTGGTACTGGTGCCGGATCCCGGCACGTTCCGGGTCCTTCCGTGGGCCGACAGGACCGGCTGGATGATCTGCGACGCCTACTTCTCCAGCGGCAAGCCGATGCCGCTGGACGGCCGCGGCCTGATGCGCCGGGCGCTGTCCGAGCTGGCCGGCGTCGGCTATGACTTCCTGGCCGGCCTCGAGATCGAGTACTACATCCTCACGCTCGACTCCGAACGGATCACGCCGGAGAACGCCGGGTTCACCCCGGCTCCGCCGGCGGTCAGCGTCTTCGAGCGCGGCTACCAGTACCTGTCCGAGGTGCGGCTGGACAGCGTCGCCGCCACGCTGGAGGCGATCCGCGACGGCCTGGACGCGGTCGGCCTGCCGCCGAGGTCCATGGAGGACGAATGGGGCCCCGGCCAGATGGAGTTCAGCTTCAGCCCGATCGGCGGCCTCGCGGCGGCCGACGCCGTGGTGCTGTTCCGCTCCGCTGTCAAGCAGATGTGCCAGCGCCGCGGGCTGCTGGCGACGTTCATGTGCCGCCCCGCGCTGCCGAACTTCTTCTCCTCGGGCTGGCACCTGCACGAGTCGCTGATCTCGCGCGTCAACGGGCGCAACGCGTTCGCCAGCTCCGACCAGCCGCTGTCGCCCGCGGGACGGGCGTTCGTCGCCGGCCTCATCGAGCACGCGATGCCGATGACGCTGTTCGCCACGCCCACCGTCAACGGCTACAAGCGCTACCGGCCCTACTCCTTCGCCCCCGACCGGGTGTGCTGGGCGGTGGAGAACCGCGGCGCGCTGGTGCGGGTCCAGGGAGCGCCGGGTGACGAGAACAGCCACGTGGAAAACCGCATGGGCGAGCCCGCGGCCAACCCCTACCTGTACATGGCGGCCAACATCGCCGCGGGCCTGGATGGCATCCGCAGGCACCTGGAGCCGCCGCCCCCGGTGGAGGCCGACCCGTACGTGGCCCAGGCCCCGATGCTGCCGGCGTCGCTGGACGAGGCGGTCGACGCGCTCGCCCGGGACACCTTCTACCGCAAGGCATTCGGCGACACGCTCGTCGATTACCTGATCCAGATGAAGCGCGCCGAGCTCGCCCGCTACTCCGCCGCCATCGCCGAGGAACCGCCGCCGGAGGGGCAGGACGTCAGCGAGTGGGAGATGCGCGAGTACTTCGAGTTCTACTGAGGACGAGCAAAGGAACACCCCCATGGCCAAGACCAGTTCCGAGCTGGGCGCCGCGACCGGCGGCGAGCTCGCGCGCGGCACGCTGCGGCTCCCCGACGCCATCGCGATCTCCGTATCCGTGCTGGCCCCCGGCATGGCGATGCTGCTCAACGTCTCCGGAGTGGCGGCCACCAGCGGGGGCTCCACGCCCCTGGCGTTCCTGCTCGGCGGCATCGCCTGCCTCGCGCTGGCCTTCGTGGTCATCGGATTCACCCGGCGGATGGCATCGGCCGGCTACGCCTACACCTATGCCAGCCGCAGCCTCGGCAAGGGCGCCGGCTTCGTGGCCGGATGGCTCTACTTCTTCGGCATGATCTGCTTCGTCCCGATGACCATGTCCGGGGTCGGCTACCTGGCCACCGACCTGCTCGGCATCGGCTCCGGCTGGTGGATCGCGTTCTTCTTCATCGGGATGGCGCTATTCCTGATCCTCTCGGTCATCAGGATCAGCGTCACGACCCGGGTGCAGCTGTATGTCGGCATCGCCACCGTCGTGGTCATCGTGATCGTCGACGCGGTGACGACCGCGAAGGGCGGCAGCCACGGGCAGGCGCTGTCGGCGTTCACCTTCGGGCACTCCCTGCGCGGCGGCTTCAGCGGCGTCTTCTACGGGATCATCCTCGGCGTCACCTCCTACATCGGCTTCGAGACCGCGGCCGACTTCGGCGAGGAGACCTCCAACCCGCGGCGCTTCATCCCGATCGCGGTGATCGCGGCCACGGCCTTCGCCATCATCTTCTACCTGTGGACCACCTACTCGATCACGATCGGCTACGGCGTCAAGAACGGCGCGAAGTTCGCCGCGGACCCGGTCGCCCTGAAGACCACGGCCGTTACGTTCGTCGGCTCCTGGCTCGGCACGCTGGTCGAGATCGGCGGCATGCTGTCGGCCTTCATCGTCTGCGTGGCCTGCGCGACCGCCGGGTCGCGGACCCTGTTCGCGATGGGCCGCGAGGGCGTGCTGCCGGCGGCGCTGGGACGCACGTCGCCCCGGTTCAAGACGCCGGTGAACGCGACCGTCTGCGTGGCCGTGCTCGCCACCGTGATGGCGCTGCTGATCGGGTACCCGTTCGCCGACAGCTCGTTCGGGGCGCCGTTCAGCAACTACTACTTCTGGGCCACCACCGGCACCCTGCTGATCATCGTCGTCTACGTGCTGCTGTGCGTCGGCGGCGTCGTGTTCTTCTACCGCACCCGCGACTCGCGGAGGTGGAACCCGATCGTGCACGTCGCGGTGCCCCTGATCGGCGCGGTCGTGTTCGGCGCGGCCCTGTACGGGTCGGTGCACCCGACCCCGGCGGGCATCCTGGCCTGGACGCCGCTGCTGGCGCTGGCCTGGCTGGCCGCCGGGGTGGCGGTCCTGCTATGGCTGCGGGCGCAGCGCCCGGACGCGGTCACCCGGATCGGCTCGATCCTGGGCGAGGAGGGCGGCGCCGACGCCGCCGTCCTCGACGACTAGCGTCAGCCGTGCACGACGTCGGTGTGATGGCAGAAGTGCACCCGGGCCGGGGCCATCGCCCGGACGCGCCCGACCGAGGCCTCCCAGGACGCCCGGTCGGCGGCCTGGCCGGGCGGCAGCTCCTGGTCCAGGGGGCCGGCGTACTGGCGCGGCGTGTAGGCGGCGTCCCCGATCAGCAGGTCGGACGAGCCGTCGCCGGCACCGACCACGACGCACTGGTGGCCGGCGGTGTGGCCGGGGGTCGCGATGACGGACAGGCCGGGCAGGATCTCGGTATCGCCGTCGAGCAGCTCGAACCGCGCGCCCATGAAGTCGAACCAGCCGGACAGCCCGGGCGTCTCGCGGCGGGCGCGGTCGAGCTCGGCCCGCTGGACGTAGAACGGGGCGTGCTTGAACACCGCGTTCTGGCCGCAGTGGTCGAAGTGCAGGTGCGTATTGATCACCAGCGAGATGTCGGCCGGGGACATGTCCAGCTCGGCCAGGGCGTCGGCCGCCGAGACGTTGACCACGCGCCAGTCGCTGATCAGTTTCTCCGGACCGCCCACGCCGGTATCGACCAGGACCGCGCCGCCCGGATGAGTGACCACGAAGCCGTGGACCGGCCACTGCCCGTCGCCACCGGGCGGGCGCAGCCTGGCCAGGTGCAACCGCTTGATCTCCAGCGCCATTCGGATGCCTCCCGCGCTCGCGTCTGGCCCGCCCCGACAGTTCAGTTCTACCCCGACCTGACAAGCCGGTAATTGCCCGGGTCGAAGCGCCGCACCCGGAGCCGGTAGCGGAACGTGTGGGAGGGCCAGTTGTTGGTGTTGCGGCCGGACGCGGTGGTGTACCAGCTGTGGCAGCCAGTGACCCAGGCCGACCTGCGGCTGGCCGCCTGCACCCAGTCGCCGAACGCGCGCTGGGCGTCGGGCCGCACGTCGAGCCAGGCGGCGTGCCGTGCCCGCAGGCACTGGAGCGCGCCGATCACGTAGCGGATCTGGCCTTCGAGCATGTAGAGGATCGAGTTGGCGCCCAGGTTGGTGTTGGGCCCGTAGAGCAGGAAGAAGTTCGGGAACCCGCTGACCGTGATGCCGAGGTAGGCCTGCGCCCCGTCCCGCCAGGCCTGGTGCAACCGCTGCCCGCCGAGCCCGGTCACCGACATCGGGGCCAGGAACTCGGTGGTCCGGAAGCCGGTGCCGTAGATGATCACGTCCGCGGGACGGGTGATGCCATCGCTGGCGACGACCCCATTCGCCACGATCCGTTCGGCATGATGGGTTACGAGGTTGACGTTCGGGCGCGCCAGCGCGGGGTACCAGTCGTTGCTGAACGCCACCCGCTTGCAGCCCAGCACGTAGCCGGGGACGCACTTGGCGCGCAGGGCGGGGTCGGGGACCTGCGCGCGCAGGTGCCGCCGCCACAGGGCCATCGGCACCGCCAGGAACTTCGGGGAGATGGCGATGCCCGTGGTGAGCAGCTCGCCGTAGGCGAAGATGCGGAGCCGCTCGGCCTTGCGCGCCAGCGGAGCCCGGTCGAAGAGGTCCAGCTCGGCCTTCCGGTACGGGCGGTCGGACTTGGGCAGCACGTACGGCGCGGAGCGCTGGTAGACGTCGACGTGCCCGGCGATCTTCGCGATCTCGGGCACGAACTGGATGGCGCTGGCCCCGGTGCCGATCACGGCGACCCGCCGCCCGGCCAGGTCGGTGCCGTGGTCCCAGCGGGCCGAGTGCCACGACGGCCCGGCGAAGGCCTCCCGCCCGGGGATGTCCGGGAACGCGGGCCTGCCGAGCTGCCCGGCCGCGCAGACGACCGCGGTCGCCGTGATCGTGCCGCCGGCGGCGAGGGTGAGGGTCCACGCCGCGGAGCCCTCGTCGAACTCGGCCGCCGCGACCTCGGAGCCGAAGCGCAGGTGCGGCTCCAGGCCGTGCTCGGCGGCCAGCGCGCGCAGGTAGTCCAGGATCTCGTCGCGGGCCGGGAACCGCCGGCTCCACCGCCAGGACCGGAACGAGAACGAGTACAACTGTGACGGTATGTCGCAGGTCAGCCCGGGATAGCTGTTGTCGCGCCAGGTGCCGCCGAGGTCGCTGGCCCGCTCCAGCACGACGAAGTCATCGATGCCCGCCTTCTTCAGCGCGATCGCCATCCCGATCCCGCCGAACCCGGCGCCGATCACCGCCACCCGGTAAGGCACGCCTCCACCTCATAGTCGGCATCATCCCTCATTGCCGCTTTTACCGCGACCCAGGATCCGGCCGAAGTCGGCGCGGCATCCCATCTGCGTGGTACAAATTCCCTTTTTCCCGAACGGATCGGCGCTCCTCCCCAGCGCCCCCTGTTGACTCATTTATCGGGAAAGCCTACGAATCTAGCCATGAGGTTTCGTGCTCGGTCGCGCTCGGCCCGCCCGATAGTCGTCCTGGCCTCGGCGGTGGTGATGGCCGCGTCGGCCCAGGTAGCACCCGCCGCGGCCACGCACGCGGCCCTCCGGTCGCCCGGGTCGCCCGGGTCGCCCGCCAGGGTGACCACGCTGGGAGCGTCCGCCAGCACAGGGTCCGCGACCGGCGCGAGTGACGTCTCGGACCTCGGCTCATCCGGCTGGGAGGTGCAAAGCAGCGCGGTCGCCACGCAGCCCGGGTCGCGGATCTCCGCCCCGGGCTTCGACCCGAGGGGCTGGCTGCCGGTCAGCAACGACGACGCTGGGGCTCCGGGCACCGAGATCGAGGCCCTCGCGAGCAACGGCCGGTGCCCCGGCGACCCGGCCCTGCAGCCGGTGAACCAGGGCACCGGCGGCACGCACAGCGTGTTCTACTCCGACAACATGAAGTCGTGCTACGGGTACATGAGCAAGAGGGGGCCGGACTCGGTCCCCAGGTTCAAGGTGCCGTGGTGGTGGCGTACCGACTTCACGGCGGACCCGCGGCCCGGCCAGGTCGCCAGCCTGATCGTCAACGGCGTGATCGGCTCGGCCAGCGTCTGGGTCAACGGCACCCGGGTCGCCACGCCCGCCCGGGTGACCGGCGCGTACGCGAAGTTCACCTTCGATATCACTAGCCTGCTGCGACCGGGTACCAACTCGCTGGCCATCGAGGTCAACCCGAACGACCCGACGTCGATGTACACGCTGGACAACGTGGACTGGACCCAGATCCCGCCCGACAACAACACCGGCATCCAGTTCCCGGTCCAGCTGCGGACGGACGAGGCCCTCTCGGTCGGGAACTCCCACGTCAACCAGGACGACGCCGCCGACCTGTCCCGGGCCGCGCTGACCGTCAAGACCGACGTCACCAACAACGCCCCGACGGCCCAGGCGGCCACGGTGAGTGCCACGATCAAACCCCCGGGTGGTGGCGCGCCGGTCACCGTCCGCCAGGACGTTACCGTCCCGGCGAACACCACCCAGGCCGTGACCTTCACGCCGGGCGAGTTCCCGGCCCTGACGATCAGCCATCCGAAAGTCTGGTGGCCCTACCAGCTGGGCGCCTCACCCCTGTACACCCTGAATACCTCGGTGGCGGGGGGAGGCACCCGGTACAACTCGACCTCGGAGACGTTCGGCATCAGGACGGTGACGTCGCGGCTGACCGGGTCCAACTCCATCGAGCCGCACGGCGCGCGGGCGTTCACGATCAACGGCGTGCCGATCGTCCTGCGGGGCGGCGGCTGGGACCCGAACCTGTTCCTGCACTACTCGGCGGCCAACACCGCCAGGCAGATCGCGCTGATCAAGAACATGGGCCTGAACTCGATCAGGCTCGAGGGCCACATCATGCCCAGCGAGTGGTTCGAGCAGATGGACGCCGCGGGCATCCTGGTCAACGGCGGCTACCAGTGCTGCGACGCCTGGCAGGTCCATGGCACCCTGACCCCGGCCCAGCTGGCCGTCCTCCGGAACTCGGCGCAGGCCATCGGGACCAGCCTGCGCAACCACCCGAGCGTCTTCAGCTTCCAGTGGAGCGACAACAAGCCCACGCCCGCCCAGGAGTCGGCGACGATCGCCGGTTTCAAGGCGGCCGACTTCTACCCGCAGACGCCGCTGATCGCCTCGGCCGAGTACAAGTCGACTCCCACGCTCGGAGTCTCGGGGGAGAAGGAAGGCCCCTACGACTGGGTGCCGCCGGACTACTGGTACGACACCACGCACCTCGGAACCGACCCCACCGTGACCAACGCGGGCGGCGCCTGGGGATACGACAGCGAGGAAAGCGCCGGGGACACGGTGCCCACCCTCGATTCCCTGCACAGGTTCATGTCGCCCGCCGACCTGTCGAGGCTCTGGCGGCACCCCAGGTCGGGCCAGTACCACCTCAACTACGAGCCGCAGTGCAAGCCCGGTTACTCGTTCGGCACGCTATGCCATTTCGACACCGCGCTGAGGAACCGGTACGGCGGCTGGAAGAGCCTGGACTCCTACGTCGAGCTCGCGCAGGCGCAGGACTACGAGGACACCCGGGCCCAGTTCGAGGCGTTCACCGACCATGCCGGCGACAAGCCGCTGCCCGCCACCGGCACGACCTACTGGCAGATGAACAAGGGCTGGCCGAGCATGCTCTGGGACCTGTACAACGACGACGGGGACCAGGCGGGCAGCTATTTCGGCGCCCAGGAGGCCGGCAAGCCCCTGCACGCCAGCTATGACATGGGTACCCGGACGGTCACGCTCGACAACCTCAGCAGCATCCGCCGGTCCGGCCTCTCGGTCGAGGCCAAGGTCTACAACCTGGCCGGGAAGGTGCTCGACGACCAGACCGCGAGCGGCATCACCCTGGCCAGCCAGCAGGTGCGCACCAGCGTGCTGACCCCCAGGGTGCCGGCCACCGGCAGCACCCCGGCGCGGGTGTACTTCGTGGAGCTCACGCTGAAGCATGACGGGACGACCGTTGACCACAACGTCTACTGGCTCTCGACCCAGCCCGACGTCGTCAACTGGTCCAAGACCCTGGACCAGCCGCAGGCCACGATGTCGCGGTACGCCGACCTGCGGCCGCTGCGGACGCTGCCCCGGTCCGCCGTCTCGGCCACCGCCAGGACCACGTCCCGGACGTCCCGGCCCGGGCCGGACGGGGCGAACCTGGCGACCACCGTCACGATCACCAACACCTCCCCGTCCGTCGCCTTCCTGATCCGCGCGGACGTGCGCCGCGGCACCGCCAGCGGCCGGGAACTGAGCGGCGACAACGAGCTGCGGTCCTCGATCTGGCAGGGCAACGACATCACGCTGTTCCCCGGCGAGTCGCAGACCCTCACCGTCACCTACGACTCGGCGGACCTGCGGGGCGCCACCCCCGTGATCAGCGTGTCCGGCTGGAACCTCCCCAAGACCGACATCGCCGCCCCGGTGCCCTAAGACCGCCCCCGCCTGTCAGAACGGGGGTTTCCCGTTATAGAACTTGGTGACGGCCCTGACCTCCGGGTGGCTGGCGATGTACCGCACCTCCTCCGCGGTATACCCGGTGTCTGTTCCGTTGAGGGCAGCCTCCACGTCGACGTCTTTGAGGTTGAAGCTGAAACTCCCGCCGTTCTTCATGATCAAGTCGAAGAATTGCGGGGTGAACTCGTTGGGGGGCAGGCCCTGGTCCGTAAGGTGCTTGAACATGTCGTCGAAGTACGTAATGGCACCGTGTTGTTCCGCGAAGGCATGCAGCTCGAACTTGGTGTTTCCCCCGTCAAGCTTGATGGGGTTCCCGTCGGCGTCCTTGAGTTGCTCGCCGGTGCGGCCGAGCGCCACGTGCGGCCCGCATTTCAGGAGGCCGAGGGGGTCGATGGCGGTGTGGGGGTTGGGGACGTAGGCGTGGGGGTTGGGGGCGGGGGCGAGGCCGAGGGGGTCGGGGGTGAGGTAGGCGCCGGTTTCGGGGTCGTAGTAGCGCTGGTTGTTGTAGTGGAGGCCGGTTTCGGGGTCGTGGTACTGGCCGGGGAAGCGCAGCGGGGTGGCGGCGGGGGAGGTGCCGGGGGCGGCTGGGGCGCCGGTGCCGGGAGTGGCAGGGGTGGCGGGGGTGAGCCAGGCGGTGGTTCCCCATAGGGTGCGCTGCTGGTAGCCGGCGAGGGTGCCGTCGGCGGCGACTAGCTCGGCGGGGGTGCCGGCC
>JAFMRC010000422.1 GCA_017354375.1 Nocardiopsaceae bacterium | reverse complement strand
ACGGGGCCGCGGCCGGGGGTGACGCCGCCGGTGCCGGTGCCGGTGCCGGTGCCGGTGCCGCCGAGGGCGAGGGCATGGGCATGGGCATGATGCCGATGGGGATGGGCGCTGGCGGCGGGCAGCAGGAGCAAGAGCGCCAGCGTCAGGCCTGGATGAACGAGGACGATGACATCTGGGGCGTGCCCAAGGACGACATCGGCCCGATCATCGGCTAGGACGAGTACGGTGACACGGCGCACGCGGCGGCTGGCCGCCGCGACGGCCGGACTGGCGGCGGCCTGCGCCCTGGTCCTGCCCGCCGCAACCGCGCACGCGGCCACCGGAGGCTACACGCCCAACCCCCATGAATGGTGGCTGAACGCTTCCCACTGGGATGCGCAGCGGAATGTGTGGCCCATCACCGAGGGCGTCGGCGTCACCGTCGCGGTCGTGGACAGCGGCGTCCAGGCCAGCAACCCCGACCTGCGGGGGGTCGTCCTGCCCGGCGGCGACATGCTCGGCTATCCCGGCAACGGCGAGAAGGACTACGCCCCCAAGGGCGGGCACGGAACCGCGGTGGCCGAGTTGATCGCAGGCCAGGGCGCCGGCAGCAGCCGGGTCGGCGCCGACCCGGTCGGGATCGCCCCGCAGGCCAAGATCCTGCCCGTGCACGTCATCGATCCGAGCACGAACAACGCTCCTATCGTCAAGGGCATCAAATATGCGGTCGATCACGGCGCCAGCATCATCAACCTGTCGCTCGGCGGGAACGCGCCGTCCTCGACAACCTGCGATCCGGATGAGCAGGAAGCGGTTGCCTACGCGCTCGCGCACGATGTGGTCGTAGTCGCGGGATCCGGCGACACCAACCTACGTGGACCCGCCCCGGAGGAGCCGGGCACCTGCGCGGGCGTCCTCACCGTCGGCGGCGTCGAGCCGAACGGCTCCCTGTGGCAGGACAGCGTCCAGGGACCGCAGGTCTCGGTGGCTGCACCAGGTGACAACATATACACCGTCAACAATAACGGTCAGGAGTACTCGACTACGGGCAACGGGACGAGCTTCTCGGCACCGCTGGTGTCGGGGGCGGCGGCGCTGATCAGGTCCAGGTACCCGAAGATGCCCTGGTACCAGGTGGACCAGCGGCTCATCGACACCGCTATCCCCGACGGCCCCCAGCCGAACAACTCCACCGGCTACGGCATCATCAACGTCACCAAGGCGCTAGAAGCCTCCTCCTACCCGGTCAAGGCATCCGCGCCCGACCCGCCGTATGCCCGCTACCAGGCCTGGCTCAAGACTCCCGCCGGACAGTCCTTCGCCAAGGCCAACCACCTCAGCACCGGCAACCCCGCTGGCTCCGGCTCCGGCACCCACCCAGGATCCTCAGCCAGCGGCAAGCCCTCCTCCTCCGGAGGCGGATCCGGAACCCTGATCGTCATCCTCGTCGTGGTTCTCGTGATCGCCGCGATCATCGCCCTGGTCATCGTCCTGGCCACCCGCAACCGCCGCGGCCCCCGCGGCCCCGGTGCCCCCGGCGGCGGGGCAAGCGGCTACCCGCCCGGCCCCTACGCCCCCCCGAGCTGGTACCCGCCCGGCCAGCAGTACCCGCCCCCGGGCCAGTACCCTCAGGCGCCGCCGGGCCAGCAGCCCCCGCCGGGCCAGTACCCGCCGCAACAGCACCCCTAGGCCCGGTTTTCCCAGGCCCAGGCGGCGATTTCCACGCGGTTACGCAGGCCGAGCTTCTGCTGGACGCTGGCCACGTGGGTCTTGACCGTGCTCAGCGAGATGAACAACTCGGCCGCGATCTCCTGGTTGGTGCGGCCCCGCGCGACGGCCCGGGTCACCTCGGCCTCCCGCTCGGACAGCGGGATGGCAGGCCTGGTCACGGCCGTGGTTCCGTCCCCGTCCCCGGCTCCGGGACTGGCAGCGGTCCCGGGACCGGCCGCGGCGAATCGCTGGAGCAGTCGCAGGGTGATGGACGGCGAGATCAGCGCGTCCCCGGCGCAGGCGGACCGGACGGCCTCCGCGAGCAGGGCAGGGCCAGCGTCCTTGAGGATGAATCCGACGGCGCCGGCGCGCAGCGCCCCGTAGACGTATTCGTCGAGATCGAACGTGGTGACGATGACCACCCGCAGGGGACTGGCGCAGCCGGGGCCGGCCAGCGCCCGGGTGACCTCGATGCCGTCCAGGCAGGGCATGCGGATGTCCACCAGGCAGACGTCCGGGCGCAGCTTCCGGGCCAGGGCCACCGCCTCGGCGCCGTCGGCCGCCTCCCCCACGACCGTGATGTCCGGCTGGTCGTCCAGGATGAGCCGCAGCCCGCGACGGACGATCGCCTGGTCGTCGGCCAGGAGCACCCGGATGGTCATGACCTGCGGACGGGCACGGTGGCGCGCACCGACCAGCCGCCCGCGGGCCGCGGGCCGGCGGTGACCGTGCCGCCCAGCGCCTCGACGCGCTCCCGCATGCCGACCAGGCCGTATCCGCAATCCGGAATCCGGAGGGATGCCGACGCGGGCGCGTCGTCGGTGACCTCCACCGTCACCGCCCGCGACCCGCGGGAGACGATCACGGTCACCTCCGTGGCCGCCGGGGCGTGCCGGGCCACATTGGTGAGCGCCTCGGTGACCACACGATAGACCGTCCCCGTCACCTCGGGGCTATCGATTCCGCTGGAGTCACCGGAGTCGCCCAGAAGCTGGAGGGTCACCGGGATCCCGTTCCGCGCGAACCGCTCGACGAGATCTACGAGCGGTTCCGGAGCCGGGGCGAGCCCCGCAGCGTCCCCGTCGTCCCGCAGCAGCCCGATGACCCGGCGCACCGCGGCCAGCGCGCCGGTCCCCGCCGATTCGATGTCCCGCAGGGCCTCATCGAGCAGGGCGGGCTGTTTCCGCGCGACGATGCGCGCGGCCTGCGCCTGGAGCACCACCCCGGTCATGTGGTGCGCCGCCACGTCGTGCAGTTCCCTGGCCAGTTCGAGCCGCTCGGCCCGCCGTACCGCGTCCCGGCCGGCCTGGCGGCGCGCGTCCCGGATCCGCAGCAGCAGCCCGGCGGCTACCCCGGTGGCCCACCACGCGGCGGGCAACCCGACGCCGGAATCCGGATGGAGGATTGCCAGCAGCCCGCCGAGGGCGGCGCCACCCGCCACGATGGCCGCCGCGGGAACCTCCGGCAGCACCCGGACCGCGGCCGCCAGCAGCACCAGCAGCGCCAGCATGGCCGCGAACTCCGGCTCACCCGGCACGTTCCCCAGCCACGCCGTCACCGCGGCGGCGGCGGAGACGACCAGCCCCGTCGCCGCCGCCCTGCCCCGGCCACGTTCGCGGGCGATGGCCGCGGTGCACACGATCGCCCCCGTCACGCAGTCGAGCCACACCTGGCGCCCCTCCGACGCCAGGTCCCACGATTCCGCGGCGAGCACGGCCGCGAGCACCACGGCGAGGCACGCGTTCGCGACGACCCCGCGCCGCGCTAGCAGCGAGTCGAGCAGGTTCACGCCGACCAGGCTACGCAGTAACCGGACATACCGGATCGGCCGAAAGTACGAGCGCTCGGCGGGATCCGTACTTCCGGCCGATGCCGCCGCGGCACCCGGGCCGGCATGGTGGACGCCATGAATCCTGATCTAACATCCTCCCCGGTCATCCAGGCCCGCGGGCTCGGCAAGAGATACCGGCGGCGCTGGGCGCTGGCCGACTGCGACCTCGATATCCCGGCCGGCCGGGTCACCGGGCTCGTCGGCCCGAACGGCGCTGGCAAGACCACCCTGCTCAGCCTGGCGGCGGGCCTGCTGTCCCCGACATCGGGCACGATCGAGGTGTGCGGTGGACGGCCGGGCAGCCGCGCGCAGCTCGCCCGGGTCGGCTTCGTCGCGCAGGACACCCCCGTCTACCCGCGGCTGACCGTCGCCGAGCATCTCACGCTGGGCAAGCGACTCAGCCCCCGCTGGGACGACGACCTGGCACACCACCGCGTCCAGCGGCTCGGCCTGGCGCCGCGAAGGCGGGCCGGCCAGCTGTCCGGCGGGCAGCGCGCCCAGCTCGCCCTCACTCTGGCCCTCGCGAAGCGGCCCGAGCTGCTCATCCTCGACGAGCCGGTCGCCAGCCTCGACCCGCTCGCCAGGCGGGACTTCCTGGACGACCTCCGGGGCGCGACCGCGGGCCAGGGCCTGTCCGTCGTGCACTCCTCCCACCTGGTCTCCGACATCGAGCGCGTCTGCGACTACCTGATCGTGCTCTCCGGCTCCCGGGTCCAGGTAGCGGGAGACGTCGCCCGGCTGCTAGTACTACAACCGCAATCCGTGATTCCTGAGCCTGCGGGCGTAGTGCGATTTCCGGGCGTCGGCCTGCCGGTAGCGTCTCCAGTCTGACCAGCTCTCGTGGAACTCGCGGGGCCTGGC
>JAFMRC010000421.1 GCA_017354375.1 Nocardiopsaceae bacterium | reverse complement strand
ACCGCTCGGGGCCGCCGTTATTAGTTAGCCGTCGTTACTTGTTGGCTAGCGTGCCCGGCGCGGGGGGAGCGGGCCGCTTCACCTGGCCCGCGACGTCGATCGCCCACTTGGCGGGCTCGGCGAACTCGAGGAACTCCCCGAGCCGGGTGAGCTCCTCCTCGGGCCGGGCGACGATGTCCTCGTAGCGTACCTGGTACAGGTGCCGCGGCTTGACGTCCTCCAGGGCCTGCTCGGCACAGCCGTTCGCGTGCGCGGCCATGCTCTCGAACCGGCGCGGGTCACGGCCGAAGTCCCGCAGCGCTTCCAGGGTGATCCGGTGCGGCAGGATCAGGCGCAGCTCTTCGGGCAGCTCCTCCTCGGGCGGCAGGGTCTTGCCGCTGCCGGAGTACATGTCGGGCGAGAACGGATCGACGTCGTACCTGCTGACGAATTCGTTGCGGGCCGCAGTTATCAGGAAGGCGGGATGCCGGCTCATGGAGCGCGCGGTGTCGGCGATGTTCCGCGTCAGGTAGACCACCTTCGCGTCGCTGAACGTCCGCAGCAGCGTCTCGGCGATCTCGCTGGAGCCGCCGGTGCGCTCCACCCACCGGCGCTTGCCGGTGAGCTCCGCGAGCAGGTCAAGCAGCATCTTCTGGTGCTGCGGCACGGTCTGCGACGGGAATCCGGGAACCAGCTCGCCCAGGCGCTCGAACAGGCCGTCCGGGTCGTCGGTGAGCAGGGGGAGGGTGATCCACAGGATCGGCGGGATGGTCTTGCGTCCGCCGCTCGCGTACCGGCCGTTGTCGGGATAGCCGAACTGGGCGGGCTTCCAGTTGGCCTTGAGCATGATCCGCCAGTCGGAGTCGGCCAGCCCCTTCGGCTCGCTGTGGATCGCCCAGAACTCGGCGCCGGTCAGCACGGCGTCGGGGCTGTAGACCAGCTTGGCGCGCAGCCCGTGCCCCAGCGATTCGGAAGCCGACAGGGTCTGCGGTTCGGCGTTGATCAGCTCCGACAGCATCGTGGACCCGCACCGGCCGCTGCCGATGATGATGGCGCACGGGTCCGGCGGCGGGGTGGGCACCACGGTGCCGGGGGCGGCGGCGGTAGCGGCCCGTGGCTTCCCGGGACGGTCCGCGGCACCCGGCCCGGTGGCCTGGACGACGGGCGTGGCGGCGGCATCGGGCGTGGCTGCGGCGCGCTTCTTGTTGTACCGCCGCCGGGCCACCGAGATGAACGGGACGAGCGCGTGGTGCACGTCGTCCGGGCGGGTGAGGGACAGGAAGTGGTCACCGCCCTCGACCTCCACCAGCTGCGACCGGCCGATCGCCCCGTAGAGCACGTGCGCCCTCTTGACCGGGACGAGGGCGTCCTCGGTTCCGTGCACCACCAGGGTGGGGACGGGGATGGCCGGGAGGTGGCCCAGCAGCGACGGGTGCTCCTCGAACAGCCCCAGGTACTTCATCCCGATGCGGGTGTCCATGCTCTGGCAGCGGAGCAGCAGCTCGTTGATGGCTTCCTTGCTGGCCGCCTCGTCCTTCTCGTCCTTCTCGTCCTTGGCGGCCGTCTCGCCCCCGCCGTTCGCCGCGTCCTTCCCGTTCGCCGTGTCCCTGCCGAGAGCCTCGATCTTGGCGGCCTTAGCGGCCTTAGCGGCCTTGGCGGCCGCGGCCTTGCCGCCCTTTTGCCGCAGGCCGCCGGGGGGCAGGTTCCGGACCACCGCCTCCGCGAACTCCCGCGGCATGCGGCGCGGGGTGCCGAACTGGTAGGAGGAGCCCGCCAGCACGAGCGAGGCGCAGTCGTCGGGGTAGAGCAGGGTGAACTGCTGCGCCACCAGCCCGCCGAACGAGGCGCCGAGCAGGTGGAACGGCGGCTTCGCCGATAGCGCGGTCAGCACCTCGCGCTGCATCCGGGCGATGCCCTCCACGCTGACGTCCTTCTCCCACGTGGTCGCGCCGACGCCCGGGTGGTGGGCGCAGATCAGCCGGTACCTGTCGGCGAGGGCGGCGAACTGGCGGGCGAACACCCCGGCGCCGACGTTGACCGGGTGCATCATGACCAGCGGCGGGGCGTCTTCCGCTCCCGCGGTGAAGACCTCGACCGTCCCGTCGGGCAGCTCGACCAGCTGCCTGGTGGCCCCGGGGGCGAGTTCGGCGAGCACGCCCGCGTTGTCGTTCTTGCCCTGGCCCCCCTTGCCGGGGCCACCCTGGCGATTCCCGCCGCCGGTGGCGGGAGCGCCATCCACGGTGACGCCGCCCACGTCGGCCGCGCCGGGTTCCGGCGAGGAGCCATCGAGGACGCTGACCAGGTAGTCGACGAGCTCGCCTACCCGGAGCTCGTTGAACGCCCCGGCCTCGCGTCCGGCGAAGAACGGGATCAGGCTGGCCTTGGCGCCGTACCGCGCCTGGACCCGCCCGGTGAGGGTGGCGATGCCGATGCTTTCCAGCTCCAGGTCATCGATGAGCTTGGTCTCCGGGGTGATTTCTTCCCCTGGAAGGAGACTGTCGGAGACGGCCCTGAGCATATCGCTCAGGACCGCGAAGACACGCTCCTGGGCGGCGGTCATGGTGTTCTCGGTCATGGTTCCCTTGGGTGTTCTCGGTCAACTGGTGTGTGCCGTGCCCGCGTGGTCGGCTACGCCGGCGTGGCCGGCTATGTCCACGCGACGGCGAGGCGCCGCGCGGCCGGGTCTTCGGGGGGGCCCAGCTCGCGGTGGTGCATCCGGTAGGAGTGGCCGCCGGCCTCCACGGTGATGACGCTCTCGTCGGCGCCGGTGACCCGCGGCGGGCCGCTGTCCCCGGGCGGCTGCCCGGTTTCCGGCTCCTCGGCTCGGCCGGGACCGGGAGCGCTCGCCTGCGCCGCGGCGTCGCGGGCCGCGAGGAAGCGGGCCAGCCACGACGACCGGCTGCCCTCTCCCGAGGCGCCTTCTCCCGGGTTGCCTTCTCCTGATACGGCGGCCAGCAGCGCCTCCTCCTCGGCCGACAGGTCCGCCTTCCGCTTCCCGCCGATTCCGGCGAGCCCGATGCCGATCCCGTGGGTGCGGGTGCCCGACGGCTGGCCGGCGGGCGGAGCGGTGATCGCGACCGCGACGCCATCCGCGTAGGCGAAGGCGGCGCGGCGTTCCGGGGCGGATCCGCCCGGATCGCCCGGCGGGCCATCCAGGGGGCCGACCGCCACGGCCCGGCCGTCGGCGTCCGCGGTGACATCGACCTGCACGGGGAAGATCTCGCGGGTGCCGTCCTCGTCCCAGGCGGCCAGCCGCACCGCGTCCTTGACCGCGACCTGGCCGAGGAGCCACGGCTTGCGGTGGGCGATCAGCTTCCGCTCGAATTCCCGGTACCCCCGCTCGCCGGCCATCAGCCGGACGATGTAGTCCTGCGAGGCGGGGTCGGGCCAGTAGTCGGGCATCGCGACCCATCCCTCCGGCTGCCGCAGCGCGCAGGCGGCGCGGCCGGGCGTGCGCTCCACCTTGAAGGCGCGGGGATGGCGGTCGAAGCGGCGGGAGGTCGCGTCCCGGATTTCCGCCCACACGACGCCGTCGTAGTCCGTGAACTGGACGTCGGCGGTCACCTGCCGGTCGGTGAGGGAGGTGATGCGCACCGCGCAGCCGATTCGCTCGCCGTCGGTCGGTATCCGCCGGTAGAGGCGGACCGAGCCGATGGTGGCCGGGAGGCACAACGTGCGGGTGGGCTGGGTATTGAGCACCCAGTTGCCGATCAGCTGCATCCCGCTGTCCAGCGTCGCCCCTGGCGAGGGCAGCCCCCGCACCGTCGCCCGGATGTGCCGGTCGCTTTCGGCGTGCACGACCGCGACGCTCTGGTACCGCAGCCCGTGGAACGCGAGGCGCTCGCCGTACAGCTGCTCCACGGTGTGGGCGGGCGGCCGCTCCGTGGCGGGGTCGTGGCTCCAGGCCTCGGGCGGATCCGGGGGAAAGGTAGGGGCGGTGCGGACCGTGGCCCGCGCGTACGGGCCGAAGGACACCGTCCACTGGTCCGGGTCGCCAGCCTTTCCCTGGCCATCGGGGGCCTTCTGGGTCGCCGGCTCCGCGACGACCTCGACGTCCTGGGGCGGCACGGCCAGGGTCCACTGGCGCAGCTGCAGGTTCTCCACCTCGGTGCCCACTGTGCCGGGGGCCGCCGTCGTCGCCTCGGTGATCATGTGCTCGATGATCGCGGTCGCGGGCACGACCGGCATCGTGTCCGCGGGCTCGGGCCAGCCGTCGGGCTGCAGGTGGAAGGCATGGTCCGCCAGGTAGGGCATGGTGTCCAGGCCGACCCGCAGGACGGTCCGGCTGCCCATCGCCCCGAGCACGTCGAGGGCCGCGTTCGCCGTCTCCTCGAGCAACGCCGCCAGCTCGGCCGCCTCCGGCGACCGGTCCGCGTACGCCCGCAGCGCGGCCAGCGCCGAGCCC
>JAFMRC010000038.1:6980-24414 GCA_017354375.1 Nocardiopsaceae bacterium | reverse complement strand
ATGGCCCGCGGGCGCACGCCGATCAGCGCGCAGCGGGCGACCAGCAGCGCACCGGCCGCGGCGAGGAAGACCTGCCAGCCGCCGCCGAGCCAGTGCGCGAAGGCGATCGTGACCGCGACCGCGGCGGCGACCTCGGCGGCCACCCGGATCAGCGCGAGCAGGCTGGCGTACCGCACGTGCTCCCCGTCGCTCCTGGCGATCGCCGCCTGCGCGCCCGCGCACCAGCCCGCGACGAGGTACAGCACCGCCGCGGCGACGAGCAGCCACCCCGCGGGCCACATCACGGGGATCCTTCCGGCCCTTCGCCGCGGCGGGCCTCCTCGCTGTGGCGGGCCGCCTCGCCGCGGCGGGCCGCCACTCCCGCGCGCCAGGTGCGGAGCAGCTCGGCCTGCAGGCCGAACATCTCGGCCTCTTCTTCGGGATCCGCGTGGTCGTAGCCGAGCAGGTGCAAGATGCCGTGCACGCACAGCAGCTCCATCTCGGCCTGCGCCGAGTGGCCGGCCCGCCGTGCCTGCCTGCGCGCCACCGATGGGCACACGACCACGTCGCCGAGCAGGTCGGGCGGCACCCCCCGGTCTTCACCGGTGCCGCGGGCCGAGCTGGCGGTGGCCCCGGACAGGCCGGGCGGGCGCAGTTCGTCCATCGGGAAGGACAGGACGTCCGTCGGGCCCGGTTCCTCCATCCACTTCATGTGCAGTTCCGACATCGCGCTCTCATCGACGAGAAGCACCGAAAGCTCGGCGAGGGGATGAATCCCCAGCTGGGTGAGCACATGCTTCGCGACGTCCTCAAGCGCCAGTTCGTCGGACTCTTCCCCCGTCTCGTTGACGACTTCGATCACCGGGCGATCCCCGTTTCGATTCGTTCCGCTGCTCGTTTCGCTGCTCGTTCCGCTGCGATTGGCCTGCGCGCCGTTCCTCTTGCTGTTCCCTTTTCTTCACTGTGATCTCGTAACGCTCATAAGCATCGACGATCTTCCCCACCAGCTTGTGCCGGACCACGTCGTGGCTGGTCAGCTCGGCGAAGTGGATATCGGGAAGGTCGCTGAGGATGTCCCGGACAATTCGCAGGCCGCTGACCTGACCGCCCGGGAGGTCCACCTGGGTGATGTCGCCGGTGACCACGATCTTGGATCCGAACCCCAGCCGCGTCAGGAACATCTTCATCTGCTCCGGCGTGGTGTTCTGCGCCTCGTCAAGTATGACAAAAGAGTCATTTAGGCTTCTACCCCGCATAAAGGCTAGCGGGGCGATCTCGATCGTGCCGGCAGCGGTCAGCTTCGGGATCGAGTCTGGATCGACCATGTCGTGCAAGGCGTCGTAGAGCGGCCGCAGGTACGGATCGATCTTCTCGTACAGGGTGCCGGGCAGGAAGCCGAGGCGTTCCCCGGCCTCGACCGCGGGCCTGGTCAGGATGATCCGGTTGACCTCCTTGGCCTGCAGCGCCTTCACGGCCTTAGCCATCGCGAGATAGGTCTTGCCGGTGCCCGCGGGGCCGATGGCGAAGACGATCGTGTGCTTGTCGATCGCGTCGGCGTAGTGCTTCTGGTTCAGGGTCTTGGGCCTGATGGTGCGACCGCGCGCGGACAGGATCCCCTGGGTCAGCACCTCGGCCGGGCGCAGGCTGTGGGCGGCGCGGAGCATCGCGACCGCGCGCTCGATGGCGTCCGGGGACAGATCGGTGCCCTTCCGCTGCAGCTCAAGCAGTTCGGCGAACAGCTTGTCCGCCAGGGCGGTCTCGTCCGGCGACCCGGAGACCGTGATCTCGTTGCCACGCACATGGATGTCGGCGGAAAGCTCGCGCTCGATCACGTGCAGCAGCTCATCCCGCGTGCCGAGCAGGCCCACCATCGAGTGGTCCTGGGGGATGACGATCCTGAGCTGCGTTCCGGGGACGCCTGAACCAGGAAGGTCGCTGGGAGTATCCGTCAATTCACGTCTCTCGTCAGCCGGGAGTCAGCCGGGAGGCCATGTCATCGGCCTGCCGCCCAGCAGGTGCAGGTGCACGTGCCCGACGGTCTGGCCGCCCTCCCGCCCGGTGTTGAAGACCATGCGGTAGCCGCTGTCGTCGATGCCCTCTTTGACCGCCACCTGGTGTGCCTGGGTGACGACCTCGTCGAGCAGGCCGCCGACGGCGGCCAGCGCCGCGGCATCCGGATAGTGGTCCCGCGGGATCACCAGGACGTGCGTGGGCGCCTGAGGGTTGACGTCACGGAAAGCAACCGTCCGGTCACCCTCCAGCACCTTCGTGGCGGGTACCTCGCCGGCCACGATCCCGCAGAACAAGCACTCTGGCACAGCACGATCATAGTAGCTACAGCGGCCCGAGTGCGCGTTTGGGCTCGTTCTAGCCGACCCGAGTGCGCACTTGGCATGCTGGGAGGAGGGGCCAACCGAGCCCGAGCGCGCGCTTGGCACGTGGAGGCGGGGCGCCCCGGGCACCGTTACGCGCCGCCGACATCCAGCCGACATCGGGCCAGCTTTCAGAATAGGACCAAGGTCCCTTTTCTTAGGGACCCGAGTCCCTTTCTTTCGGACTCGGGAATTTGTTTACGGATCCGAAGGGCGGAAATCCAGCGTCCTTGCCCTTACCCGTGGGTAGTGACGCCACCATTACCGATAGGAAGTAATGGGGCTGGGCGCCGCCGATACCAGGTTTGATCCAGCAGAACTATTGCAGTTGATCATAGCTGATGGATATTCTTGACTACCGCAATCCTTCAACGGTTTCTGGGGTGGAGTGACCGAATGTGGGTTGAACTACATCTGTTCTACGCGGAGCAGATTACGCAGAGTTTTCGCTTTATGCCGCGAGAGCGGCACGGGCGCGGGGGGTGAGCCCGTGGTGCGCATGGTGGCAGGCAGGCAATCTGTCGATGCCGGTGAACTCCCGGAGGCATCCGCGCGTCCTACGAACGTGACGGACACGATGGCGGTCAGCGCGTTCATACCCGAGAAGCGCCCAGCGACTGCTGTCGCGTGGGAAGCCCAGCAGTTCGTCACGGAGCTCTACCAGGCCGAGTACAAGTCGCTGGTGCGGCTCGCCCTGCTGCTGGTGCACGACGTGCAGACCGCCGAGGAGGTCGTCCAGGAGTCGTTCGTGGCCATGAACACCGCCTGGCGGCGGCTGCGTGACTCGCAGAAGGCGCTGGCGTACCTGCGGCAGTCGGTCGTCAACAAGTCACGGTCGGTGCTCCGGCACCGCACCGTCATCGACAAGAACGCGCCGAAGCCGCCGCCCGACGAGCCGAGCGCGGAAAGCAGCGCCCTGGCGCGAATCGAGCGCGTCGCGGTCGTCACGGCGCTCCTCGCGCTGCCGACACGGCAGCGCGAGGCCCTAGTGCTCCGTTACTACGGAGACTTTTCCGAGGCCGAGATCGCCGCCGCGATGGGCATCAGCCGCGGGGCGGTGAAGAGCCACACTTCACGCGGAATGTCGGCGCTCAAGTCGATTCTGGAGCAGGAGACATCATGACGCCGCGGGTAGGCAGGCTGGTAGCCGAATGACCACTCCCGAGGACCGCCTGGAACAGGCCTTGCGACGAGCGCTGTCCGCGGCGGTCGATGAGGTCGAGCCCGGTGCTGACGGACTCGAGAGGATCCGCGCGAGAATCAGCAGCCGCCCGCCGCGGCCGCGGCTTCTCACGGTCGCCGACGTCATCGTCGACCGCGCCAGGGGCTGGGTACGGCGCCACCCCTGGGCCTGGCCCTCCCTCCCCTTCTCGACGCCGGCGGCGCTGAGAAGGGCCCTCGGCCCCGACTGGTCCTGGCGGGCCTCCGCGCTGGCCGGCACCGCATTCGTCGTCTCCGCCGCGATAGTGGTGACACCGTTCCGGGAAGCGGTCGTGCAGGTCAGCTCCAGCATGATGGCCGGAGGGCCCATCGCCAGCGCGCTGGGCATATCCGCGGGCGGCAACCGGGTTCCGGCGGACGCTCCCCCGGGCATCCCCGCTCCAAGCGGGCCATATGCCCCAGGCAGCCCCTCGGCATCGGGAGGAGCAGCGGGTAAGGGACGTGATACGCAGTGCCGACCCGCGAAACCGTCGTCAGCCCCGCCGTCCTGCGCGCCCACCCGGGCGAAGACCAGCAGGCCGCACTCCCAGGCCTCGCAGGCGGGACAGCCAGGGCCGGCGCCGACGTCGTCACCATCGGCGTCCACGGAGCCAACCCCGCCGAGTTCCTCGCCGACTCCGACGCCGACGTCCCCGACCACGCCGCCGCCATCGTCGAGCAGCCCGAGCACGGGCACGCCCCCCAGCACTCCATCGCCCGGTCCCTCGCCGACGGGCACTAGCTCACCGAACTCCGAGTCGGGCAGCACCGGATCGGGCAGCACCGAGCCCGCCAGCACCGGGTCGAGCGGGACCGGATCGGGCGGCGACACGGGCAGCGGCACCGGGTCGAGCGGCGGGACCGGATCGGGCTCTAGCGGGTCACAGGGGAACGACGGCGTCGCGCCCGCCACCAGCGTGCCCGGCGACGATCCGGTCAGCGGCGATCCGGTCAGAGGCCTGCTCGCCCTCCTCGGGACGCTCGTTACCAGCGGCCAGACGCTCGTTACCAGCGGCCAGAACGGGTAAGCAAGATCGCGGCGGCGACCGCGCCCGCCGTCGAGGTACGCAGGACGGTCGGCCCGAGCCGCGCCTCCAGCGCGCCAGCGGCGCCGAGCGCCGCCCGCTCGGCCGGGGCGAAGCCGCCTTCCGGGCCCACGATGAGCACGATCGACCCGGTGACGGGTAGCGCCAGCCGCGACAGCGGCACCGGCGCGGCGGCATCGAGCAGGACGGCGCAGGCGGCGTCGCACACCAGCCCCCGCACGTCGTCGAGCCCGGCGGGGCCGGTCACCGGCGGGATCCAGGCGCGGCGTGACTGCTTGGCCGCCTCGCGGGCCGTGCGCCGCCACTTTCCAAGGGCCTTCTCGCCGCGAGCGCCTTCCCGGCGGGCCACGCAGCGGTCCGCCTGCCATGCCACTACCGCGTCGATCCCGACCTCGGTCATCATCTCGACGGCCAGTTCGCCGCGGTCGCCCTTGGGCAGCGCCTGCACGACGGTGATGGCCGGTGACGGCGGCGGCACCGGCGTGACGGACTGGACGAGCAGGTCCACGGTGTCGCTACCGACCGACGTGACCACGCAGGACGCCAGCGTCCCGGCCCCGTCGGAGACGTCGGCACGCTCTCCGGCACGCAGCCGCCGGACGGCCGCCGCATGATGACCCTCCGGCCCATCGAGCGTGACGACGGCACGCGGCCCGACGGTCCCCGGGGGCACCAGGAACACCGGGGGCCCGACGCTCCTGGGGGAACTCACCGGCCGTTGAACGCGTCGCGCAGCCGGGAGAAGAAGCCCTGCTGGCCGGGCTGGAACCGGCCGGGGGGTGCCTCCTCGCCGCGCATCTTGGCCAGCTCGCGCAGCAGCTTCTCCTGCTCGGGATCCAGCCGCGTCGGGGTCTCCACCGTGACATGGATGATCAAGTCACCGCGGCCGCTGCCGTTCAGGTGCTTGACCCCGAGCCCGTAAAGCGGGATGACCTGCCCGGACTGGGTTCCGGGCCGGATGTCCACGTCATGCGGGCCGTCGAGGGACTCGACGGACACCGTCGCGCCCAGGGCGCCGGCCACCATCGGGATGGTCAGCGTGCAGTGCAGGTCGTCGCCCTGGCGCTCGAAGATCGGGTGCGGCCGCTGGGCGACTTCAAGGAACAGGTCGCCGGACGGCCCGCCGCCGGGACCCACCTCGCCCTCGCCGGCGAGCTGGATGTGCGTCCCGTCCTCGACCCCGGCCGGGATCCGGACCTTCATGGTGCGCCGGGTGCGGACCCGGCCGTCGCCGTCGCACTCCGGGCAGGGGTTCGGCAGCACGGTGCCGAAGCCCTGGCAGGCCGGGCACGGCCGCGTGGTCATCACCTGGCCCAGGAAGGACCGGCGCACCTCGGAGATCTCGCCGCGGCCGCTGCAGACGTCGCAGGTCGCCGGATGCGTGCCCGGCGCGGTTCCCTCCCCGGAGCAGGTCGAGCAGACGACCGCCGTGTCCACCGTGAGCTCGCGCGTGGCGCCGAACGCGCACTCCGACAGGTCCAGGTCGACCCTGATCGTGGCGTTCCGCCCGCGCCTGGCCCGCCCCTTCGGCCCGCGCGCCGCCGATCCCGCCGCGGTGCCGAACATCGCGTCCACGAACTCGCTGAACGGGAATCCGGCCGCCCCGCCGAAGCCGCCGAAGCCGGCCGCCCCCGCGCCGGCCCCCGCTCCGGCGAACGGGTCGCCGCCGAGGTCGTACATCTGGCGCTTCTCGGGATCCTGCAGGACCTCGTAGGCCTGCGTGATCTCCTTGAACTTCTCTTGCGTCTCCGGGTCCGGGTTGACGTCCGGGTGCAGCTCGCGGGCCAGCCGGCGGTACGCCTTCTTGATCTCGTCCTGCCCGGCGTCACGCCGCACGCCGAGCATCGCGTAATAGTCAGTCGCCACTATGACTCCCCGAGGATCCGGCCGACATACCGTGCAACGGCGCGTACCGCGCCCATCGTTCCCGGGTAATCCATCCGGGTAGGGCCGAGCACGCCGAGCCTGGCCACGGCCTGGCCGCCGGCGTCGTAGGCGGCGGCCACCACCGACGTCCCCTCCAGGCCCGTCTCGGCCCCGATCCTCACGGTCAGGGCGGAAGGACTCGCGGACTCTCCGAGGAGCCGCATCAGCACCACTTGTTCCTCCAGCGCTTCGAGCACGTCGCGCAGCCCGTTCGCGAAGTCGGGAGCCGCGAGGTTCGCCGTGCCGCCGAACACAACCCTCTCCTCGTGCCGCTCAGCGAGGCTGTCGAGGAGGACGGAGAAGACGGCTGAGGCGTTCGGCCGCTCGGCGACCGCGATCCGGTCCGCGAGGCCGGCGACGGTATTGGCCGCGTCTGTCAGCTTATGCCCATCGAGGCATGCGTTGAGCACCGCACGCAAATGGCTGACGGATTCGTTGTCCGCGTCCTCCGGCAGCTCGACCACGTCCTGCTCGACGCGCCCGGTGTCGGTGATCAGGATCAGCAGGACGCGCCGCGGCGACAGCGAGACCAGTTCGATGTGCCGGACCCGGGACTGGCTCAGCAGCGGGTACTGCACGACGGCCACCTGCCGGGTCAGCTGTGCCAGCAGGCGCACCGTGCGGTCTACCACCTCGTCCAGGCTGTAGGCGCCCGCGAGGAACGTCTCGATGGCGCGGCGCTCGGCCGCGGACATCGGCTTGACGCTGGACAGCCGGTCGACGAACAGCCGGTAGCCCTTGTCGGTGGGAACCCGCCCGGCGCTCGTGTGCGGCTGGGCGATGAACCCCTGCTCCTCGAGCACCGCCATGTCATTGCGGATGGTGGCGGGCGACACATCGAGACCGTGCCGGTCGACGAGCGACTTAGACCCGACTGGCTCGATGGTGAACACGTAGTCCTCGACTATGGCGCGCAGCACCGCGAGCTTGCGCTCATCAAGCAACGTGTGCACCTCCTTAGCACTCAGTGTCGCTGAGTGCTAATTCTACGGCAAGTGAACCCCAAAACCTTTCCGCCGAACGGATAGTCGCGCCTCCCCCGTCCCAGGCGCCTGTCCCGATAAGGTGCGGGCCATGCGGTACGCGAAGGATGTGCTGGCGCCGGAACTGCGGCGACCGAGGCCTGGGCGGGGGCCGGTGCCGGAGGCGGAGGCCGAGCGGGGCCTCGTCGTGGAGGACGCCGAGGGGCGGTTCTGCGGCGCGGTGGTCGGTTACGAGAAAGACTCGGTGACGCTGGAGGACCGGCACGGTAAGCACAGGGCGTTCCCGCTTCCCGGCACGTTCCTGCTGGAAGGAAAGCGGGTCCGGCTTGTCCGGCCGTCCCGGCCGGACAAGCCGGAAATTTCCGGATATGAGAGTAGCGGCGGCGTGCTTGGGGGCGGCGGAGGCGCGGCGCCACGGCTTACCGCGTCGGGCTCCATCGCGGCGCCGGCGCAGCGGGCGAAGGTCGCGAAGGCCAGCCGGATCTACGTCGAGGGGAAGCACGACGCCGAGCTGGTCGAGAAGATCTGGGGTGACGACCTGCGCGACGCCGGCGTCGTCGTGGAGTACCTGGAAGGGGTCGACGACCTTCCCTCGATCGTCGCCGGCTTCCGGCCGGGGCCGGGACGCAGGCTCGGCGTGCTCGTCGATCACCTGGTGGACGGATCGAAGGAGTCGCGGATAGCGGCCGCCGCCCGATCGGAGGACGTGCTCGTGGTCGGGCACCCGTTCATCGACGTGTGGGCCGCCGTGAAGCCCGCCGCGGCCGGCATCCGGGCCTGGCCCGACGTACCGCGCGGGGAACCCTGGAAGGAGGGCGTCCTGAAGCGGATCGGCTGGCCCGCGGCCACGCCGGCCGACGTCTCCGCCGCCTGGCGGCGCATCCTCCGGGGCGTGACCAGCTACGCCGACCTGGAACCCGAGCTCCTCGGCCGCGTCGAAGAGCTCATCGACTTCGTCACCGCCCCCGGCGCCTAGCGCGCCAACCCTCTCCCCCACCTAGCGTGCCAAGTGCGCTTTCGGGCCGGCAAGAGCGAGCCCAAACGCGCATTCGGCACGCAGCGGGTGGGCGGGGGGCGCGGGCGGGCGGCGCGAAACGGACACCCCGCGAGGCACCCCACCCAACGTGCCAGGTGCGCACTCGGGCCGGCAAGAGCGAGCCCAAGCGCGCATTCGGCACGCAGCGGGTGGCTGGGGGCGGGGGCGGGGGCGGGGGTGGCCTCAGGTCAGGTCGCGGGCGACCGCGTCCGCTAGGAGGCGGCCCTGGCGCGTCAGGACCAGGCGGCCTGACCGGTAGGCAGCCGGATCGAGCAGGGCAGACGCCACGATCCGTTCGGTGGATGAAGAAGCGGTACCGGTGACGGCGGTCAGCGGGAGGCCCCCGGCCAGCCGGACGCCCAGCATGATCTCCTCCATCCGGCGCTCGGCGGCGGTCAGCACCTCGCGGGCCTGGGCTGGGGAACGGCCCCCGGCGAGGCGGGCGGCGTAGGCGGCGGGATGGCGGACGTTCCACCAGCGGGTGCCGCCGACGTGGCTGTGGGCGCCGGGGCCGGCGCCCCACCAGTCGCCGCCGGTCCAGTACAGCATGTTGTGCCGGCAGCGGGCGCCGTCGCCGCGCGCCCAGTTGGAGATCTCGTACCAGCGCAGGCCCGCCGCTTCCAGCACGTCGTCCGCGATCAGGTACCGGTCGGCCAGGGTGTCGTCGTCGGGGGCGCCGATCTCGCCGCGGCGAACCTTGGCGGCGAGGCGGGTGCCGTCCTCGACGACCAGGGCGTACGCCGAAACGTGGTCTGGCTCGGCGGCGAGGGCGGCGTCGAGGGAGCGGCGCCAGTCGTCGTCGGACTCCCCGGGCGTTCCGTAGATCAGGTCGAGGCTCACGTGCTCGAAGCCGGCCTGCCTCGCCCACCTGGCGCACTGCTGGGGCCGGCCGGGCTCGTGGACGCGGTCCAGGGTCTTCAGGACGTGCGGGACGGCACTCTGCATGCCGAACGACATCCGGGTTACCCCGCGGGCACGGAGCCCGGCGAGGCTCCGCGGGGTAACGGTCTCGGGGTTGGCCTCGACGGTGACCTCGGCGTCCGGGGCCAGGCCGAACGTCTCGTCAATCTTTTTCAGGATATTTCCGATTTGTTCCGGCGCGAGGAGGGTGGGGGTGCCGCCCCCGAAGAACACCGTCGCGACGCGCTTGTTGCTGTTATCGACGCCGGAAGCCCCGCCGTCGCCCCTCCTGTTGCTGTTATCAGTCGCGAGCAGCACGCGGCGGGCGAGATCGAGTTCGCGCATCACCAGCGCCGGGTACTCCGCCTGCGAGGCGCCGCCAGCCAGCTCGGTCGCCGTGTAGGTGTTGAAGTCGCAGTACCCGCACCGGGTCCGGCAGAACGGCACGTGCACGTAGACGCCGAACGGGCTCGCCCCGAACGCGCGCGCCGAGGCCTCCGGCAGCCGCCCGTCCGCGGGCGCCGGTTCACCGTCGGGAAGCATGCCTGGCATGGTGCCGAGAATATGCTCTGACGGCTAAGCTGGAATCAAGCTAAAGCAGGCGGGAGGGTCTGTGACTGGCGATCAGGAACTCGGCAGGCCCGGATCCGGCAGGACTCCGGGCGGTGAATCAGGGTACGGGCCACCTTTTGGCTACAGGGTGCCTTCCCCCTATGGGGCTCCGCCTCCGGTGTACGGAGCGCCGGTGTACGGAGCACCGGGGTTCGGGCCGCCGGGGATGCGGGCGGCGGCAGCGGACCGGGAGCGGGCGATCGACCTGCTGAAGGCCGCCTTCGGGGAGGGCCGCCTCACCAAGGATGAGTTCGACGAGCGCTGCGCCCGGGTCATGTCGTCCAAGACGTACGGCGACCTCGCGCCCATCGTCACGGACCTCCCCGGCGGTGTGGCGTTCAGCACGGCACCGGTACCCTACTCACCGCCGTACCAGCCCGCGCCGGCCCCGTCCAGCGGGCTGGCCGCCGCGTCGCTGGCGTGCGGGATCCTGGAGTTCTTCACCGGGGGGCTGACGGCCATCCCGGCGGTCGTCCTCGGCCACATGGGGCGCGGCGAGATCCGCAGGACCGGCAAGCCCGGCGACGGGATGGCCCTCGCCGGGCTGATCCTCGGCTACCTGGCGATCGCCGGGTGGGTGCTGTTCATCGCCGTTGGGGTCGCGTTCGCCGCGCACAGCGGCGGCGTTCCTTCCTCGCCCGGCCCGCCGCATCCTCCTAACGGGCCCTGAACGGGCCTGAACGGGCTCCTGACGCTCAGCGACGGGCGTCCGGCTGCCGGGACGTGCTCAGCGCGGCGACGAATGCCTCCTGCGGCACGTCCACGCGGCCGATCGTCTTCATCCGTTTCTTGCCTTCCTTCTGCTTCTCCAGCAGCTTGCGCTTGCGGGAGATGTCGCCGCCGTAGCACTTGGCCAGGACGTCCTTGCGTATCGCGCGGATGTTCTCCCGGGCTATGACCCTGGACCCGACCGCCGCCTGGATCGGCACCTCGAACTGCTGCCGCGGGATCAGCTCCCTGAGCTTGGCGGTCATCGCCAGGCCGTACTCGCGCGCGGAGTCGGAGTGGACGATCTGGCTGAACGCGTCGACCGGCTGGCCCTGCAGCAGGATGTCGACCTTCACCAGGTTGGCCTGCTGCTCGCCGTCCGGCTCGTAGTCCAGGCTGGCGTACCCGCGGGTGCGGGACTTGAGCTGGTCGAAGAAGTCGAAGATGATCTCCGCCAGCGGCAGCGTGTACCGGATCTCCACGCGTTCGGGGGACAGGTAGTCCATGCCGCCCAGGACGCCGCGCCGGGACTGGCAGAGTTCCATGATCGCCCCGATGAACTCGGACGGGGCGATGAGCGTCGCCTTCACCACGGGCTCGAAGACCTTGGCGATCTTGCCGCCGGTGTTGGCCTTGAGGCTTCCGTCACCCGGCGAGCCGGGGGTGTTGCCGCTGGGGAACTCGGCGGGGTTGGTCACCCGTATCTCCCGCCCGGATTCCATCTCCACCCGGTAGATGACGTTCGGCGTGGTGGAGATCAGGCTCAGGCCGAACTCGCGCTCCAGCCGCTCGCGCACGATCTCCATGTGCAGCAGGCCGAGGAACCCGCACCGGAACCCGAAGCCGAGCGCGGTGGACGTCTCCGGCTCGTAGAAGAGCGCGGCATCATTGAGCCGCAGCTTGTCGAGGGCCTCGCGGAGTTCGGGGTACTCGTCGCCGTCGAGCGGGTACAGGCCGGAGAACACCATCGGCCGGGGGTGCTGGTACCCGGCGAGGGGCTCTTGCGCGGGATGGCCGGAACTGGTCATCGTGTCGCCAACGCGCGCCTGCCGGACGTCCTTGACGCCGGAGATGACGTAGCCGACCTCCCCGGCCACCAGGCCCTCGCAGGGGATGGGCTCCGGCGAGATGACCCCGACCTCCAGTGTCTCGTGGACAGCGCCGGTGGACATCATGAGGGTGCGCTCCCGGCTGGAGAGACGGCCGTCGACCATCCGGACGTAGGTGACCACGCCGCGGTAGGTGTCGTAGACCGAGTCGAAGATCAGCGCTCGCGACGCGGCGTCCGGGTCGCCGTGCGGCGGCGGAACCTGGTCGACGATGGCGTTGAGCAGATCCTCGACGCCATCGCCGGTCTTGGCGGAGACCCGCAGCACATCGTCGGGGCCACTTGTCCCGATAATTCCTGCTATTTCCTCCGCATACCGCTCCGGCTGCGCGGCGGGCAGGTCGATCTTGTTCAGCACCGGGATGATCGTGAGGTCGGCGTCCAGGGCCAGGTAGAGGTTGGCCAGGGTCTGCGCCTCGATGCCCTGCGCCGCGTCTACCAGGAGGATCGCCCCCTCGCACGCGGCGAGGCTGCGAGAGACCTCGTAAGTGAAATCGACGTGGCCGGGAGTGTCGATGAGGTTCAGCACGTAGTGCTGGCCGTCCTTCTCCCACGGCAGCCGGACGGCCTGCGACTTGATCGTGATGCCGCGCTCGCGCTCGATGTCCATCCGGTCCAGGTACTGGGCGCGCATCTGCCGCGCCTTCACCACCCCGGTCAGCTGCAGCATGCGGTCGGCGAGGGTGGACTTGCCGTGGTCGATGTGCGCGATGATGCAGAAGTTCCGGATCACGGCCTGGTCCGTACGGGAAGGCGCGGGTGCCCGTCGGCCGACGGCGGCGGGCTGTGCCGGATCGCTCATGGGCACCTTGCTTCCTGGCTATCAATGGCTGGATGGCTGGGCGGAGGCGATTGCCCCCGGATCAGGGTATGGCACGGCGTCCCGGTTTGAGGAAGTAGCCGGGCCTCGGCTATCCTCCTTAGTCGCGCCCTCATCTTTGCCGCCCTGGTCGCCCTATACCGTTCCAGGCGGGCAGACCGGCGGCTAACCTGGCTTTCTACACTCACGAGAAGGACTTTCTACGCGTGGCGAACATCAAGTCGCAGATCAAGCGCATCCGGCAGAACGAGAAGGCGCACCAGCGCAACAAGGCCGTCAAGTCGGCGCTGAAGACGCACGTGCGCAAGTTCCGTGAGGCCGCGGACACCGGCAACGTCGAGGAGGCGACCGAGGCGCTGCGCGTCGCGACCCGTCAGCTCGACAAGGCCGTGAGCAAGGGCGTCATCCACAAGAACCAGGCCGCGAACCGCAAGTCCGCGATCGCCAAGCGCCTCGCCGACCTGCAGAAGAGCGCCTGAGCGCCCTCCGCCCTCCGCCCTCCGTGGCCCCGGCCACGGGCACGCTCGATTGCGCAATCGAGCGCGTGATAGCACGTTCGATTGCGTAGTTAAGCGCGTTCCGCGCCCGCTCAGCGACCGGTCAGCGTCCGGTGCGGGCTTCCACGACCCGGCGGACGGCTCGTTCCAGCGCGTAGCCCGCGCTGACGCTATCCCCCTTGACCTGCGCGTCCGCCTCGGCGATCGCCTGCAGCGCCACCGCCACCCCGGAAGGGTGCCAGCCGCGTAGCTGCCGCCGCACCTGGTCGATCTTCCAGGGCGGAGCGCCTACCTCCCCGGCCAGCGCCGCGGCGCCGGTGTTCGGTGCCCCGCCGACCCGCCCGAGCAGCCGCACGCCGTTCGCCAGCGCGCTCGTGATCAGCACCGGCGCGGTGCCGGTGGCCAGCGCCCAGCGCAGCTGCTCCAGGGCCTCGCCGAGCCGCCCCTCCACCGCGTGGTCGGCGACGCTGAATCCGGTCGAGGTGGCCCGTCCCCGGTAGTAGCGCGCCACGACGGGCGCGGTGATCCGCCCGTCGGTGTCGGACGCCAGCTGGTCCACCGCGGACGCCAGCTCCCTCAGGTCACCGCCGACCGCGTCGAGCAGCGCCTGGACCGCGCCGGAGTCGGCCTGCCGCCCCGCCCGCCTGAACTCGCCCTTCACGAAGTCGGCCCGGTCGGACGGCCGGGTGATCTTCGGCCGCTCGACCACCTGTGCCCCTGCCTTCTTCAGGTCGCCCGCCAGCGCCTTCCCCTTCGCCCCTCCGGCGTGGGTGAGGATGACGACGGCGTCCGGCGACGGCGCCCTGGCGTACCGGACCAGGTCGGCGGCGACTTCCTTGGCGGCATTCTGCGCGCCGCGGACGATTACCACGCTCCCGCCGCCGAACAGCGACGGCGACGTGAGCGATGTCAGCTCCCCCGCCCCGAGAGCGCTGGCCTCGATGTCGTGCAGGTCTCCACCGTCGTCGCCCGCCTCGGCGCGCGCGGCCCGGGCGTGGGCGACGAGCTCGCGGACCGTTCGGTCGACGAGGAACTCCTCCTCGCCGGTGACGAGGGTGACGGGCGGGGGCGCGGGTGCGGCGGGCGCGGCCATGCACGCAAGCTTACGCAGTCACGGGCTCGCTGGCTGACTCAGCAAAGGCTCGCCGGCTTACGCGGTCACGGGCTCGCCGCCGTGCCAGACTCGGCGCGGGCGAAGGCCGTAGTCCCAGGCGAACGCACCCTCGTGGTCGGCTTCCCATAGCACGATGTCGGCGAGCCTGCCGCGGGCCATCGCGCCGCGGTCGGGAGCGCGGAGAGCGTGCGCGGCGCCGACCGTGACCGCCCGCAGCGCCTCGGTAACGCTCATCCCGAGGTAGCCGATGGCGAGCGAGATCACCAGCGGCATGGACGTGATGCCGACGGCGCCGGGCGTGTGCCCGGAGCCGAGCGCGACGGACGCCCCCGCGTTGAGGATCGCCCGGACCGGGGGACGCGCCTGGAGCCGCATGGCGGTGGCCGGGCAGACGACGGCGCAGACCCCGGCCCGGGAGAGCATGGTCACGTCGTCGTCGGTCGCCACGTTCAGCAGGTCGACGGAGGCGCAGCCGACGTCGGCCGCGACTCCGACGGCCTTGCCCGGGTTGCTCTCTCCGGCGTGCACCCGGGTCAGCAGCCCGCTGCGGCGGCCGGCCCCGAGGATCCACCTGGCCTCGTCCTCGGTGAAGCGGCCGTCACCGCAATCGACGTCGATCCCGTCCGCGCCGATGGCCGCGGCGTCCGGGCACCAGCTGGCGACGGCCTCCACGTAGTCGCTGCGGCGGCCGAAGAACTCCGGAGGCACCACGTGCGCCGCCATGAACGTCGCGTGCACGCGCGGCATCCCGGGCTCGGCCTCAAGGGAGCGGAGCGTCCGGATGGCTGCCAGCTCGCCATCCCTGGTGAGGTGGTAACCGGTCTTCGCCTCGATGGTGGTGGTGCCGGACCGGAGCCAGGCCGCCAGCCGCTCCCGCACGTGGTTGCACAGGGTCCACGGGTCGGTGCCCCTCGTCACGGTGAGGGTGGCGTTGATGCCCCCGCCGGCCGCGGTGATCTCGGCGTCGGTGAGGCCGGAGGAGCGCATGGCCAGCTCGGCGTACCGGTTGCCGGCGTAGACCGGACGGGTGTGCGCGTCGATAAGGCCCGGCGTGACGAGGCCACCGCCCAGGTTTTCGACGAGATCGACATCGACGATGTCGTCGATGACGCCAGGCACCCTGCGCGGCAACTCGGAGGCCGGGCCAACCCACGCTATGCGATCGTCGGACGTGACGATGGCGGCGTTGCCGAGGATCTCGGTCCCGGTCCACAGCCGACCGATGTTGGTGAGCAGGCGCGCGGTCACGGGCGCGTCCCAGCCTGCGCGGAATCCCGGAGTGCGGGTTCGGCATTCCTCATCGGCCACCTGCCGTGCTCTGGATGGACGTCGGCATCATCCGTGTCCTACCGGGTACCGTGAACGTCGCGCTAGCATCGCCGGAATGCGCGCAACGCCGTGTTGCGCGGCATCCCCCTACATATCGGTTCAGTTACGGTATTGCACCGACGGGGCCGCGGACAAGACCCCCAGGCAAATACGTAGTCAACCATAAAGCTACTCACGGGTACGAAACCCGTCACCGCCTTACGGGGTAACTACGGTGAATCGCTCCAGCTCAGCGGCTAGTCCTGGTGGCACCCTGGCCTCCAGCAGCGTGCCCTGATCGCCATGCTCGGCGCGATGCACCTCACCCGCCGCGTGCGCCCTGGCGACCAGGTCCGCGCGCTCATAGGGCACGACCACGTGGACCGCGCGGTCCCGCTCGGGCAGCGCCTTCTCGATCGCCGCCCGCAGCTCGTCCAGGCCCGCTCGCGTCCTCGCGGACACCGCGACGGCGTCACGCTCGCGTAGTCGCAGCTCCTTCACGGTAACCGGGTCCGCGTCGTCGGTCTTGTTGATCACGATGAGCTCCGGCACGTCCGCCGCGCCAACCTCAGCCAGCACGCCGCGGACGGCCCTGATCTGCGCCAGCGGATCGGCGTCCGAGCCGTCTACCACGTGCAGCACCAGGTCGGCGTCGGCCGCCTCCTCCAGCGTAGAACGGAAGGCGTCCACCAGCTGGTGCGGCAGGTGCCGGACGAACCCCACCGTGTCGGTCAGCGTGTAGGGCCGCCCGGACGGGGTCTTCGCCTTGCGCACCGCCGGGTCGAGGGTGGCGAACAGCGCGTCCTCGACCAGGACTCCAGCGCCGGTCAGCGCGTTGAGCAGGCTCGACTTGCCGGCGTTGGTGTACCCGGCGATGACCACCGAGGGCACGGCGCCCCGCCGACGACGACTTCGCTGCACCTCGCGACCGGTCTTGAAGCCGGAGATCTCGCCCCGCAGCTTGGAGATCCGGGTGCGGATCCGCCGCCGGTCGGTCTCGATCTTCGTCTCACCGGGGCCGCGAGTTCCGATCCCGCCACCGCCGGCTACCCGGCCGCCGGCCTGCCGGGACAGCGACTCACCCCAGCCGCGCAGCCGCGGCAGCATGTACTGCAATTGCGCGAGCTCGACCTGGGCCTTGCCCTCGCGGCTCCTGGCGTGCTGGGCGAAGATGTCCAGGATCAGCGCGGTCCGGTCGATGACCTTGACCTTGACCACGCCCTCCAGCTGGCGAAGCTGGCTCGGGCTCAGCTCCCCGTCGCAGATCACGGTGTCCGCGCCGCATGCCGCGACGGTCCCGGCCAGTTCGGCCGCCTTGCCGGAGCCGATGTAGGTAGCGGCGTCGATCCTCGACCGGCGCTGGATGAGGCCATCGAGCACGACTGATCCGGCCGTCTCCGCGAGCCTGCTCAGCTCGCGCAGCGAGTTCTCCGCCTCCTCGGTGGTGCCGTCGGTCCAGACCCCGACCAGCACGACCCGCTCCAGGCGCAGCGCGCGGTACTCGACTTCGGTTACATCGGTGAGCTCGGTGGAAAGCCCCGTGACGCGGCGCAGCGCGTGCCGGTCCTCCAGGTCGAGCTCGCCCGTGGCGGCGCCGGTCCCGGTCCGGTCGGCCCACTCGCCGGTAGCTGTCGTCATCATCCTCCAAGCGTTCGGCCGCTCCCCCGATAGTGCCACCGTCAGGGGAACACGTCACCTGAATAACACCCGGCGCCTCCCCGTTGTGCCCCTCAACACCCAAAACCCTTGTATTCCGAACGGATGTTCGCGACTCCCCCCGCGCCCGGCCTCACCCCTGATGTTGACCTCGCGTCAACGGCGCGTT
>JAFMRC010000038.1:0-6970 GCA_017354375.1 Nocardiopsaceae bacterium | reverse complement strand
GCAGCCGTAGCAACGGCACTTTCACCCCGGCTCAGCGGACGGGGTGAAGGCGTGGTGGAGGGCGGAGCGGCCGGCTTCGAAGGCCGCGGCTAGCATGCCGCCGTCGGTGGTCATCCGGCTGACCGGGGGCATGATGGCCGGACTCCCGTAGACCGCGAACGCCCGGCCGGCTGCCTCCAGCTCGGCGATGCGCGACACGTCCTGGAGCGTGCGGATCGTGCGCGACAGGAGCGCAGAGCGCAGTTCCCTCGACTCCCCGCGGAGCGTGGTGCGGGTGAGCACCCGGGCCGAGCGGGGCGGGGGCGGCAGCCGCGAGGCGTCCAGGCCGGCGAACCCGACCAGGGTGCCGTCGTGGACCGGCCCCATCGGGAGCTTGGAACGGAGCACGAGGACATGCGTCGCGCCGTGGGCCAGCGGGGTGCGGAATGGGATGGACTCCGCTACCCCGGCGTCGTAGAACCGCCTGCCGCGCAGCGTCACCGGCGGGCCAGCCAGGAACGGCAGCGCCGCGCTGGCCCGCAGCGCCAGCCGCATCTCGGGCACGTCGGACACCAGCGGGCGCAGGTCCTCCGCCTTCCCGGTGGCGGCGTCGGTGGCGAGGGGGTGGTACTCGACCGGACTGGCGATCACGGATGCGAAGTCCATCGGGAACGTGTTCACGTACACCTCCTCGATGAGGGTGCGCACGTCCACCACCGGCCTGCCCCGCAGCAGCGCCCGCCATCTGATCAGCGCCCGCGCGAACGACGGATCCGTCCAGCCGCGCAGTCCCTCGGGCCGGGAGCTCACCAGCCAGGCCCCGTTGATCGCGCCCGCCGATGCGCCGTAGACCGCGTCGAACGCGCGCGTCATGCCGAGTTCGTGCAGCGCGTACGCCATCCCCGCGGTGACCGTGCCCCGCATGCCGCCGCCCTCGATGCCGAGGGCGATCCGCAGCCCGTCGTCCCGCCGACCCGGCGCGCTCCTGGACTTCGCCCTTTCCCCCAGCACCTTGAGCACTTCGTGCATGGCATCGCGGGCAACCCTGCCCGTCCCTCCCTTCCGTCCTCGCAGGCACCCTAGCTAATCAGACGGCGCAGCGGGGCGGGCAGGTCTCCGGCGTAGACGACCGTGAGGCGGTGCGTGGCGCGGGTGATCGCGACGTACAAGTCGTGGCCGCCGTTCGGGGACTGGGCGAGGATCCCGGCCGGGTCGGCGAGCACCACCCGGTCGAACTCCAGGCCCTTGGCCTGCGACACCGTCAGCACCGCCGCCGCCGCGTCGAGGGATTCCGGGTCGTCGCCGGGGACCGCTTCCGCTAGCGAGGCCGAGACGCCAGCGACGAGGGCGTCCGGCGCGATCACCGCGAGCCGCCCGCCCGCGGCTCCGCCGATCTCCGACAGGTCCGCGCGGGCGGCCCGCGCCACCTCATCGGGCAGTGCCGACTCCCCGGAAACGCGGATCGCCTTGGGGGGGACACCCTCGGAGCGGACCGATTCGGGGGGAAGCTCACCGGGCGCGACCGAGGCGAGCACGTCCGCGGCGACCGCCATGATCTCCGACGGCGTCCGGTAGTTGACGGTCAGCCTTTCCTCGCGCCAGCGACCGGGGATGAACCGGTCCAGCATCGATTTCCACGACCGGGCGCCCGCGGGCGAGCCGGTCTGGGCCACGTCGCCGACGACGGTCATCGACATCGACGGGTTGCGGCGGGCCACCATCCGCCACGCCATCGCGGACAGTTCCTGCGCCTCGTCCACGATCACGTGGCCGTAGGCCCAGGCGCGGTCGGATGCCGCTCGTTCCGCCGTCGTGAGGGCGGGGCCGTTGTCCCGGTTCCAGTCCGCGAGGGTCTCGGCGTCCACCATGCCGAGGTCGGCGACCCCCGTGATCTCCAGCACTTCGGCCGCGTACTTGGCCTCCAGCCGCTGCGCCCGCTCCATCTCCCGCCGCTTCCGCTTCTGCTCGGAGTCGTCGGTTCCGAGCAGTTCGGCTAGCTCGTCCAGCAGCGGCACGTCGGCCACCGTCCACTCCGGCGGCGAGGAACCAGGGGCGGGGCGAGCCAGCACCATCCGTTCGGAATCATCGAGGATCTTCCGGGACGCGGACCTGATCGCCGCCACGGACCCCAGCAGGCCGGCCAGCGCCCGCTGGGGGGTAAGCAGCGGCCAGAGGGCGTCGAGCGCGCCCGCGACCCCGGGCTCGCCCCATAGCCGCTCGCGAGCGTACGGGACGTCCGAATCGTCGAAGGGGCGGTCCAGGACGCGGGCCTCGGACCAGGCCAGCTCGGTGAGCAACTCGGTGACGAACAGCTTGCGGGCGACGTTGTGCGGCTTGCGCAGCGACCGGGCGCGGGCACGGGCACGGAGGACCGCCTCGCGCGACAGCGGAATGGGAACCCCGTCGGCGTCCACCGTGATGTCCGACTTCGGAACCCGCTGCCGGTCGCGGACCGCCTGCCGTAGCACCCGCACCATGCGCTCGTCGCCCTTGACGACCGCGGCGGGGTCACGGGTGGTGGTGGCGTGCACGCCGGGGAACAGGTCGCCGAGCGTGCGCAGCACCACGTCGGTCTCCCCCAGCGACGGCAGCACCTGGCTGATGTAGCGGAGGAAGGTGACGTTCGGGCCGATGACGAGCACGCCCCGGCGTTCCAGCACGCGGCGGTGGGTGTACAGCAAGTAGGCGGCGCGGTGCAGCGCGGCGACGGTCTTGCCGGTGCCGGGGCCGCCCTGCACGACCAGCACCCCGGGCAGGCCGGAGCGGATAACGCGGTCCTGCTCGGCCTGGATGGTGGCGACGACGTCCCCCATCCTGCCGGTGCGGGCGCTGGAGACGGCGGCGATGAGGGCCGCCTCGCCGGACAGCGTGGCCCGGTCGGAATCGGACAGCCTGCCCGGGTCGAAGACCTCGTCGTCGATGCCGGTGACGGTCCGCTGCCTGGTGTAGATGTGGCGGCGGCGGACGAGGCCGCAGGAATTCCCAGGGGTCGCGGCGTAGAACGGGCGGGCCGCGGGGGCACGCCAGTCGATCAGCTTCAGCTCGTAGTCGTCGTCGCGCAGTCCGGTGCGCCCGATGTAGAGCGTGCCGGAGTTCTCGTCGTCGGTGCGGCCGAAGCACAGTCCGCGCTCGATGCCGTCGAGCTGGGCGAGACGGCCCTCGTGCTCGGCGGCGGAGACGTCCCGCTCGAGGCGGGCGGAGTGGGTGCCGCCCGGTCCCCCGGCGGCGCGGACCTCGCCCAGCGCTCGCTCGCCGCGCTCGCGCGCGGCGTCCAGCAGGCCGTACAGCATGGTCACGTACGCCTGCTCGTCGCGGAGCGAGGACCCGCGGGCGCCTTTAGCCTTATCGGAGCTGGTTCCGATTTGACGAATTGCCATTATGACTGCTATACTCCTGAAGGCTAGCAGTTGTGATTTCTTTTAATGCATTGACATGGGCTGTTTAGCTTATCACGAGCCGGGACGTGCGCATCCGCGCAGATGGCAGCGTGAATTCTCATCGGGGATTGCCGGCAAAAAGGCGGCGTCCTCTCGGTATCCGTCGTAGCCTCACCCGCGCACCGGCCTCGTGCGCCGCGAGGTCGCGTGCCTAGGATGGATAGCCACATCCGGGAGGAGCTGACATGACGACGGTGCCAGAGAACACAGGGCCGCAGAACGTGGAGGTCACCGGGCCCGCCGGAGACCGGTTCGACGAGATCCTCACCCCGAGGGCGCTGGAACTGCTGGCGAGGCTGCACGAGCAGCTGGCCGAGCGGCGGGCCGAGGCCCTGGCCGCCAGGCAGCGGCGGCAGGCACTCCTGTCCGCCGGGGAGAACCTCCGCTTCCTCCCCGAGACGAAGCACATCCGCGAGGACACGAGCTGGAAGGTGGCACCGCTCGCCCCCGGCCTGACCGACCGGCGCGTCGAGATCACCGGCCCCACCGACCGGAAGATGACGATAAATGCTCTTAATTCCGGTGCGAACGTGTGGCTCGCCGACTTCGAGGACGCCAACACCCCGCTGTGGGAGAACATGATCGGCGGCCAGCTCAACCTCTCCGACGCCCTCGACCGCACCATCGACTTCACCTCTGGTGGCAAGAGCTACGCGCTAGGCCCCGACGAGACCCTCGCCACGATCGTCGCCCGGCCGCGCGGCTGGCACCTGGACGAGAAGCACATACTGATCGACGGCAAGCGCGCGATCGGCGGCCTGGTCGACTTCGGCCTCTACATGACGACCTGCGCGCAAAAGCAGATCGACAAGGGCAAGGGGCCGTATTTCTACCTGCCGAAGATCGAAAGCCACGAAGAGGCGCGGCTGTGGAACGACGCGTTCATCATCGCCCAGGACTTCCTCGGCATCCCGCGCGGCACGATCCGCGCCACCGTGCTGATCGAGACGATCCCGGCCGCGTTCGAGATGGACGAGATCCTCTACGAGCTCAAGGAGCACTCCGCCGGCCTCAACGCCGGCCGCTGGGACTACCTGTTCTCCATCATCAAGAAGTTCCGCACCCGGGGCAGGGAGTTCGTCCTGCCGGAGCGGAACTCCGTGACGATGACCGCCCCGATGATGCGCGCCTACACCGAGCTGCTCGTGCAAACGTGCCATAAACGCGGCGCGTCCGCGATGGGGGGCATGGCGGCGTTCATCCCGTCCCGCCGGGATCCCGAGGTCAACGCCACCGCCCTGGCCAAGGTCCGCGACGACAAGACCCGGGAGGCGACCGACGGCTTCGACGGATCCTGGGTCGCCCACCCCGACCTGGTACCGATCTGCAAGGAGGTCTTCGACGCGCATCTCGGCAGCAGCCCGAACCAGATCGGCAAGCTGCGCCCCGAGGTGTCCGTCAGCGCCGAGGACCTGCTCGCCGTGGAGAAGACCCCCGGGGGGATCACCGAGGCCGGCCTGCGCAACAACATCAGCGTCGGCCTTCAGTACCTCGCCACCTGGCTCGGCGGCAACGGCGCGGTCGCGATCTTCAACCTGATGGAGGACGCCGCCACCGCCGAGATTTCCCGGTCGCAGATCTGGCAGTGGCTGCACAACGATGTCACCCTGGATGACGGCACGAAGATCACGAAGAGCCTGGTCGAAAGGCTCATCGACGAGGAGCTGGTGAAGATCCGCGACGCGGCCGGCGACGGCTTCGACTCCGCCCGCTACGGGCAGGCGGTCGCGCTGTTCACCGAGGTCGCGCTGGCCGACTCCTACGCCGAGTTCCTCACGGTCCCGGCGTACGAGCGGATGCCCTGACGGCGCCCGCCTCCCAACCCCGCAGGAGCCCCCACATGACGACAGCAGCAGGCCTCGCCGGCCGGATGACGGCCATCTGCGGGCGCCAGCACGTCATCACCGACCCCCTGGAGCTGCGCACCTACGAGTGCGACGGCCTCACGTCGCACCGGGCGACGCCCGCGCTCGTCGTGCTGCCGGGAACGGCGGAGGAGGTCGCGGCCATCGTGCGGGAATGCGCGGACGGCGGCATCCCGTTCGTCGCGCGGGGCAGCGGCACTGGCCTGTCCGGCGGCGCCGCCCCGCGCTCCGACGGCGTCCTGATCGCGATGACCCGGATGCGCAAGATCCTCCAGGTCGACCCGGTCGCCCGCCGGGCCGTCCTCGAACCGGGCGTGACGAACCTGTCGGTGACGACGGCGGCCAGCCCGTCCGGCTTGTTCTACGCTCCGGACCCCTCCAGCCAGGTGATCTGCTCCGTCGGCGGGAACGTGGCCGAGAACTCCGGCGGCGCGCACTGCCTCAAGCACGGGTTCACCGTGCACCACGTGACCGGCCTGGAGATCGTCACGCCGGACGGCGAGCTGACCTGGCTCGGCGACGGCACCGGCATTCCCGCCGGGTACGACCTGCTGGGCGCGTTCACCGGGTCCGAGGGCACGCTCGGCATCGTCACCAAGATCGTCGTCAAGCTCACCCCGGTCCCGGAGGCCGTGCACCTCGTGCTCGCCGCCTACGACACCCTCGCCGACGGAGGTCGCGCGGTGTCGGAGATCATCGCCGCCGGGATCGTGCCCGCCGCGATCGAGATGATGGACGCGCTGTCCATCCAGGCCGCGGAGATGGCCGTGAACTGCGGGTATCCCGAGGGCGCGGGCGCGGTGCTGATCGTCGAGCTGGACGGGCCGGCGGCCGAGGTCGAGGCGGAGCTGGCCACCGTGCGGGACATCTGCGCTCGCGCGGGCGCGCGGGAGATCCGCGCCGCCGACGACCCGGAGCGGCGCGCGGCGATCTGGAAGGGCCGCAAGGCCGCGTTCGCCGCGGTCGGGCGGCTGTCGCCCGGCTACATCGTGCAGGACGGCGTGGTGCCGCGGACGGCGCTCGGGGACGTGCTCGGCCGTATTTCGGATATGTCGGAGGAATCCGGGATCCGGGTGGCGAACGTGTTCCACGCCGGGGACGGGAACCTGCACCCGCTGGTCCTGTACGACGATGCTTCGGCGGCCGAGACGGAAGCCGCGGAGACGCTGTCCGGCAAGATCCTCGACGCGTGCATCGAGCACGGCGGGTCGATCACCGGCGAGCACGGCGTCGGCGTCGACAAATCCCGATATATGCCGAAAATGTTTACGGAAGAGGACCTGGACACCATGCAGCTGGTGCGGTGCGCGTTCGACCCCGCGAGCCTGTGCAACCCCGGCAAGGTCTACCCCACCCCCCGGCTGTGCGGCGAGGTCCCCGGTCCCCGCCGCACGCCGCACCCGGCGGTGGCGGCGGGCCAGGCAGAAATCTTTTGATCCGAACGGATACCCATGACTCCTTCAGCACCAGGCGCCTGGGCGAGCCGCCCCGGCGAGCACGGGCCGGTGAAGGTGAGGCGCCGTGACTTCTGACCTGAACGTTGCCCGCAAGGCGCTCGCTGACTCGAGCGCGCCGGTCCGCGACGGTTCGGAGGCCGACGCCGTCGGCGCGGTCGTCCCGTCGTTCGTGGCCTGCCCGGCGTCCGTGGCCGAGGCTTCCGCGCTGCTGCGGGCCGCGGCGGAGCATGGC
>JAFMRC010000177.1 GCA_017354375.1 Nocardiopsaceae bacterium | reverse complement strand
GGCAGGCCCGGCCGGAGTCCCGGCGACGGGCACGGCCGGAGCGCCGGCGGGGGGCACGGGCCACCCGCCGCTGGTAACGAGGCACGACGACGAGATCGCGAAGGCGTACCTGCGGGCGGTCACCGCGAGATTCACCAGAGCGGCGGGCCAGCCCGGAAAGCCGCCCCTGACCGTGGTCTACACGCCGATGCACGGGGTGGCGGGCAGCCTGATGCTGCGGGCCATCGAGCGGGCGGGCCTGGCCACGGTGCGCGTTGTCACGGCGCAGGCCGAACCGGATCCGGACTTCCCCACCCTCGCATTCCCCAACCCGGAAGAGCCCGGCGCGCTCGACCTGGCCCTCAAGGAGGCGGCCTGGGCCGGCGCGGACCTGGTGCTGGCGTCCGACCCGGACGGTGACCGGCTCGCCGTCGCGGCCCCGGACAACGTCGCGGCCCCGGACAACAGCACGGGGCCGGACAACGGCACGGGGCCGGGTGGCTGGCGGCAGCTGACCGGCGACCAGCTCGGGGCGCTGCTCGGCTCGTACCTGCTCCGCGCCTCCCCGTTCCGCGCCTCCCCGTTCCGCGCCGGAGATCCCGCAAGCCCCCCGGCCTCCGGGAGCGGGGAACCCCGAGTACCCCTCGTCGCCACCACGATCGTCTCCTCCACCCTGTTGCGGAAGATCGCCGCCGCGGCGGGCGCCGGATACGCCGAGACGCTGACCGGGTTCAAGTGGATATCCAGGGCCGGGGACGCATTCGGGACCGGTGACGCATCCAGGGCCGGGGAGGCTGGGACGCCGGAACTCGTCTTCGGCTACGAGGAGGCACTCGGCTACATGGTCGGGCAGGTCGTCCGGGACAAGGACGGCATCGGCGCCGCGCTCGCCGTCCTGGCGATGGCCGCCGAGGCGAGGGCGAACGGCCGTACCCTGCTGGACGCCTATGACGCCCTCGAACGCGAGCACGGCGTCCACCTGACGCTGCAGCTGTCGATGCGCATCGGCGACACGGCAGCCGTCATGCGGCGAATCCGCGCCACTCCCCCGGTCGAGCTGGGCGGGATCCGCGTCACGAGCATCACCGACTACTCGGAGCCAGGCACTGCCCCCGGCACCCCCAGCGCCCCCGGCACCGGCCTGCCGCCGTCGGATGTCCTGCGATTCACCCTTGACGGCGCCCGCGTCGTCATCCGCCCCAGCGGAACCGAACCCAAGGTCAAGGCATACCTGGAAGTCGTCCAGCCGGCAGGCGACGGCACCACCCTCCCCGCCGCCAGGGCCGCCGCGCGAGCCCGCCTCGCCCCGCTACGCGCCGCCGTCTCCGACATCCTTGCATAGGGCCGGTGAAAGTGCCGTTGCTACGGCTCCAGCCGTAGCAACGCGCCGTTGACGCCAGGTCTACTGTGGCTGATCACAAGAAGCCACTCGAAAAATTGGCGTCAAGCCCTGTATGGTGGGAGAGGCGGCCGAGAGGCGCTGCAACGGGCGTCAGATGCCTGCCACGCTCGGCCCCGCGCACGGGAAGAAGCCCGTGCGCGTCTGGCATAGACCAAGGGCGCCTCCCGCGGAACGGGAGGTGCACGATGCCTGACCTGGCAGAACTCCTCGGCCAGCGGATCGCGGTCCTGGACGGCGCCTGGGGAACCATTATCCAGTCTAAGCAGCTGTCGGCCGCCGATTACCGGCTCGACGGGCACGCCCCGGATACCACGGGCGACCCAGACCTGCTGAACCTGACCCGCCCGGACCTCGTGCTCGACGTGCACCGGGAGTACCTGGCGGCGGGTGCGGACATCACCACGACGAACACTTTCACCGCCACGAGCTTCGGCCAATCCGACTACGGGCTGGAGAGCCGCGTCCGCGAGATGAACGTCCGCAGCGCGCAACTCGCCCGGCAAGCCGCGGACGAGGCCGCCCGCGAAACCGGGACGCCCCGGTACGTCGCCGGCTCGGTCGGCCCGCTCAACGTCACCCTGTCCCTGTCCCCGAAGGTCGAAGACCCCGCTTACCGGGCGGTCACCTTCGACCAGGTGACCGCGGCCTACGCCGAGCAGATCGGCGCGCTGCGCGAGGGCGGCGCGGACCTGCTGCTGATCGAGACGATCTTCGACACGCTCAACGCCAAGGCCGCGATCAAGGCGGCGCAAGAGGCGGCACCGGACCTTCCGCTCTGGCTGTCGGTGACGATCGTCGACCTGTCCGGCCGCACGCTGTCGGGCCAGACGGTCGAGGCGTTCTGGAACTCCGTCCGGCACGCGGATCCGCTCGTCGTGGGCGTGAACTGCTCGCTGGGCGGCAAGGAGATCCGGCCGCACATCACCGAGCTGTCGCGGATCGCCGGGACCTACACGGCGTGTTATCCGAACGCGGGGCTGCCCAATGCGTTCGGCGGGTACGACGAGACCCCGGAAGATACGGCACACCACCTGCACGAGTTCGCCGCCGAGGGCCTGGTGAACATCGTCGGTGGCTGCTGTGGCACCACACCCGCCCACATCGCGGCGATCGCGGAGGCGGCCCGCCGGGGCCGCCGGAGCATCCCGCGTATACAGGCCCGGCGGGCCGGTGACGCGACCACCAGGCTGTCCGGCCTTGAGCCGTTCGATATCACCGCGGACACCGGCTTCGTGATGATCGGCGAGCGCACCAACGTCACCGGGTCGGCGAGGTTCAGGCGGCTGATCGAGGCCGACGACTACCAGGCCGCCGTGAACGTGGCCCTGGACCAGGTGCGTGGTGGCGCCAACCTGCTCGACGTGAACATGGACGCGGACCTGCTCGAGAGCGAACAGGCCATGACCACGTTCCTGAACCTGCTCGCCACCGAGCCCGAGGCCGCCCGCATCCCGATCATGGTGGACAGCTCGAAGTGGAGCGTCCTGGAGGCCGGGCTGAAGTGCGTCCAGGGCAAGGGCGTGGTGAACTCGATCAGCCTCAAGGAAGGCGAGGAACCCTTCCTCGACCACGCCCGCACGATCAAGAGCTACGGCGCCGGGGCCGTGGTCATGGCCTTCGACGAGCGCGGCCAGGCGGACACCACCGAGCGGAAGGCGGAGATCTGCGCCCGCGCCTATGACCTCCTCACGCAGGAAGCAGGCTTCGCACCGGAAGACATCATCTTCGACCCGAACGTCCTGGCCGTGGCCACCGGCATCGCCGAGCACAACGGCTACGCGAAGGCGTTCATCGACTCGCTGCCGCTGATCAAGGAGCGCTGCCCCGGCGCCCGCACCAGCGGCGGCATCTCCAACCTGAGCTTCGCCTTCCGCGGCAACGAGGCGGTGCGCCGGGCCATGCACGCGGCGTTCCTGTATCACGCCATCCGGGCCGGCCTGGACATGGGCATCGTCAACGCCGGCCAGCTCGACGTGTACTCCGACATCCCGCCGGACCTGCTGGAACTCGTGGAGGACGTGCTGTTCGACCGGCGGCCGGACGCCACCGACCGGCTCGTCGAGTACGCGGAGGAGGTCAAGGCGGCCGGCGGGGGGAAGGCGAAGAAGGCCGAGGATCTCGCCTGGCGGGAGGAACCGGTCGGCAAGCGCCTGGAGCACGCCCTCGTGCACGGCATCGCCGACCACGTCGAGGCCGACACCGAGGAGGCCCGGCAGCAGGCCGAGCGCCCGCTCGACGTCATCGAGGGCCCGCTCATGGACGGCATGAAGATCGTGGGCGACCTGTTCGGCGCCGGGAAGATGTTCCTGCCGCAGGTGGTCAAGTCCGCGCGGGTGATGAAGCGCGCCGTGGCCTACCTTGAGCCCTTCATACAGTCGTCTCCCGGGGGGGCGACCCCCCGTACCCCCCGATGCGCGCCCGATGGCAAAGACCGCCATCATATCGAGCGCGCCGAGAAGGCCGAGAAGGAAGCGGCGCTAGCGGAGAACCCGGGCAAGCCGCGCGGGAACGGCAAGGTCGTCCTGGCCACCGTCAAGGGGGACGTGCACGACATCGGCAAGAACATCGTCGGCGTCGTGCTCGGCTGCAACAACTACGAGGTCGTCGATCTCGGCGTCATGGTGCCGACGGAGAAGATCCTGGACACCGCGGTCGCCGAGGATGCGGACATCATCGGCCTGTCCGGCCTGATCACCCCGTCGCTGGACGAGATGGTGGGCGTCGCGACCGAGATGGACCGGCGCGGCATGACCAAGCCGCTGCTGATCGGCGGCGCCACCACATCCCGGCAGCACACCGCGGTCCGCATCGCCCCGGCCTACGGCGGCTCCACGCTGCACGTGCTCGACGCCTCCCGCGTCGTCGGCGTCGTGAGCGAGCTGCTCGACCCCGACCGCGTCGCCGGGCTGGACGAGGCCAACCGCGCGGAGCAGCAGCACCTGCGCGAGCAGCACGCCAGCCGCCGCGCCCGGCCGCTGCTCAGCCTGGAGGCAGCTCGCGAAAACCGTGAAAACCTTTCCTATGACCTAACGGAGCCCGGCTTCTCCGGCGTCCGGGCCGTCTCCCCCTCGCTGGAAGAACTGCGCGAGATGATCGACTGGCAGTTCTTCTTCCTGGCCTGGGAGCTGAAGGGCAAGTACCCGGGGATCCTGGACAACCCGCAGGCCCGGGAGCTGTTCGACGACGCCGGCGCGCTGCTGGACGAGATCATCGCGAACGGGTCGCTGACCGCCCGCGGCGGCTACGGGTTCTGGCCCGCGCGCGCCGACGGCGACGACATCGTGGTCTCGCCGCCCGCCGGGGCCAGCGCGTCCGGGGCCGTGGAGCTGAGGCTGCCGATGCTCCGGCAGCAGACGGCCAAGCCGGAGGGCCGCCCCAACTCCTGCCTCGCCGACTACCTGAATCCGGAAGGCGACTACCTCGGCGGGTTCGCCGTCGCCATCCACGGCGCCGACGACCTGGCCCGGCGGTACGAGCGGGACAACGACGACTACACGGCGATCATGGTCAAGGCCCTGGCCGACCGCCTCGCGGAGGCGTTCGCCGAGCACGTCCACCTGAAGGCCCGGCGCGAGTGGTACGAGCCCGCCGACTGCGATGTCGTCATCGAGGACCTGCACGCGGAACGGTTCCGCGGCATCCGTCCGGCCTTCGGGTACCCGGCGTCGCCGGACCACAGCCTCAAGCGGGAGCTGTTCGGCCTGCTGGGGGCGGAGGAGTTCGGCATGGGCCTGACCGAGTCGTTCGCGATGACCCCGGCGTCGGCCGTCAGCGGCCTGATGTTCGCGCACCCGGCCTCGCGCTACTTCACCGTCGGCCGCCTCGGCCGGGACCAGGTCGCGGACTACGCCCGCCGTCGCGGCATCAGCCTGGAAGCCGCCGAGCACTGGCTCCGCCCCAACCTCGCCTATGAGCCGGGGTAAAATATCACCTAACGTGGCGGATGCACGTTTGGGGGGCTCGGGGGGAGGCCGAAACTTCGGAACTTCTTAAGTTATCGACAGCAGTATCAGCGATCTGCCGTCTTACCATCGGGTTCGCTAGTACTCTCAGATTACGGCAGCTTGCCCGCCTCCCCCATTTCACTTTCGACGATACGGGGCATGAAGGCGGATTAATGCCTTCTATCGCCATAAAAGGTATTAAAGGGGACAAATGCGGTCAGGTACCACGCCTATCATTGGCATATCTACGTACCACGCGCAGGCCGACTGGCGTGGGTGGCCGGAAGAGGGCGCGCTGCTGCCCTGGACATACGTGACATCCATCAAGGATGCGGGCGGCGTTCCCGTGCTCCTCCCGCCGGCCTGCGACGGGGATGCCGGCGAGGCCGAGGCAACCGTCGCCCGGCTGGATGGCCTCGTGATCGCCGGCGGCGGCGACATCGACCCGGCGTACTATGCGGCGGACATGCACCCGAAGACCGACGTCAACGCGCCGGACCGGGACTCGTGGGAACTCGCGCTCGTGAAGGCCGCGCTGCGGCTCCGGGTGCCGCTGCTCGGCATCTGCCGCGGCATGCAGGTGCTCAACGTGGCGTCCGGGGGCACGCTGCACCAGCACATCCCCGACCTCGTCGGGCACAACAACCACAGCGGCACCGCCGACGGCTTCGGCGTCCACAAGGTGCGGGTCACCAGCGGCACGCAGGTCCGGGAAATCCTCCCGGATGGCGGCCAGTTCTTCGACGTGCCGACCCACCACCACCAGGCGGTGGAGAGGCTGGGCGAAGGCCTCGTCGCGGTCGCCTGGGCCGAAGACGGCATCGTCGAGGCGATCGAAGGCACCGACCCGGGCGAGTTCGTCGTCGGCGTCCAGTGGCACCCCGAGCAGGGAACCGACCCGCGGCTTTTCCGCGCCCTGGTGATGGCCGCGGAACCACCCCTCTCCGAACGGATCATCCCGACCCCCTCCCTCGCCGGCGCCTGAACGCGGCACCCTCCCAACGTGCCAAGTGCGCACTCGGGCCAGCTAGAGCAAGCCCAAATGCGCACTCGGGCCGCGCGGAGAGGAGGGGCGCCGCGGGGGCGAGGGGACGGGGGGCGAAGCGCGGCACCCTCGCCCAACGTGCCAAGCGCGCGTTTGGGCCAGCAAGAGGTTGCCCAAGTGCGCATTTGGGCCGCAGCGGAGGAAGGGGCGCCGCAGCGGAGGAAGGGCGAGGGGGCGTCGCGGGGCACGCGAGCGCGGGAGCGGGGCACGCGAGCGCGAAGCGCGGCACCCCACCCAACGTGCCAGGTGCGCACTCGGGCCAGCTAGAGCAAGCCCAAATGCGCATTCGGGCCGCAGGGGGTCGGGGGGCGCCCCAGCGGAGGGGGCACGGAAGAGGAGGGGGCGCCGCAGCGGAGGAGGGGCAGCGGGTGGCGGTTTAGGCCATCGGGAGCGCGATCAGCACCGCGACCAGCAACAGGGTCGCGGCAGCGCCCGTTACGTGGAGGGCGAGGGTACGGCCGGAGAAGGACAGGGCGTTGCCGCCGTCCTCCTTCTTCGCGGCGCGGCCGTTGGCGACCGCCAGGGACACGCCCGCGGCGATCGCGCCGACCACCACGCCGAGGGCGATCGCCCCGAAGATCCGGTCGTGCACCAGCGCGAACAGCAGCCAGAACGCGAAGCCGATGGCCGCCAGCGCCGGGTGCGTGAACTCGCCGAGGGCTCGCAGGCCGGGGAGCGGCTCGCTCTTGGCCACGCGCAGGGACGGCGGGTCGAACCGTTCCTTCTTCGAGGCCGCCGGCTTGACCGCGACCGTCGCGGGAACCCGCTCCGCCTCCGCGGCGGCGCCGCCCTGGTGGCGGGTGCTGGTCGCCAGCAGGTACACGCCGACGGCGATGGTGCCCGCCCACACGACTAGGGCGACGACGGCCACGCGCGCTCCTCTCCTTCCCGGTCGACTGGCCCCGATCGACTGGCCCCGGTCGGCTGCCCGAGCCGAAGGCCCGCCCGCCTACTCCGGCTCGATCGTGCGGAGGCGGATCGTGACGTCCATCGCGCGCAGCTCGTCGAGGACCTCCTCGCCGAAGCTGGTGCTGGTGTCGGTGAGCACGTAGCCGAGCTCTCCCGCGGTGCGCAGCAGCTGGCGCTCGACGTTCACTCCCCGGGAGGCGAGTGTCCGGTTGATCGCGGCGAGGACGCCGGGGACGTTCTTGTGCAGGTGGATGATCCGGTGCATGCCCGGTACCAGGGGCTCGGCCACGCCGGGGAAGTTCACCGACATCGACGTCGCGCCGCCCTCGGCGTAATCGACGAGCTTGCCGGAGACGAACCCGCCGATGTCCTGCTGCGCCTCCTCGGTCGAGCCGCCGATGTGCGGGGTGAGGATGACGTTCGGCAGGCCGCGCAGCTCGGAGGTGAACTCATCCCCGCGGCCCTTGGGCTCGGCCGGGAACACGTCGACCGCGGCGCCCGCGATGTGCCCGGAGAGGATGTTCTCGCGCAGTGCCGCGTGGTCCACGACGAAGCCGCGGGACAGGTTCAGGAACAGCGACCGGGGGCGCATCTTCGAGAACTCCGCCTCGCCGAAGAACCCGCGGTTACCGCTGCGCCCGTCGACGTGCAGGGTCACGGTCTCGACGGACTCCAGGAGCTCCTCCAGGGTGGAGCAGCGGCGGGCGTTCCCGATCGCCAGCTTGTCCGCGATGTCGTAGAAGTACACCCTCATGCCGAGCGCCTCGGCGATCACCGACAGCTGGGTGCCGATGTTGCCGTACCCGACGATGCCGAGCGTGCGGCCGCGCACCTCGTGCGCGCCCTTCGCGGACTTGTTCCACACCCCGGAATGCATGCTGAAGTTCTTCTCCGGCAGCCGCCGGGCCATCGAGATGATCTCCGCGATGGCCAGCTCGACGACGCTGCGCGTGTTGGAGAACGGCGCGTTGAACACCGGGACCCCGTGGCTGGCGGCCGACGCCAGGTCGATCTGGTTCGTCCCGATGCAAAACGCGCCGACAGCCAGGAGATCGGGGGCAGACGCGAACACCCGTTCGGTAATATGGGTTTGGGAACGGATGCCGAGGAGACTGACGCCCGCCAGAGCGTCGATCAGCTCGTCCGTGCCCAGCGCCCGGGTCGTCGTCGAGACGTCGTAGCCGGCCTTGGTCAGGCGCGCCGCCGCGTCCGGATGGATGTTTTCCAGCAGCAACGCGCGTTTGGGCGTTTCCAGCGTGAGCACCTCTCCCCGTGAAGAGTAATCGGCCACCGACCATGGCTAACACGGTGTAACACTAATCGATCCCCGCTGCTTCCCGCCGCGCCTTCCCGGCATGCCTTCCCATCACGCCGGCGCCGCCTCCTCCCGCACGGCCAGCCGGGCAAGCCGGTCCCGCAGCGCGCCGAAGTCCATGGCGGGGACCCGGCCGAGCAGGTCAAGCGCGTCCTGCCAGCTGGCCTTCGCCGCATCGAGCCGACCGGAGGCGAAGTGCGCGTCGCCCAGGCGGGTCAGCGTCCCGGCCTGGGACTCGGGGTCGCCGATCTCACGGAAGGTCTCCAGCGCCTCCTCGTAGTAGGTGATGGCGAGATCCCGGTTCCCGCGTCCGGCATAGGCGTAGCCGATGCTGTCCATGGTGTCGGCGGCCCCGCTGCGGCTGCCGGACTCGCGGTGCAGTTCCAGGGCGCGCTTGCAGTACCGAAGCGCCTCGTCGTAATTGCCGAGGTTGGCGTAGATCCAGCCCACGGCGTTCTGCGAATAGGCGACGGACGCCCCGCCGCCGAACGCCCGGCGCAGCCGCAGCGCCTCGATCGCGTGCGGCAGCGCCTCGGTCCAGCGGGCCTGCTGGCTCATCAGCAACGCCAGGCCGTGCTCGACCTGGCCGACGCCGATCTTGTCGTGGAGCATGGTGAACATCTCAAGCGCCTTCGACAGGTGCGCCTCGGCGTGCGCCACCTTGCCCATCCTCAGGTACACGTGGCCAAGCTCGTAGTGCACGTGACCGAGGCTGCCCGGATCCCCCAGCCGCCGCGCCGCGTCCAGCGCGATGCGCTGCACCGCCACGTCCTCGTGCAGCAGGCCGCGGCGCTTGAGCAGCGGCGCCCACAGCCAGGCTAGCTTCCAGCAGTAGGCGTCGAAGCCCCGCTCGGCGGCGAGGGCGAGGACGGCACGGAGCACCTGCTGCTCGGCGCCGAACCAGTCGAGCGCCTCCTCGTAGTTGTGGAACTCCTCGGGTGTCACCCCGCTGGGGACCGGTGGCAGCTCGACCGGGGGGCGGCCGGGATACAACCGCCCGATGCCCTCGCGCGCGGTGCGCACGTAGTGGTCGAGCATCCGCAGCAGCGCTTCCGATAGGCCGGTCTCCGCGTCCATGGCGGCACGCTCGGCGGCGTAGGCGCGCAGCAGGTCATGGAACGTGAACCGGCCGGACGACTCCTCGCTGAGCAGTGACGCGCGGGTGAGCTCGGCGAGCATGGCCCTCGCCTCCGCCAGCGGCACCCCGGCCAGGCTGGCGGCGGCCGGCGCCGAGACGTCCGGGCCGGGATGGGCGCCGAGCAACCGGAACAAGCGTGCCGCGCAGCCGCCGAGCCGGTCATACGACCAGGAGAACACGGCCCGCAGGTCGGTAGCGGCGTCGTCGGTCTGCAGCACGTCGAGGCGGCCTCGAACGTCCCGGAGCTCGCTCGCCAGGGCGGTGAGCGAGAGTCCGGGGCGGCTGGCGGCCCTGGCACAGGTCACGCTCAGCGCCAGCGGCAACCCGGAGGACCGGAGGATCAGCTCGCCCGCGGCGACCGGTTCGGCCGCGACCCGCTCCTCGCCGATCCTCCTGGCCAGGAGCTCGCGTGCCTCGGTGCCGGACAGGACGTCCAGGGAGAGCAGCCGCGCGCCCTCGCCCGCGACGAGGCCGGTGAGCTGACCCCGGCTGGTGACCACGACCATGCAGCCGGGGCTGCCCGGCAGCAGCGGCCTGACTTGCTCGGTGGACCGGGCGTTGTCCAGCACCAGCAGCATCCGCTTGCCGTCGAGCAGGCTGCGGAACAGCGCCGTCCTGGCCTCCGTCTCCGACGGGACCTGCCGCGACGGCACGCCGAGCGCCTCGAAGAACCCGCGCAGCGCGGCGCCGGAAGAGACCGGGCTGCCGGACGGGTCGAAGCCGCGGAGGTTCACGTACAGCTGGCCGTCGGGGAAATGGTGAGCCGCCTGCCGGGCGAACCTGATCGCCAGCGACGTCTTGCCGACTCCGGCCGTGCCGGTGATGACCGCGACCGGCGGGCTACCTGGCGCCTCGACCGGGAGCGCCGGGAGCATGGCGTACAACTGCCGCAGTTCCGCGGCCCGGCCGGCGAAGCCCGCCGTGTCCGGCGGGGTCTGGACGGGCGGCCGGCTGTCCTGCCCCGCCTGCTGCGGGTCCGCCTGGATGGCGACCGGGTTGCCGGCCCCGGTGGCGGCTGGTG
>JAFMRC010000420.1 GCA_017354375.1 Nocardiopsaceae bacterium | reverse complement strand
CCCCCCCCCCCGGGCCCGCTAACCGCACCAGATCCGCTAACGCTGCCGGGCTTGCCGGTCCTAGCCGCCGCGGAGCGCAGCGAGCGCACCGGGTCGCGCCACCGCAGCGCCCGCCGCATCCCGCGGCCCGGCGGCCAGCTGGCGAGCCGCGCGCTCTGCGCCTTCCGGGCGCTCGCCTGCCCATCTGCCACGGCCAACAGCCCGGACGCGTCGGCGAACGCGTCGATCAGCGCGGTCGCGGCGGCCTCCGGAACGTTCCGGGCCAGCTCGGCCGGATCCTCCTCGACAGCGCCCGGCCCGGCCGGGTCCAGCTCGCGTCGCCCGTCGCCGCCTGGTTCCCCGACCTCCCACGGCGGGCGATTCCGCTCGGCCCGCAGTTCGGCGAGCTCCTCCTCGGTCATCTCCCACGGCGGCCGGGCGGGCCGCTTAGGCAGCGGGCCCGGCCGTTCGAAGCCTGTGTCGGCGATCACCGAGGCCGGAAACGGCCCGTTCCCCGCCGTCTCGCCGACTCCAGGTACTCCGGCGGCCCCGGAGATCCCGGCAGCCCCGGCGGACTCAACAGCTCCTGCGGCCCCGGCGGCTCCGGAAGCACCGGCGGACTGCCCGGCTCCAGCGGCCCCGTCTGAGCCTCCGGCTCCTTCCGCCCCACTGGCCCCGTTGAGGCCAGGCGCTCCCGGAACACCCGGGGCTCCGGCTACGGCCGGTCCGGGGGCCTCCGCCACCACCGGCCCGGCGGCATACCCCTCGTACCTGCCGAGCAGGGAATCGATGTCGGCGGAAATGCGGTCGGCGGCGGCGTTGCTCGCCGAGACCGCATCGGTGAGCAACGCGCGCAGCTCGTCCAGGCCATCGCCGGTACGCGCCGATACCGCGTGCAGCCAGGCGTCGTCCAGGCCCTCGGATGCCAGCAACCGCCCCAGGTCCTCGGTGCAGTCATCGACTTGCTCCGGGGTAAGGGTGTCGATCTGGCTGAGCACCAGGGTGAACAGCCCGGCGCGGCCGGCGAGGGGAACCAGGTACCGGTTGTGCACGGCGGCGTCCGCGTACTTCTGCGGGTCGAGCACCCAGATCAGCATGTCGGCGAGCCCGGTGATGCGGTCCACCGCCGCCGCCGACGAGGCGACCACCGAGTCGTGGTCGGGCAAGTCCAGCAGGACCAGGCCGTGCAGGGCGGTCTCGCCCGCGTCCAGCTCGCTGGCCCGCCCGTACCGGTAGCGGCGCTCCACCCCGAGCCAGTCGAGCAGCGGCCCGGTGCCCCGCATCCCCCACACGCACGCGCGTATTTCCCTGGTGGTCGGCCGGATCACCCCGGTCGGCGAGAAACTCGCCCCCGACAGCGCGTTGAACAGCGTGGACTTGCCACTGCCCGTGCCGCCGGCGATCGCGACCACGGTGTGCCCGGCCGACATCCGCAATCGCTCGCCGGCCCGGCGCAGCACTCTCTCGGAATCCGCGAGCAGCTCCGTGTCGAAGCCATCCCGGTCCCGGCAGATCCGCGTCAGTGCCGCCAGCGCCGCCAGCCGCTCCGGCAGCGTCGGCGATCGCGGCTCGGCCGCCAGGGCCGCCGGGGACGGTCCCACATTCATCGGGCAGTCTCCAGGGAGTACTCCGCCTGGTAGAGGCGGACCGCGGCCACCGGATCGACGGTGTCCGCCGCGTCCAGGATCGCCGTGAACCGCAGCAGTTCCTCGTCCAGCAGCAGGCTGACGCGGTCGGTCAGGTCCTCGCGGACGCGGCCCAGCAGGCCGGTGGCCGCGTCAGCGCCGAAGGCCGACGCCAGCAGCCGCCGAGGCATGGTCACGATGTCGTCGCCTTGCCCGCTGCCGTCGGCGAGCAGCGCGGTGGCCGCCACCAGGCTCATCGCGCCCCTGGCCCGCCCCGTGCCGCCCGCCGCCTCCACGTCCCGGATCAGCTGGTCCTGCCAGCCGCTCACCGCGAGCTTCACGTGCGAGGCCAATTCACTCCCCGAACGGGTGAAGCCTTCCGCCGGAGCGTCTTCTGGCTTCTCATCCGAGGAGGCAGGGCCGAAGGCAGACGCGAAGATCCGTTCGGTATCCCGGGTGTGCTCTTTGGACTTCTCCGCCTCCGCCAGCAGCGCAGCGCCCGCCGGGATCGCCCACCACGCCCGCGCCACCCGCTCGGCGGCACGGTCCGCGATCGCCACGACGAGCGCCTCCAGGGCGCCCCTCAGCGCCTCCTCGTACAGCGCCGCGCGAGTCTCGGCGGGGCCGGTGCCCTTGCGGGCGCGCCTGCCCTTGCGCACCGGGCGCCTGCTGCGCAGTTCGGCCCCCAGGTCGCCGCTGTCGGAGTAGTCCCGCCAGCGGGCCAGTACCTCGCCGCCGAGCAGCCGCGCTCCGCGGATGGCGTCGGTGAACTCGGCCCGCGCATCCCGGTACGCGGACTCGGCCTCACGGCGCAGCCGAGCGGCCAGGTCGGCCTGCGCGTCGATGTGCGAGGCCAGCCTCGGCACCCGGTCCTTGAACGTGTCGAGCATCCCCGCCATCGTCTGGCTCAGCACCGCGACCCGGCGGTCGGCCCGCCGCGCGGTGTCGATCAGCCATTCCTTCACCGGATCGCAGGCTTCCTCTGGGAGCAGCCCGTCGGTGATCGTCGTTTCCTCGATCATGAACCGCTGGTCGGGCACGACCCCGTTCGCGTCCAGCATCGCGCCGAAATGCGCGGCCAGCTCCTCGGCGTGGGCCGGCGGCACCCGGGACAGCACGAGGGCGAGGGACGCGTCGCGGTCCCGCGCGTGCTGCAAGACCTCCCACACCGGCGCGTCCGCGTACCGGGTGGCGCTGGTCATGAACAGCCACAGGTCGGAGGCATCGAGGAACTGGTAGGCGAAAGCCCGGTGCGACGCCGCCACCGAGTCGATGTCCGGGGTGTCGAGCAGCGCGATGCCCTGCGGGACCTCCTCGACCGGGGCCAGCACGAGGAGGCCGTCCTTGCCGGGGCGGGCCAGGCCCTCCTGCCGGACTCGCGGCATGGTGGGCAGGAAGACGTTCTCCGCGAACCACGGCAGGTCGTCGGGGTGGCAGGCTAGCACCGGCGAGTTGGTCGTGGGACGACGCACGCCCGTCAGGCTCACCTTCGTACCGACGATGCTGTTGACCAGGGTGGACTTCCCCGCGCCGGTGGAGCCCACCAGCGCGACCAGGATCGGGGCGGCGGACTGGCGGACGCGCGGCAGCAGGTAGTCGTCGATCTGGCTGACGAGCTTGCCGCGATCGGCGGCGACGTCCTCTGCACCGGGTATGTCGAAGACAAGGGGAAGGGCCGCGACGCGCTTGCGCAGGTTGATCAGGGCCTCCTCCAGCTGGCGCGCATCAACCCTGGCCCTGGGCCCATCGGAGTCGGTCAGCGTCTCGTCCTCCTCCGGGGTCAGCGATCCCGCTGGGGTCGTCGTTCTAGCGGGGTTTCCCGGCACGTCCCGTGCCGCCATGCCCTTCACTTCCATTGTCCCGCCTGGTCACACTCGTCTGTCTTCCTCCGCCACAGGGAACGACGGCACTCCCGGATCCAGCTGCCGCGCGAGTTCCGCGAGTTCCGCCGCGACCGCGACCACCTCTCCGATCACCACGACCGCCGGCGGCCGGATCCTCCCGTGCTCGATCCGCCTGGCTACTTCGTCCAGCCTTGAATGAATTATGCGCTGCGTCGGCATAGTACCGTCCGCGATTACCCAAACGGGAGTACCTGGGGGGCGCCCGTTGATCATGAGTACCTCCGCGACCGCGCCGGCGTGCTCCACCCCCATCAGCAGCACGATCGTGCCGTCATCGCGCGCCACCGCTTCCCAGTCGACCGCCGACCGCTGGTCGCCCGGCGGGACGTGCGCCGATATGACGTGCAGTGACTGGGCCACGCCGCGGTGGGTGACCGGCAACCCGGCGGCGGTGGGCACGCCGACGGCGCTGGTGACGCCGGGCACCACGGTGACTGGAACCCCGGCGCGCAGGCAGGCGAGCATCTCCTCCCCGCCACGGCCGAACAGGAGCGGGTCGCCGCCCTTCAGCCGCACTACGAACTTGCCGTCCCGCGCGTGGGTGACGAGCGCCTCGTTGATGTCGTCCTGAGGCGTGGCGCGCCCGTACGGGATCTTCGACGCGTCGAGGACGAGCACGTCCGGCGGCAGGTCGGCGAGCAGCTCGCGCGGCGCCAGCCGGTCGGCGACCACCACGTCCGCCTCGGCGAGTAGTTGCCGCCCGCGGACGGTGATCAGCCCGGGATCCCCGGGGCCGCCGCCGACCAGGGCCACGCCTGCCCGGCGCCTCCGCCAGTGCCGGGCACTGATAGTGCCCGATGCTATACCAGCGGTCACCGCGTCCCTGATGGCGGCGCTGCGCCGTGGATCGCCGCTCAGCACGCCCACCGTCACCCCCGCCTCGGCACCCGCGGCCGGCGTCCAGGCCGTCGAGCGCGCGGCGTCATCCGCGCGCAC
>JAFMRC010000176.1 GCA_017354375.1 Nocardiopsaceae bacterium | reverse complement strand
CCGTCGCCGACCGGCTGGGCGAGCTGCTCGGCCGCCCGGTCGCCTTCGCGACCGACCTGACCGGCCCGTCCGCCCGGTCGGTCACGGCCGGGCTGGGCGACGGCGAGGTGGCGGTGCTGGAGAACGTCCGCTTCGACCCCGCCGAAACCTCCAAAGACGATGCCGAACGGAGCGAGCTGGCTGCTCAGCTCGCCGCGCTTGCCGACGTCTACGTCGGGGACGGGTTCGGGGTGGTGCACCGCAAGCAGGCGTCCGTGTACGACGTGCCGGGGCTGCTGCCGCACGCGGCCGGTGACCTGGTCAACGCGGAGGTGACGGTGCTCAGGCGCCTCACCGAGAGCCCCGAGCGCCCGTACGCGGTCGTGCTCGGCGGATCCAAGGTGTCGGACAAGCTCGGCGTCATCGGCAACCTGCTGAAGCTGGCCGACCGGCTGCTGATCGGCGGCGGCATGGTGTACACGTTCCTCGCCGCCCAGGGCCACGAGGTCGGCACCTCGCTGCTGGAGAAGGACCAGGTCGAGACGGTCAAGGGCCTGCTCGCCGAGGCCAGGGCGCACGGGGCGGAGATCGTGCTGCCGGCCGACATCGTCGCCGCGAGGAGCTTCGCGGCCGACGCGGAGCACGGCACCTACCCGGCCGACGCGATCCCCGCCGACCGGATGGGCCTGGACATCGGGCCGGAATCGGCGAAGCTGTTCGCGGCGAAGCTGGCCGACGCCAGGACCGTGTTCTGGAACGGGCCGATGGGGGTGTTCGAGTTCCCCGCGTTCGCGGCCGGCACCCGGGCGGTCGCCGAGGCGATCACCAGGGTCAGCGGGCTGACCGTGGTCGGCGGCGGCGACTCCGCCGCGGCCGTGCGGTCGTTCGGGCTGCCCGACGACGCGTTCGGGCACGTCTCCACCGGCGGCGGCGCCAGTCTGGAGTACATGGAGGGCAAGACCCTGCCCGGACTGGTGGCACTGGAACAGTGACGACTCCCGTAACCAGGCTCCCGCTGATCGCCGGCAACTGGAAGATGAACTGCAATCACCTCGAGGCGATCGCGCTCGTCCAGAAGCTCGCGTTCACGCTGACGCCGAAGGACTACGCCGCCGCCGAGGTCGTGGTGCTGCCCCCGTTCACCGACATGCGCAGCGTGCAGACCCTGGTCAGCGGCGACAAGCTGCGGATCCGCTACGGGGCGCAGGACATCTCCCGGCATGCTAGCGGCGCCTACACCGGGGAGATCTCCGGCGCGATGCTGGCCAAGCTCGGCTGCTCCTACGTGCTGTGCGGGCATTCCGAGCGCCGCGCCTACCACCACGAGGACGACGCCCTGGTCAACGCGAAGGTCAAGGCGGCCCTGGGCAGCGGCATCACGCCGGTGCTGTGCGTGGGGGAGAACCTGGACGTGCGCAGGGCAGGCTCCCACGTCGATCACGTGCTCGGCCAGCTGAAGGGGTCGCTGGCCCGCGTCGGCGCCGAGCAGGTCGCCTCGATGGTCATCGCGTACGAGCCGGTCTGGGCGATCGGCACCGGCGAGACCGCCAGCCCCGCCGACGCCCAGGAGATGTCCGCCGCCATCCGGGCCTTCCTTGCCGACTTCCGCGACGGCGAAACCGCCGCATCCGCGCGTATCCTGTATGGCGGGTCCGTGAAGGACGATAACATCGGACCTATCATGGCCCAGCCGGACGTGGACGGCGCCCTTGTCGGCGGCGCGAGCCTCGACGCCGGCCACTTCGCGCGGATCTGCAGGTACCGGGATCAGGCTTAGGGAAAGAGAGTGCACCGTCGATGATCATCGCCCTGTCGGTCATCCTGATCGTCACGAGCCTGGTGATAGTCCTGCTCGTCCTGCTGCACAAGGGCAAGGGCGGCGGCCTGTCCGACTTGTTCGGCGGCGGGGTCTCCTCCACCCTCGGCTCGTCGTCGGTGGTGGAACGGAACCTCGACAGGCTCACGATCTTCTTCGGATCCCTGTGGTTCGTCTGCATCGTCGCCCTGGGCTGGCTGGTCAACCACTAACTTTCCTTAACTGTCGTGTTCGGCCATCGCCTGCCCGCGTGCCGTGGTAGGAGTGGTTTCGTGCGATGTCTTCCGGACGAGGGGTGATCTGTGAGCAGTGGCAGCGCTATACGCGGAAGCAGGGTAGGCGCCGGCCCGATGGGCGAGGCGGAACGCGGTGACGCCGCGCCGCGGGTATGGGTATCGTTCTGGTGCTCCAACGGGCACGAGACCAAGCCCAGCTTCGCCACCGACGCCGCGATCCCCGGCCAGTGGGAGTGCCCGCGCTGCGGCTTCCCGGCCGGGCAGGACAAGGACAACCCCCCGTCCCCGCCTCGCGCCGAGCCGTACAAGACCCACCTGGCCTACGTGAAGGAGCGGCGCAGCGACGCCGACGGCGAGGCCATCCTCGCCGAGGCCCTGCAGCGCCTGCGCGGCTAGAGTTAAAACCCCCCAGCCCGGTCACCCCCATGCTGAGGCGCGTGAAGCGATCGACCACGCTCGCCCTCGTGCTGTCCCCGGTCGGGGTGCTCCTGCTCGCCGTGGTCAGGCTCCTGATCGTGTCGGACTACGACGAGAACACCGCGCTGGCCATCGTGCACTCCGGCGGCTACGTGAACACGCTGCTCGGCAGCGTCATCCCCCTCGTGCCGATCCTGATGCCGTACCTCGCGTTGCTGCTGCTCTACCTGGGGCAGACCGTGGCCGCGCTCCTCGCGCTCGCGGCCACGGTGCTCATCTCCCCGGCCACGGTAACGGGAACCGCCGCGTTGTCCATCGCCCGGCATGACTGGGACGCGATCGGTGGTGGCGATGGCCGGCGGCACGCGTTGCTGATAATCCTGGCGGCGGCCTTCGGCCTGCTCCTCCTGGCCGAGCTGGCGGGATCCGGCCTGAGGGTTTCCGCCAGGAGCGTGGGGACGGCCGCGGTCGTCGCGCTCGTGCCGCCGGTAGTCTTCCTCTACCCGGTCACGGTCGGCAATTCGTCGACCTACACGGGCCTCCTCACCCAGCCCTGGCTGCCGGCGGAGTCGATCACCCTGGCCACGCACCGGGTCGTGACCGGGTACGTGCTGGACAGCGACCAGGACTGGACCGAGGTGCTGCTGGCGGGCAACCGGACGGTGGCCCGCTACCGCACCGGCCAGGTCGTCGCGCGAGCCGCGTGCCAGGTAGCCGGGGCCGGGCAGCGGCGGCCGCTGCTGCCCCTCATCGCGGCGCGATCGCGCCTGCCCGCGTGCGTCACGGCGCCGCCGCCGTGAAGGCCGGTCTCGTTCCCGCCGCCGCTTACAAGTACATGACGGCACGCGAAACGCCGGCCATCTGCGAGCGGCTGCACCCGGCCCGGCTCCTTCCCCGGGCCGTCACCGCGGCGGGCGCGCTGCTGTCGGCGGTCGCGCTCGAGCCGGCCGTGAGCGGGCACGGGTGGGTGGAGCTGGCGGTATGGCTGATCACGGGATGGTTCTTCCTCAGCCTGGCCCGCGCGGTGCTGGACCGGTTCTCCACGTACCTCGTGGTTACCCGGTGGCGGATCTTCCTGTGCTCGGGGTCGGGCGTGACGTGGACCGCCTCACTGGCGGACGTCAAGGACATCCGGGTAATCCGGTCCCCGGCGGGCCGGATCGCCGGCTTCGGGACGCTCATCCTGGATCCCGCGCACGTGGCGATCGACTACGTCCCCTATCCCGAGCAAATGTACGTGGAAATGCTGGGCCTGATACATCCCGATCCCCCCGAGCTGGACTAACGGTGCTGTTGACCTGGCGTCAACGGCACTTTGCTACGGCTGTAGCCGTAGCAACGGCACTTTCATCCGGCCGCGGGACGGTTCGCGGTTACTGGGAGGGCGCGGTGGCGGGGGTGGTGCCGACGTCGACGGTGACCCAGCCCTCGTCGCCGTTCGGGCCGGTGGCCGCGACCCGGTAGTAGCCGGCCGTGGGGAACGTCAGCGTGAAGTTGGCCTGGCCGCCGTTCAGGGTGACGGAGGAGGGATTGCCGGACGGCGCGGTCACGCCGGGCGGCGGGGTGTAGGAAAGCTGGACGGTGCCGCTGGTGCCGGAGTCCAGGGACAGGCCGGGGGTCTCCGCCTCGAGGTTGATGGAGACGGGCTGGCCGGGTTTGGGCTCGGAGATGTCGGTGAGGATGCCGCCCGGGCCGTGGAAGCCGAGCGTGTCCGGCGGGCTGACGGGCACGTCGGGGGCGGCCAGCGGGGCCTGGCGGAAGTCGAACGCCGACATCAGGTTGTTCTGCCGGGCGTTCAGCGGGGTCAGCGGCGGCAGCCCCCACAGCGCCTGCATGAACGACAGGATCGAAACGTTCGTGGTTTCCTGGTGGTAGACGCCGGGCTTCGCGTAGGGGCTGATGATCGTCATCGGCGTGCGCGTTCCGTACTGGCTGGCGTACGAGGGGGCCACATGGTCCCAGAAGCCGCCGCCCTCGTCGTAGGTGACGAAGATCGCGGTGTTGTCCCAGTACTGGCTGTGGGCCACCGCGTTCACCAGCTGCCCGATCCAGGCGTCGGGGTTGCCGAGGTCCTCCTCCGCCTCGCCGCTGTAGCCGACGCCGGGCCGCACGAAGGAGAAGTCCGGCAGGTTCCCGCTGGAGATGTCGCTGAAGAACTGGTCGCCGCCGACGATGTCGTTCAGCTGGTCCGGCGGGACGATCTTGTCCCACAGCGTGCCGTTCAGGACGCTCAGCGGCAGCGCGTAGTAGATCTTCCAGGACCGGTTGGCCTTGGCCAGCTCGTCGAAGATCGAGTTCCACGGCCGGGTGTCATTGGGATCGGTGTCGTTGTAGTACCAGCCGTGCGAGGTGCCGTTGAGCGCGGTCATCACGTTCGGCTGGGTGGGCGCGATCTCCGGCTGGAAGTTGTGGTCGGCCAGCTCGTAGTGGCGCGCGAGGTACTGCTGGTCCGGGTCGAACGACGGGCCGAACTCGGTGATGGACGCCATGCTGTCGGCGGGCAGCACCGTGTAGTGGTCCATCCGGTAGCCCTGGCCGGGCTCGTAGTCCATGGCCATCTGTTCCTGGGCCCGGCCGTTGTTGAGCGCGTTCATCACGTCGCCCTCGTTGGGCGTGGCCATCACCGGGTGCACGTCCGGCGCCGACGAGGAGCCGGAGCTCGGGTTCAGCATGGTGGTGCCCGCCGGGATGCCGTCGGCGCCGGGGTAGTCGCCGAACAGGTTGTCGAACGTGTGGTTCTCGACCATGATCTCGATGACGTGCTTGACCGGCGCGCCGGCGACCGGTCCCGGATCGCCCGCGCCCGCCCTCGCGGCCGGGCTGGCCGCCCCGGTCGCCGATAGCGCGATCGCCGCGGCGAGGGCGGTTGCCGACGCCGTCGCCAGTGTCCTGTAACGCCTCATGGTGCTCCATGGTGGCGTAATGACATTACGGATGAAAGAACGCGAAGAAAAATTTCTTACGGAGCGGGATGGGGCGGGCGGGCGCGGCGGAGTCGCTACTACCCGTTAAGTATTACGGATTTCGGTCTTTGTCACGAAAGCCACCATATAGTGCTTCTATTCGATAACGATGGTTGTCGGCGACGTTCACCAGGGAGGGGACGCACGTGGGTACCGTTACCGTGCACAATTTCTCGTACGGGCCGCTGAATCCGGCGCTCGCCTATGCCGTGTCCTGCCTCGGCGCGTTCCTGGGGCTGCGGTGCGTGACCCGGGCGCGAGCCTACGCGGACGGGCGCCGCGCGTCATGGCTCGCGCTCGCGGCCGTATCGGTCGGCGCCACCGGGATCTGGGCGATGCACTTCATCGCGATGCTCGGGTTCACGATCCCGGGCCAGCAGATCATGTACAACGTGCCGGAAACGATCGCCAGCATGCTGCTGGCGATCCTCGTCGTCGGGATCGGGATGTTCATCGTCGGCTACGGGGACGGCGGCTGGGTGCGCCTGGTGACGGCGGGGTCGGTCGTCGGCGTCGGCGTGGCCGGCATGCACTACATGGGCATGGCGGCCATGGTCATGCCCGACAGCACCCGTTACGACCCGGTGCTGGTGGCGTTGTCCATCCTGATCGCGATCGTCGCGGGGACGGCGGCGTTGTGGGCCGGGCTCCGCGTGCGGGGCGTCGGCGCCACGATCGGGGCCTCGCTGATCATGGGCATCGCGGTGGAGGGCATGCACTACACCGGGATGGCGGCGATGCGCGTCTACCCCGGTTCCATGTCGGGGACGGCCGGCTCGACCGCGCTCAGCTTCGTCCTCCCGCTGGTGGTAGCCCTCACCGTCGTCACCTTCGGGATCGCGATGGCGATCTCGGTAGCGCTGACCGAGGAGGAGATCGCCGCCGACGCGATGCTCGCGCGGCGCGGCGCGGAGATCGATGCCCGCTGGTCGGCCGCGGCGAGGGCGCCGCGTCACCGTTCCGGGCGGGGCCGGCGCTGACCGCCAACGCGCTTACAGCCAGTCCTTGCGCCGGAAGACGGCGTAGAGGGTGATGGTGCAGGCGAGCATGAGGACACCCATGGTGTACAGGCCGGCCCGCTCGCTGAAGCCGGGGTAGGGCAGGTTCATCCCGTAGAAGCCGGTGATGAACGTCGGCACCGCGATGATCGCGGCCCAGCCGGTCACCTTCTTGCTGATGATGTTCATCCGGTTGCCCTGGATGGTGAGGTTCGTCTCCAGGATCGACGTCACCAGGTCGCGCAGGCTGTCGGTCCACTCGGTGGCGCGCAGCACGTGGTCGTACACGTCCTGGTAATACGGCATCATTTCCTCGCCGACGTAGTGCAGGTCGCGCCGCATGATCGTGTTGAGGATCTCCCGCATCGGGAGCACGACGCGGCGCAGCAGCACCAGGCTCTTGCGCAGCTCATACGACCGCCGCTGCACCTGCATGTCCTGCGGGGTGACGGCGAACAGCTGGTCCTCCAGGCCCTCGATGGTGTCGTCCAGGCTCTGCACGGCCTCGAAGTGGCTGTCCACGACGTAGTCGAGCAGCCCGTGCAGCAGGTAGCCGACGCCGCACCCGGCCCCCAGCCCGGCCGCCCCCAGCCCGGCCAGCAGGTCGTCGCTGGCGTCCCAGCGCTCGGTCACCTTGCCGATGTCGAGGCCGTCGTCCTTGCGGACGGTGATCAGCGCCTGCGGCGTGACGAACACCGCCAGCTCGCTGGTGGCGATCTTCCCGGTCGTCTCGTCGAACCGGGCGCCGTAGGCGGTGAGGAACAGATGGCCGCGGTACCGGTCCAGCTTGGGCCGCTCGTGCTCGGCGACGGCGTCCTCCAGGGACACCGGATGCAGCCCGAACTCCTCGCTGAGCACCGCGAGGTCCTCGTGGTCGGGGTCGCGCAGGTCCAGCCAGACCATGTCGCCGTCGGCGAGGTGGTCGCTGATCCGCTCGAGCGCGAAGCCCTCTTCCGCCAGGCGCCCGCCCCGGTACAGCCGGGTGCGGGCCTGGCACTTGGTGGGGGAGCCGACGACGATCGCGGGCGCGGCGACCGTCTCCGGGTCGCGCCCGTGGAAGGTGACGTCCCGCTGCCGGTCCTCGCCGAGCACGCCATTGGAACCGTCGTCCCCGGCGGGATCGTTCCGGGAGGCGGCGGTGTCCTCAACCTCTGATGTGTCCGAGCGTGCCACGTGCCGCATCATAACCGCGCTTCCAGGTCACTCGCCCGCCCGGGCGGTCAGCGCTCCCGTACCCGGTCGATATCCGTGATGACCAGGCGGTCGCCGACGGCCTGCTTCAGGAACCAGAGGGCGTCGTCTTCCGGCACGGAGAGGTCGGACAGGGAACCGATCTTCAGGATCCGGTCGCTGTTGGACCGCGGCGGGCCACCCGAGGGCAGCGGGGCGCCGGTTACCAGGCGGAGCATGACCTCCGTGGAGGTGCTGTTGTTGTAGATGGTGCGCCGCACGGTGACCCGCTCGATGGCCTCCCACGGAACACGCACCGGGCCGCGTTCGGGCAGGAACCAGGCCCCGTCGGGCCTGAGGGACACCGCGGGCGGGTAGAACTGCCCCCACCTCCGCCGGGTGGTGCGCGCCAGGACGGGGTAGCCGATCAGGGCGAAGAACACGATGATCGCCGCGCCGATGATCTCCGCGAGCTCGGCGGCTCCTCGGAGCTTGTCGCCGGCATCGCCCGGCGTGATGGGAATGAACGTCAATATGGCCCAGCCTACGACGGCGAAGCCGAACCCGACCGCGAATACCACGGCCATGTCCCTGAAGAACTTCCGCTTACTGGAATGAAAATAGAGTTCGGTGAATGTCACTGGTATCTATCCAAGGCTCTGGAAAGCGGGAAAGAGCGGTGATGGATCATATCGTTCGGGAGCCGATACCAGTGGGGCGTTTGAGGTAACGGGAGAGGCGCCTGGGGGCGGGCGCAGGCGCCATGATCCGTTCGGGAAAACGATTTTGGGATTGGTCGGGAACCTACGGACGGGGGCGGGCGGCGAGGGCCTCCTTGACGACCGGGTCGTCGTCGGTGCCGAGGACGCGCCAGTCCTCCCCGGGCTCGAGGATCTTCTCCGCGCCCCGGATCGAGCGGAAGTCGCCGCGGACGGCCGGCGGCTCGGTGCCGGCCTCGCGCAGGGCCTTGGCGGCGCGCAGCAGCAGCCGGTGCATCCGGATCACCGCGACGTCGGTGGACCCGAGGTGCTCTCTCGTCCGGTCGTAGACCGGCCCCGCGGTCTCGGTCGCCATGTTGTCCTGGCTGCGGAAGTCGGGGATCCCGCTGTAGGAGGTGCCCTTCTGCGCGACCCGGTCCATGCCGTAGTCATTGGCCCGGGTGTAGTTCCGAGGCATGTCGCGGGTTCCGCTGGTGCCGATCTTCGGCATCGTGAACGGGTACTTCTCGTAGGTGAAGAACGGCGGGCCTCCGAGGCCGCGCGGGTTGGCCGGCGGCTGGGTGGTGAGGTTGTACCGGTAGGTCGTCACGTCATCGACCGGGACGACGACGATCAGCCGGGTGTTGAACGGGATCGCGGCGATGATGGTCGCGCCCGGGAAGGTCCAGGCCGAGATCCGGGCGTGCTGGTGCCCGTTCGGGGTGGTCCGGAGGCCCGCGTACCGGAACCCGTACCAGGTGTCGTCCACCTCGATGAGCGACCGCGGGTCGTGGCGCCAGAACCGCATCGACATGTAGTTGGACGGGTAGCCCGGCTGGTCGCTGCCGTCGTCGGGCACGTCGTCGATCGCGTCGAACTGGTGCAGGTTGGAGATGTGCGCCGTGTCCACGTCGCCGTCCATCGACTGCACCCAGTTGCAGTAGACGGTCTCCCGCACCACGGACGCCTGATCGGCCGGCAGCGACTCGGTGCCGAAGTCCCGGAACGGCGTCCTGGCCTCTTCCGGTCCCATGTAGGTCCAGACGATGCCGCCGGACTCGTGGACCGGGTAGGAGGTGATCTGGATCTTCTCGCAGAACGGCTTCAGCTCGCTGCGCTGGTCGGTGCACTGGCCGGTGACGTCGAATTTCCAGCCGTGGTAGGTGCAGCGCAGCCCGCCCTCCTCGTTCCGGCCGTAGAACAGCGAGGCGCCCCGGTGCGGGCACTGCTCTTCGACCAGCCCGATCCTGCCCTCGGTGTCCCGGAACGCGACCAGGTCCTCGCCGAGCAGCCGGACCCGGGCCGGCGGTCCGTCCGGCTCGGCGACCTCATCGCTGAGGCACGCGGGGAGCCAGTACCTGCGCAGCAGCGCGCCCATCGGGGTGCCGGGCCCGACCCGTGTGAGGGTCTCGTTGTCTTCCGCGGACAGCACGGACGGCCTCCCTCGGGATGTAGCTCTCCTGTCACCGTGTCTCGCCGCGGCGGGGAAGTCAACCGCGCGGCGTTCATCGCGGTAAAGCCGCCGGTCGTTCCCGGGGATGCGCCGTTCGCTCCGTTCCGCTTGAGCCGTACCGGCGCGGATCCCACAATTCATTGATGTTCGGACTGCTTGCGCTCGGGTTCGTCCTGAGCCTCGACAACTTCCGCAGCTCGCTCGTGCTCGGGGGGCTCAGGCCGAGTTTCCCGCAGTCGGTCAAGACATCCGCCATCTTCGGCCTATGGGACGGCGCCGCGCCCCTGGCCGGCTTGCTCATCGGCCACTTCCTGAGCGACAAGCTCAGCGGCGTATCCGGCACGATCGCGATGATCGGGCTCGGCGGATACGGCCTGTTCCTCATCATCCGGGCGGTGATCTCACCCGATCGGGCGGATCCGGACCTGAAGTGGGCGCGGTTCGGGCTGCCGATCCCGCTGAGCATCGACAACGTGGCCGGCGGCGCCGCGCTGGCCCTGGCCGGCTACACCCCCTGGCTCGCGCCCGTCCTGTTCGGGGTCATGACCTTCGTGATTTCGGTCGCCGGGCATCAGATCGGCCGCACGGTGGCGCACTTCGTCAGCTTCATTCCCAAGATCGACACCGACCTGCTGACCGGGGCCTGCTTCGCCGTGATGGCGGCCTTGATGGCGCTCGGGGTTACCCTGCCGCTCTCGTACGGCTGACCGGGGTTCCCTGGCGAATGCGAGCCATGCCCGTCACATGCCCAGCGCGCGGCGGAGCTGGGCGGCGTGGCGGCGAGCGACCGGGACCGTCTCGTGGGCGTGGGTGTCGGTGGTGACGAACAGCGTCCCCTTGAACCCCTGCTCGATCTCCCTGACCCGGCCGAGGTTGACCAGGAACCGCCGGTGGATGCGCAGGAAGCCGCGCCCGGCGAGCTGGCGTTCCAGGTGGTCCAGGCCGCGGGTGGAGGCGAGGAGGCGGCCGGCGTCGCTGATCAGCCACACCTTGTTCTGGTCGGCCTCGGCGTAGCGGATCTCCCGCGGGTCGAGCAGCACCCACCGGTCGTCGCGCAGCGCGACGACCCGGACCGGGACCATGCGCGGCCCGTCCCCCGGGTCGGCCGGCTCGCCGGCGCCC
>JAFMRC010000419.1 GCA_017354375.1 Nocardiopsaceae bacterium | reverse complement strand
CGACGGGGCTGGCCAGCGCGGTGCCCGCGGTGCGCGCCGTCGGGGTCCTGCCCGACGGCAGCCTCGTGCCAGGGCAGGTCGCGGCCCTCGCCGAGCGGCTCGGCGCCCCCGGCCGCATGATCGCCGAGCCGGGGGAATTGCCCGAACGCTGGGCCAGCCTCCTGAACGACGGCCTCTACGTGACCGGCGGTGGGCCGACCGCGGCGGCGCACCTGGCGGCCGTGCTTCCGGAGGCCGACGGGCTGGCGATCCACCTCGCGGGCCTGGTGACGCTGCCGGGCATGGGCACGCGGATCTTCGGGGGGCTGCGGGTAGAGATGCCCGCCAGAGGCGGGCAGTCCCCCTCCCCCGGGCAAGCACTGTGGCTGCGCGACGACCGCGGAAGCTGGCACTCCGTCTCCCTCGGCGGATGGTCTAGCTGCGAGGATGGCTATTCCTTCCAGGCGGCGGTCGTGCCTCCGGTCGGGCCGGAGACCTCCCACATCGAGCTCTACATCACGGGTCCGACCACCGAGGTCCGGGTCGCCTCCCCTCTCACCTGGTGGGTCCCATGAATTGGTACCTGTCGCTGCCCGCCGCCGAGTCGCTCGTTCCGTGCGGAGGCGGCACGCATGCCGTCCGGTGGGAGGCCGGGCGGCTGACGCTGCCCGCGCACCAGGACATAGAGGCGGAGCTGGTGCTCGGCGCGCTCGGCGGTGATAAGCCCGCGTGCGTCTCGATCGCCGAGACCTGGGAACGGCACGCCAGCGACCTCGCGGTGCTGATGGCCGGCCCTCGGTCGGCCGCCGACCGGACCACGGTGACCTGGGAACAGGTCGAAGAGCAGCGGAAGCACCGGTCCGGCACCGGAGGCCCAGGGCCTGGCGCGTACAGCTCCACCCTCACGATCACGGGCGGGGAGGAATTCGCCCGGCGCGCGAAGGAGCGGTTCGAGCTGCTGGAACTGCTGGCGCTCGGCCCGGAACTCCAGTTCCGGCTCAGCGGTGCCGTGGCCGCGGCGTGGGCCGGCGACGAGCGGGCGGGAGAACGGGCCGAGCGCGGGCCCGAGGTGACCGCCGCGCTGACCGGGCGATTCGCGCCAGTCGCGGCCGAATGGCTGGGCATCGACCCGGACGCCGTGACAATCGCCCCGCACGAGGGGCCGGGCTGGGGCACGCTCTCGGTGACGGGCCTGACGGGCACCCTCCCGTTCGGCTGGCTAGCCGACGTGTGGGCCTGCGGGCTGGCGGTCGTCGATGGCCACCTGGTCGTCGCCGTCACGGAACCCGGCTACCCCCGCGCCAGGGTGCTCGCCCTCCCCGGGCCAGGCGCCGACCCCGTTCCGCTGGAGGTCGAAGCGGCCCCAGCGCCATTCCTTCCCCGCTGGCATCGCTGATATGTTCGCATCATGCACGGGGAACTACTCGGCATCGCGGTGGCGCCGGACGGGACCGTGGCCGTCTCCCCGGAGGGCGACCTGCCCGGGAAGGTGACCACCATCGCGGAGGCCCTCGCCTACGACCGGGCCGTCCGGCCGCGATGGGTGACGTGGTCGCAGGAGACCGCGCAGCGGCTCGTCTCCGGCGGCGCCCGTGTCGCGAGGTGCTGGGATATCGCGGCCGTGCACCGGATGATCTTCGGCGGCTGGCGGGCGGACCCCGGGTACGCGTGGGCTTCGCTGCGCGGGCTGCCCCTCGGCAAGGTCCCGGACGACGAGCCGCCGGACCTGTTCACCTCCGCGGAGGAATCGGATGAGCCCATCGGGGCGGACGGGTACCTGCGGCCGGAGTGGGCCCGTGGCGGGTGGGCCCGCACGCCCGGGACAATGCTGGCCTGGACCCGGCTCGCGCTCGAGGTGGCGGAGCTCCAGCGCCAGGCGGCCGGCCGGAGCGGAGCAGGAGCGGGGGCCGGGGCAGCCGGCGTCATCCATTCGGAATCGACGGTCGAGCTGTTGTGCGCCGAACTGGCGGCCGACGGGCTGCCGGTCGACCGGGCCGCCGCCACCGAACTGCTCGCCGGCATCGTCGGGCCACGGCCGCGTGACGAGCGGGAGGCCGCCGCCATCCGGGCGGAGCGGGACGCCGTCGTGCTCAAGCACGCGCCCGACGGGGCCACCGCCGATCTGCGCAGCCCCGTCCAGGTCAGGGCGCTGCTCGCCGCCGCCGGGATCGACGTGCCGGACACTCGGGCGTCGCGGCTCGAGGAGTTCAGGGATGCCAGCCCGCTCGTCGCGGCGCTGCTCGACTGGCGCAAGGCCGAGCGCATCTCCACCACCTACGGCTACGCCTGGCTCGACTCGTACCTTGGCGACGACGGGCGGCTGCGCGGGGCGTGGACCGGGTGCGACGGCGGCGCCGGGCGGATGACCGCATCCGCCGGGCTGCACAACATGCCGGCCGTGCTGCGCAGGGCCGTGATCGCGCCGGACGGGCACGTCTTCGTGCGCGCCGACCTCGGCCAGATCGAGCCGCGAGTGCTCGCCGCCGTGTCCGGCGACCGGGCACTGGCCGCGGCCACCCAGGCCGACGACATGTACCTCCCGGTCGCCGGGCAACTCGGGGTCAGCCGCCCGGCCGCGAAAGTCGCGATGATCGGCGCGATGTACGGGCAGACCACGGGCCACGGCGGTGCCGCCGCGCGACGGATGCGCCAGGCCTACCCGGTCGCCATGGGCTACCTGGACGAGGGAGACCTAAGCGCCCGGAACGGGCGGGACCTGCGCACCTACGGCGGGCGGCTGGTCCGGATGACCGACGGCGGGAGTCCCGCGCAGGTCGCGGCACGCGGCAGGTACGGGCGGAACGCCCTGATCCAGGGCGCGGCCGCGGAGCTGTTCAAGATGTGGGCGGTGACGGTGCGGTCCCGGGGCCTGAGCCTCGGCGCGAGGATCGTGATGTGCCTGCACGACGAGCTGCTGGTGCACGTTCCCGCCGAGCACGCGGCCGCGGCGGCGCGGCTGGTGGCGGACTGCCTGGAAGAGACGGCACGCCGGTGGGCGCCGCGAGGGGACGTGCGGTTCATCGCCGACATTGGCGTCGTCACGTGCTGGGCCGACGCGAAAGGCTGATAACGTTACGGTCAACAAAATTCTGGCCGGGAGGGGGCTACAGGCGTGCCGCGCTACCGCAGGGTGGTCGTCAAGCTCAGCGGGGAGGCCCTTGCCGGGGCCTCCGGAACCGGAGCCGACCCAGCGAGCCTTGCCCGCGTCGCCGATGAGGTGCTGTCACTGCACGAGCTCGGCGTCCAGGTCGCCGTGGTCGTCGGCGGCGGCAACTACTTCCGCGGGCGGATGGCCGAGGGCTGGGGCATCAGCCGGGCCGAGGCCGACAACATCGGGATGCTCGGGACGGTGATGAACGCGCTCATGCTGCGCGGAGCGCTCACCGCGCGAACGGACGCCGACATACGGGTGATGACGGCGATGCCCATCACCAGCGTCGCCGAGCCGTTCATCCGGTTGCGGGCCGTGCACCACCTGGAGCGAGGCATGATCGTCGTGCTGGCCGGCGGCATCGGGCAGCCGTACGTGACCACCGACTACCCGGCCGTGCAGCGCGCGCTCGAGCTCGACGCGGACGCGCTGCTGGTCGCCAAGCACGGCGTCGACGGGGTCTACAACTGCGACCCCAAGACCAACCCAGCCGCGGTGAAGTACACCACGCTCACCTACGACGAGGCGATCGCCGCGGACATCCGGGTGATGGACACCAGCGCCTTCGTGCTCGCGAACGAGCAGGGACTGACGATGCACGTGTTCGACGTCGCCGGCGGCGGCGTGATGCGCGGGATCTGCCAGGGCCAGGAACTCGGCACGCGGATTACCGCCAAGGGCTGATTTACCCCAGACTGTGGGCATGACTCAGGGGAGCACCGATGCCGCGGAGGCGCTCGGCGTCGCGGTCGCGGCCCGGGTGCCGGTGCTGCTGTGGGGCGCGCCCGGCACCGGCAAGACGTCCGCCATCCGCGCGATGGCCGAGGCCATGGGCCTGCCCTGCGAGACCGTGATCGCGTCCATCCGGGAGCCGTCCGACTTCGCCGGCCTGCCGGTCGTATCGGATAAGAGCGTTCACTTTGCGCCGCCCCGGTGGGCGCAGCGGCTGGCCGAGGCGGGCACCGGCATCTTGTTCCTCGACGAGCTGTCGACCGCGCCGCCCGCGGTCCAGGCCGCGCTGCTGCGCGTCGTCCTCGAGCGGACCGTCGGCGACCTGGCGCTGCCCGCCGACGTGGCCGTCGTCGCCGCCGCGAACCCGCCCGAGCAGGCCGCCGACGGCTGGGACCTGTCCGCGCCGCTCGCCAACCGGCTGTGCCATCTGAGCTGGAAAACGACACCGAGATCGATCGCGGACGGGCTGGCCTCCGGCTGGGAAGCGCCGGCGGTCCCGATGCTCCCCGATGACTGGGAGGCCGGCGAGCCTCTCGGCCGCGGCCTGGTCGCCGGGTTCCTGCGCGCGCGGCCCGCGCTCGCGCTCGCG
>JAFMRC010000418.1 GCA_017354375.1 Nocardiopsaceae bacterium | reverse complement strand
GCCGGAATCCCCCTCGCCATCCCCGAAAACCGATACACCATGCCGGAAAGGTTCAGGACACCCGCAAACCGGACCACCCGCGACACGCCCGAAACACGCAAATAAATAAACGACGAGTCCCTACGCTCACATATCCTCCACGCGGAGCCATGCCGCCGCGGCACGGCCCGCCCGGCACGCCCCAGCGCCCCGGGCATACCACTCCAAAAATGGGCATGTACCCCGCCGCTAGTCCCGCATACCCCCGGTGCGACCCCCCGCCATCGCGTTGTCCAGGCGAAGCTGGTGGTTGGGTATCAGGAACCGGTGGCCGGCAGCCCGTCCGAGGAAATTACGGGGCCGACGCCGATAAGCTCCGACGGGGCAGCCAGCAGCGGGTTGACCAGGCGCTCGACGGCGGGGCCGAGGGCACGGAGCCCGGAAAGGCGATGCTCCTCGTTGTCCCAGAGGTTGAGGACGAACTGGCGTCCTTCTCCGAGATCGACGGTCACGGTACCGAGAAAGCCGGGCTGCGCGGCGTGGATCTGGTTGAATTCCTCGAGTTGCCCTTGCCCCTCGGCCAGCTTGGCCGGATCGAACGAATTGACTCGCAGCACGGCCTGCATGGCCATCCTTCGCTCTCGCCTAGGACTTCACTAGTACATCGGCACAAGACTGCTTTCCCGCCATCAGCACGTCAACCCGGGGGGCACTGGCTATCTCATCCGGGAAGGGTGATCTGCGCGGGTCCGCGGTCGGGTCCAATGGGCGTGTACGCGTACAGTCACGGTCACCGTTTTCCGGGGGAAATATGGACGCATCCTTGCGCGCGGTGCTCAACGAGTCCGAGCGGCTGCTCGTCGCGGACACCGATCGGGCCGCGCTCGCCGACCTCGATGAGGACGGGGCCATCGAGCTGGAAGCGAGGGTACGGCGGACCCGCGACAAGTACGTGAGCCAGTACCGCAGGTCCGCGAGCGCGCGGGTCGCCGAGCACGGCGCCCGCGGCAGCGCGAGGCCCGAGAACGCGCGGGCCGCGGCGAAGGCGGAGGCGTTCGAGCGGGCTCTTTCCCGGGTGAGCCGCAGGGTGGCGGCGCTGGCCAGGCAGGCAGCCGCGGCGATGCGCGCGGAACGGCTGGCGGCGGCCAGGGCCGCGAAGGACCGCGAGTGGCCGGGTGCCGACGAGATGGTGCCCCGCCAGCGCGGCCAGCGCCGGGTGGGGCCGCCCGCCCCGATGGTGCCCACGGGCGAGGGGGCGCCTCGCAATCCGTCTACCGAGAAGCGACGGGCCTCCACGATGGCGGCCGGGGCACGGCGGCAGGCGAAACGCGACAGCAAGAACGCGGCGAGCTAACCGCACCGGACCGCTCCATGCCTCCGGGATGAAAGTGCCGATGCTACGGCCATGGCCGTAGCATCGTGCCGTTGATACCGGGTCATCCGTGCCATGGGGGCATGGGGGCACGCGGGCGTGCCCCTGTCACGGCTGGCGGCCGAGCGTCACCCTGGCCTCGTGGGTGTGCCCGTTCCTGACGTAGCCGATCGTCACCGTGTCGCCCGGGTCCCTGGTCAGCGTCAGCTCCTGCAGCTGGACATTGCTGGTCGTCGGGTGCCCTTCGATGGTGGTGATCACGTCCCCTTGGCGCAGCCCGGCTCTCTCCGCCGGGCCGCCGGACACGACGCCCGCCACGAACAGGCCTTCGGCAACCCTGGCCTCGGCAGCCGCGGATTCCGGGATCGGCAGCGTATGCAGGCCGAAGAACGCGTGGGTCGCCCGGCCGGTGTCGATGATCTGATCAGAGATCGTCTTCGCGACGTCCACCGGGATCGCGAAGCCCACCCCGATGTTCCCGGCGGACGTTCCGCCTGACGGGCTGGGGACGGTGGCTCCCGCGGTGGGCACGCCGATCAGCTGGCCCGAGCAGTTCACCAGGGCGCCGCCACTGTTGCCGGGGTTGATGGCGGCGTCCGTCTGCACCGCCGACACCAGCAGCGCGGAGCTGTCGTTCTCGGCGGGCACTTCTACCGTCCGGTCCATCGCGCTCACGATGCCGGAGGTGACGCTGCCGGACAGCCCGAGCGGCGCTCCCATCGCGATGACCGGCTCACCGACGTGGACGGACTGCGAGGAGCCTAGCGAGACGGCCTTCAGGTCGTGGGCATGGTGGACCTTCAGCACGGCCAGGTCGGTGAGCGCGTCCCGGCCGACGATGGTAGCCGGGGCGGAGGTCCCGTCGGAGAACAGGACCTCAACCGAGCCGCCGTGGGCGGCGGGCGCGATGACGTGGTTGTTGGTCAGGATGTAGCCGTCTGGCCTGATGACCTCTCCGGAGCCGGTACCGCCCCCGGCCGGCCCGGTGGCGCTGATCGTCACGACGGAGGGCAGGACATGATCGGCCATCGAGGCGACGGGGCAGGAGCCGGGAAGCGTCTCGGCGGTGTTCCCCGCGGACACGACGCCCGCCGAGGGACCCCGGGCGGCGATGGCGGCCCCGATCAGTCCACCCCCCGCCCCGACCACGGCGAGCGCCACGATGAGCGCCCACAGCTTCCAGTGGTGCCGCCTGGCCGCCTCATGACCCTTGTCCGGCACGGCCCGTGAATTACCCCGACCCCTCATGATCCCTGCCCGCGGGTCTTCCCGCTGCCAGCCACCCGGGAGGCGGACTCGCCGGACATGGCCTCACCGGAAGCCGAATCGCCGGAAGCGGCCTCGCTGGACACGGACTCACCGGAGGATGCCTCGCCGGAAGCCGCGCCGGCCGCCGGGGCCTCACTGGACCGCTGGCCAGGGACGCTGACCGGCCCAGCCGAAGGCCTGCCCGCCGCGCGCCTGGTGACGAGGGAACCGACCATTTCCACGAGCCCCATGACGACGAACCAGGCGCCCATGAAGATCGCCAGCGTGGTGACGGAGGCTATGGGGGCGATGACGACGACGATGCCAGCGATCAGGCTGATGACGCCGAAGAACAACGACCAGCCGGTCTCGGCCCGCGCGCGGTGCCCGGAGAAGCTCTCCATCAGCGCCGAGACCCCCTGGATGATCCAGGTGAAGCCGATGAACAGGCCTATCAGGACCATGCCGAGGTGAAAGTCCCTGACCAGGGCCTGGCCGACCAGGATGAACAGCACGCCGGAAACGGCCTGCCACACACGCTCGCCCTCCTGGCTGTCGAACGTGCGCAGGAGATGGTAGACGCCGGAGGCGATCATCGCCGCCCCTAGCAGCACGGATATCACGTTCAGCGAGTGCGTGGGCTGGAATACCAGGATCGCGCCGAGTACCAGGGTGATCAGGCCGAGCACGAACGCTGCCCGCCAGCTCAGCGGGAAGCCAGGCATCCTGTCATCCCCGGGGGACACTGCGGGTCCGCCACGGATGTTTTCCGGGGTCACCCCAGTTCGTTCGGATTCCATCTCTCCTGCCTTTCTTTCGCAGCAGGCGTCAGGATTCCCAGGAAACGTGCGCGGGCCTCATCCGAAACGGGTGAACCGGGCCTTACGCCCACCGGACACCATCCCCATCGGACACCACGCCGGCTCGCTAACAGCAGCTCGAGTTCGCGCGCCCGGCGCACCGCTTCCCGGCGGCCGCCGACGCCCAGCTTGCGGTAGATCGCGCCCAGGTGCGTCTTGACCGTGTTGAGGGACAGGTACAGCTCGGCGGCGATTTCCCCCGCGGTCATGCTGGTGGCCAGGTAGGCGAGGACGGACCGCTCCCGCTGGGTGAGGCTGACCGGGCAGTGCCGCGCCGCCTGATCCTCCTCAACCGCCAGGTCGCCAACGGGCGGGGCGGGCCAGCGGCCGGCGACGCCGGGGTGCCGGGCGAGCAGGCCACCGAGTTCCTCCCTCGCCTCCGCGAACGGGAGGACGAACTCGCCTCGCGCCACATCGAGCGCGCTCGTGATCATCTCAAGCGCGCGCCCGGCGTCCCGCTCCCGCTCGGAGATGCGCGCGTCGAGCAGCATCGCGTCCACAAGCACGTAACGGCTGGACTGCGCGCTCGCCGCCGTCAGCACGCGCCGAACGCTCTGTCGCGCGTTCTTCACGTCCCCGGCGGCCAGGTACGCGCGCCCGGACGCCACGTCCGCCAAGGCCGCGAACCTCCCGTCGCGATGGGGCGCCAGGCGCCTGAGCGCGGCCAGGGGCCGCCCGAGGCGGATATCGATCCTCCCGCCGATGACAGCCCGGCAGGCCTCCAGCATCGGCAACGCCGGCCCCGCGACGCCCGATCCGGAGGCGCCCGATCCCGCGACGCCCGATTCGGGGGCGCCCGTATCCAGGATCGCCTGGGCCTCCCGCGCCCGGCCGGAATGCTCGAGCACGCTAGCCCGCCAGAGGGTCAACGCGGCCCCGATGCCCGGGTCAATGCCGACGCTGGCGCTGGCTCCGAAACCGGCCCGGGCGCGGGACCCGAAACCGGCGACAGCACCCGCGACGGCACTGGCACCGGCGCCGACCGGGCCGGGCG
>JAFMRC010000417.1 GCA_017354375.1 Nocardiopsaceae bacterium | reverse complement strand
TCACCTCGAACTTCGCCGCGAGCGCCGCCTCGTCGATATCGCTGATCGCCATTAACCCATCCTGGCACGGAAGTCACGCACCAAACCGGACAAGCGCAAATAAATAAACGACGAGTCCCCACGCTCACATATCCTCCACGCGGAGCCCATTCGCCCCGGAACGGCCTGCCCGGCACGCCCCTGCGCCCCGGGCATACTCCCGCAAAACGGACATTCCTCCTACCCCCGGTAACTCATACCCCCGGCATCGGCACCTCACCATCTCCAGACGACTGTAGTCGACTATCGACACATCTTTATGAGTATTGTCTACTTAATCTTGCTCTACTGCTCTCGAATCCTCCCCGCGGCTGGACCGCAGAAGGGCGGCTGCGCCGTACTGCGTGATGCGATAATTCGGTCATGGCCGACGCGCAGCCGGTGAAGAATCCCCCGCCGGAACACCCCCGCAAGAACGATGTGTGGCTGGACGACGACGGTGACCTGTTCACCTGGGACGGGGAGAACTGGGTGCCGTTCGAGGACGTGCCCTACTTCGAGCCGAGCTCACCGTTCCGCGAGTCCTGATGGCGACTTCTTCAGGAGGGAATCCCGGAGCCTCTGAGATCAACGGCTCTCCGGGCACGTCGCCGCTGGACACGATCGATGAGATGCGGTCGGCGGCCAAGTGGATGCTCGCGGCGGCCGGGGCCGTCGGGGCGGTGCTCATCAGCGGCGGGCCGCTCGTGGCGATCGGCCAGGTGCGCGGCGCCCTGGACATTACCCTCGCGGTGCTGGGGCTGGCATTCGCCATCGGCGGCGTGGGCGTCGCGATCTGGTACACGAGCGACGTGCTGGTGCCGAAGCTGACGACCCCTCGTACCTTCCGCTCGGCGAAGGAACTAGCGGACCTGCGGAGGGACATCAACGCCGAGCCGGAGGAGTTCCTGGGCGTGGCGGCGCCGCCCCGGGATGGCGCACCGGATACTCCGCTGGACCGGCTGTTCGAGCGCCAGCAAGCGCTGCGCCAGAATGCCGCCAGCCTCGTCAGGCAGGCCGCGGCCGAGAAGGATCCCCACCGCCGCGAGCAGTACCAGGCGCAGCTCCGCCGGGTTGAGGAGAGCGGGGAGCGCGTTGGCACGTACGTGCAGTACGTGCTCGCCCTCGGTGCCGCCTGGCGCATCAAGGCGGCCCTCCAGCTGGCCCGCCGCATGACGATGGCCGGCGCGGCCCTGGTAATCATCGGGGCAGCGCTGTTCTTCATCGCGACCGCCAGCAAAGGGCCGACGTACGTACCGGTGGTGACGACCAGGCCGACACCAACAGCGACCGCGACCCCCTGAGCGAGAGGCGGACGCTGATCACGCCAGCGGCGTCCGGGCGCGAACTAGGCGCCGAGGGCGGAGTCGTCGGGGACCGGGTCGGGGAGGCTGGCGGGACGGCCGCGGCGGCAGGAGGAGACCACGCACAGCGGCCAGGCGGCCTGGGCCAGGCCGGCGATCCGCTCCGACACGCCCATCTGCGCGCCGTGGACCACCAGTTCGGCTCCGAACCAGAGCGCCAGCGCCGCCAGCGCCACGCTGGCCGCCACGCAGGTGGCCGGGCGCAGCCCCCATGGCACGCCCGGGCCACGGCGCCAGGCGAACGACGGCCACAGGACCTGCCCGGCGACCGCGGCGCCGGCGCAGTACGCGTGGCTGGGCGACCCGCCGGGATGATCGGGGAAGGCGGCGACCATCATGCACGCGAGGCCGGTCCCGGTCAGCGCGATCCGGCCCGCCCGGGCCGCGGGCCGGAGGGCGAGCGCGGTCACGATGTCGCAGGCGGCCACCGCCACGAACGTGATCGTCATGATCCAGCTGTCCCTGGCGCCGTCGGCGGCGAGCGCGCTGAGCGTGTTGTTGCCCGCGTCGAACCGCGGCGGCTGCAGTCGCGCGGCGGCGGTCAGCCCGGCGACCAGCAGCACCGGCACCGCCGCCGCCGACGCCCCGCCCCACCACGGCACATCGCCACCACGTGCGGCCTCTCGCACCAAGCATCACCGCCAAGCCCCACGGCAAAATCCGCCAAATCAGTCAAATCATTGCTCAATGGCAACTAAAGAATAATCCGCCGCCAGCCGCCCGTTGAAGCGAGAGAGCCCAACGTATGTGATGTGTGTCACTCACCACCCCGGTAGACGGGGTTGTTAGGTTAGCCTAACCTAAATTCACGTGAACGTCGCTGACGCCGTACCCAACCTGCTGATCGGGCTGCGCGAGGGTCTCGAGGCCGGGCTCGTGGTGAGCATACTGCTTGCCGCCCTCCGCAAGGTAACCGCATCCGATCCGGCGGGGTCGCCATCCACGGCGCCGGTGTGGCTGGGCGTGGCCGCTGCGGTATCGCTGGCAGGCTCGTTCGCCGCGGTGCTCACGTTCTCCACCTCCGCGCTGTCCTCGGCCGCGCAGGAGGCGGTCGGCGGATCCCTCAGCGTCCTGGCGGTGTTCCTGGTCACCGGAATGGTGTTCTGGATGCGCCGCACCGCCCGGACGCTCTCGAAACAGCTGCGAGGCGAGGTGGAGCGCGCCGCGAGGATCGGCGCCGGGGCGCTGACCCTCACCGCGTTCCTGGCCGTCGGCCGGGAGGGCCTGGAGACCACGCTGTTCCTGTGGACCGCGGCGCAGGCCTCCGGGCAGACGATCGCGCCGCTAGCCGGCGCCGCCGTCGGCATCGCCGCCGCCATCGGCCTGTGCTGGCTGCTGTACCGGCGCGCCGTCAAGCTGAACGTCGGGGTGTTCTTCAACCGGACCGCGATCGCCCTCGTCGTGATCGCCGCCGGAGTGCTCGCCTACGGCCTCGGCGACCTGCAGGACGCCGGCCTGCTGCCCGGCCAGGCCTGGATCGCGTTCGACCTCACCGCGCACGTCGATCCCGGCTCGTGGTGGGTCTCCCTGATCACCGGCGTCACCGAGCTGTCACCGAAGATGACCGTGCTGCAGGTCACCGCCTGGCTCGCCTACCTGGCCGTCGTCATCCCGTCCTTCGTCCGCGCGGGCCGCCAACCCCAGGAGCAGCCCCAGCCAGCCCAGAAACCACATCAGCCCTCCCGGCACGCGGACGCCTGGGAACGCCTCGCGGGTAACCGGCCGTGGGCCGTCGGCGGCGTGCTGGTCGGCGTCCCGGTCATCGTGGCGGGCACGGTCATCGCGGCGGTCCCGGCCGCGAGCTCGTCCGCCGCCACGGCGGTCACCGTCACGAAGACCGCCTGCGCGCCGGGATGGTCGTCCGCGCGGTCCGGCGCCCAGGCGTTCACGGTCACCAACCAGGCCAGCGTGGCGGGCGAGATCCGCCTGATGAACTCCTCCGGCCAGATCGTCGGCGAGATCGAGACCCTCGGCCCCGGCACGTCCGCCCAGCTGAACGCGACCCTGGGCGCCGGCACCTACACGTTCAAGTGCCTGATGGGCAGCCAGGCCCCGCGCAGCTCCGCGCCGGTGCGGGTCACGAGCGCCGGGACATCGAGCGCCGGAAAGCCGGGCGGGCCAGGCAGCCAGGCGGGGCAGGCCAGCGGCGGGCCGGCGCCGGTCAAGCCGGTCACCGTCGCGGAGCTGACCCCGCCGAACAAGCGGTACGAGGCCTACGCGGCCCGCCAGCTCGCCGCGCTGGCCCGGGAAGTCTCGCGGCTGCGGGTCGCGATCGCCCATGACAACCTCGATTCGGCCAAACGGATGTGGCTGACTGCCCAGCAAGACTGGGAACGCGTCGGAGCGTCATACGACAGCTTCGGTGCCCTGGGCGAGGCGGTGGACGGGCTGCCCAGCGCCTACCAGGAGGGAGCCAGCAGCCCGCGGTTCACCGGCCTGCACCGCCTGGAATACGGCCTGTGGCACGGCCAGGGCGCCGCCGAGCTGGAGAAGGTAACCGGCACCCTCGCGAAGAACGTCGCGAGGGTACGCGAGAACCTCACCTCCGCCGGCCTGGCCGGCGACCCGGCGAACCTCCCGATCCGGGCGCACGAGATCGCCGAGGACGCGCTGCGCGACCACCTGTCCGGCATGGACGACGAGGGCGCCGGCGCCGCCTACCCGATGACCGCCGCCGACCTGCGGGCCACCCGGGTCGTCCTCGGCTACCTCGCGCCGCTGCTCAACGCCCGCCGGCCCGGCCTGGTGAAGGAGGCGGACGGCCAGATGGACACGCTGAGCCGCGCGCTCGGCGCCGCCCGGGTGAACGGGAAGTGGCGGTCGCTGCGAGCCACCCCGCTGCTCGCCCGCCAGCGCGTCACCGGAGCCACCGGGGCGCTGCTTCAGACGCTGTCATCCGTTCCGGATCTACTTGAGGTTCCGCCCCGGCACTGACCCGCACCGACCCGACCACCGAAGGAGTGACCAGCCCCCGTGGACCCCAGCCGCCGCAACTTCCTCAAGGGCGCCGTCTCCGGCGCGGCCGGGACCGCGCTCGCCGGCGGAGTGCTCGCCGAGGGAGCCCGCGTCGACG
>JAFMRC010000175.1 GCA_017354375.1 Nocardiopsaceae bacterium | reverse complement strand
GGCGCCCCACTCCGCGGGCTGGACCAGGATGCCGATCACGTGCGGGGACCGCGGAGCGGCGGGCTGGGAGGGACGGGTCCCGGTCGCCTCGAGCGCGCGGGTCACCGGGGCTCACCCCGCCCGGCTGCGGCAACCGCGTCGATGGCGGCGTCGGCGGTCATGCCGAGTTCGGCCGCCCACACGCCGACGTGCGCTCGCATCGGATCACCGGGGGACAGGGCGCAGGTGGCGGCGGCCTCCGCGATGGTCATCGCCGTGACCGCCTCGGACTGGGACAAGACGCGGCCGGGCAGCCATGACACCATCCATGCGCCGTCCTTCGCGGCGGCGGCATGCCGGGTCTGGCTGCTGGTCATCTCGGTTGCGGTTATCTGCAGGCTCATGGGGCCTTCCTTGATCGGATGGTGTCGGGCAAGCGGCAGCCCCGGCGGGGTAAGCCCAGCCGGGGCTGCGTTGGGAGCGGGCGCGCGGTCAGAGGTGCCGGTCACGCGGCAGGGAGGGCCGCCGCCGTCCCGGCGCGCTGCCGGTCCGCGCCCGGCTGGACTGCGGCAAGCTCGGCACGCAGCCGCCGAACCTCCGCGGCAAGGGCGAGAACGTCGCCGCGGGCGTGGGCGAGGAACTCCCACAGCTCCGCGCCCGGGTCACCGGACCCGGCGTGCCACCACATTTCGCGGATCCCGAGCCATCGGCCGGACCCGCAGACGTCGCCGGGCTCGTGCTCGTCGTCATCCGGGTGAGTCCAGTCGACCCACACGCCGTCGGGACTCGTGTCCCACGCGGCCGGGGCGGCCAGGGCACGGGCGGTGATGACGTCCACGTCGGGCGGTGCGTGCAAGGCGGGCATTGGGTACTTCCTTTCGGACTGTGGGCAGAAATCCCGTGCGGGGCGAGGGGAGAAAGGGGAACAACTAGGCGACGGCACCCGGCCGTGAACGCGCGGCCGACCATCGGCCGACCGGGACGGCTGGTCACGCCGTGGCGGTGATGTTGTCGACGTACGACTGCTGGGCCTCGTGCAGTTCCATGCAGGACCGGGAGATGGCCGCGACCCCGTATTCCAGCGGACCGAAGTAGCGGACGACCTTGTAGTGGCCGCTGCCCGGCCGGGTCTCGGCGGCGTGACGGCGGAGACCGCGCGCGGCCTTATCGACCATCTCCCGTTCCTCGGCATCGTCGGCACCATCAGCGTGCGCCGTGATCTTCGGGTAGTCCGGCACCGGGACGTCCTCGTGGACGGCAAGGTAATCGGCGAGTTCGCGAAGCCCGGCGATGAACCGGCCCCGGCCTTCAGGAGATGTGAGCATGGTTTCCTCCAGACGAATCGGGACATGAAAAGCCCCGGCCGGAAGGCCCGGCCGGGGCAGTGGAGAGGGAGAAGCGGAAAGGGGGGCTAGCGGGCGCCAGCCAGGCGGAACACTGGCGGCGCCACCGGGGGAGACGCCTTGCGGCGGATCCGGCTCCCGCGCCGCTGCCCGGCCTCCCGCGCCGCGACGTCCAGCGAGATAAGCCATTCCGCCGCGGTCAGATCGAACCAGACACGGCGCCCAGACTCCGCGCACATGTCGCGGCCGTCAGCCGCGACCATGTGACGGCGGAGGCCGCCATCGTGCGGTTTCAGCCATCGCTGGCACCCTGGGCAGAGGACCATCCTCGGCTCGCCGGGGTACATCGATACCTGGTTCGGCGGAAGGGCACTCACCCGCAGGGGCGGGCGGCGCATCAGATCACGGGGCATGAAGGCTTCTCCTTGCCATCGCTTGCGTTCCCCGCCTCCCGCGGGGTCCGCCCGGAAGGGCGAGCCGCGCGGGAGACAGGCAGCGGAGCGCTGCGGGTGAAGAAATGACGCGCTCCCAGTCGCCACCGGGCCCGCCGCTGCATGTACGTCCGGGCACGGAGGTGGCAACCCCTTGCGCGTCTCCAGTTGTCAAGGTTCGCGCTTCGCGCTTCCCCCACTGTGTGCAGTGGAGTGCAGCGCGATGCAGAAGCAGCATGCCTTATGCCTAGGCATACTGTCAAGCTATGCCTAGGCATAAGATGTTTGACATGGAAAATATGCTCAGGCATAAGGCATCCATGGACGGAGGACGTGTGGCTAGGGGAGACGCGCGCTACCTGGCGATCGCCAACGCTCTCCGGGACCGGATCAAGGACGGCACCTACTCGTCAGGCGAGAAGTTGCCGCGCCGTGTCGATCTCATGGAGGAGTTCGGTGCCAGCAGGGCACTCATCGACCGGGCAGTTGGCGAGCTTGAGGCCGAGGGCCTGGTGTGGGCGGTACCGCATAAGGGGACCGTTGTCCGGTACGGAATGACGAGGTTGCGCCGCCCCCGGGGCAACCTCGTGAAGCGCAACACCGCGACCGACGCGCCGGGTGGTTACAGCTTCCCCTCAGCAAGCGGAACGGAGGTGTGGCAACACCACATCACTCCGACCGCCGCCGATGAGCCGCTTAACGATCCGCGGCTGGCGAGGCTCCTTGGCGTCCCCGCGGGCACGCTAGTGCCCCGACGGCATCGTGTCACCGGCCCCATCACTGAACCACCCTTCCAGATCAACGACTCTTGGATCCATCCCGATATCGCTAAGGAAGTTCCGCAAGTAAGGGAGCAGGATCCTGCTCCTGGAGCGTGGCTGTACCACATCGAGCGGGCCGGTCATTGGCCCATCCAGTGGATCGAGTACCACCGTGCGCGTCAGGCCACACGGGAGGAAGCCGCAGAGTTGGAGATCCCCACATCGATGTGGGTGCTGGAGATCGTCCGCGTGGGTCGCTCTAGCGCGACGCTCAAGCCAGTCGAAGTGACGTCCTATGTGATTCCGGCTGACCGGATCGAGACGGTACAGGTTCTAGAGCGCGATGATTCGGCAAAGGATCCTTGGCCCGACTGAGGATGGAGTCCCCGCTATGACCGCAGTTATCACATCGGCGGCCGCATCGGACACAGGGCATGTCCGGTCAGCTAATGAGGATTCAGGATATGCCGGACGCTGCTTGTTTGCCGTAGCTGACGGAATGGGTGGTCACCCTGCCGGTGAGGTTGCCAGTTCCATCACGATCAACACCATCGCGCAATATGACATTCTGGAATCGCCGGACCGCCTCGCGGAAGTTCTCGGCAATGCTGTCCACGAAGCCAACGAGGCTATCCGAAAGCGTACCGAGGATGACTCATCGACGTGCGGAATGGGCACAACGCTCACAGCCGCGCTGTGGTCCGGGTACTCCTTCGCCATCGCCCACATTGGCGACTCTCGCGCCTATCGGCTCCGAGACGGTCGGCTCCACCAGATCACCGATGATCACTCACTTGGAAACCTTGTTGCCGGAGCGCCGTCGGCGCTCGCGCCGATAGTCTCTCGCTACCTTGATGGTCGCGCTGACCGGTCTCCTGACCTCATACTCAGGGAGGCCGCGCCAGGAGACCAGTACCTATTGTGCTCGGACGGACTCACTTCGGTGGTGTCTCACGCCGAAATACACGAGATCTTGTCTTCGGCCAGCTCGCCGGATCAAGCTATTAGTCAGCTAATCGACCTGGCCAACCGTCTAGGTGGCCCTGACAACATCACCGTGATCCTGGTCAATGTCGATGCGGTACCTCGGGCGACTAAGGCGCCGCCAGGAATGCTTGGCGCAACAGCGTAGTAGTCAGTTCAGCGCCTGGGATTGGCTAGCGAATTCTCCTCAATCGCCCGGTGGGTACTTCAGGTGCCACGCGCCGTCTAGGCCAGCGACCTCGAAGTGGTCGCGCCGGATCGCTCGCGAGCACTTCGCGCACATCGCATCGATCGGAAAATCGGACCTGCGCTTCATCGAGGCTGGCAAGCCCCCCGTGGCGGTGTAGAGAGTCCCATCTTGCGGCTCATGCTCGCAGGGCATCTCTCTTGGTAGCTCCATGAACCCATAGCGTACACCTGCATGCATGTGCATGCAGGTGCAGAGACCGGTATCGTCCTACATGTAGGTGCCTGTTTACGCTGGTCAGATGCCTGTTGATCACGACTCGCCGGTTCCGCTCTACCGTCAGGTTGCCGACGAGTTGCGGCGGCTCATCCACGCCGAGAACCTGACGCGCCTTCCGTCGCTGGCGATGATCCAGCAGGAATACGAAGTCTCGCGTCCGACCGCTGAGTCCGCAGTGAAGATCCTCGTTGCCGAGGGGCTCGCCTACGTGTCGCCAGGGAAGGGGACGTTCGTTAGCAAACCGGGCCAAGCTGACCGAGAGTAATCGTCGCCCGTGCCGAATACGTGCCGAACGTCATCGGATCGAGTATTACTTGGACTGATAACTCCTGGTCAAGATGGGTCTCGGGAACGAGCAGGGTCGAGGACTCATAATCCTCCGGTCGTGGGTTCGAGCCCCACCCGCCCCACTTCCTCCGGTGACCTGCGGGGCAGGGGCACCAGGGTCCGGACGTCCGCCAGGTAGGCCGCGGCCCCGGCCGGATCCATGAACCAGCCGAAGAAGTCCGGCGGGTTGTCGAAGCCGTTCGCGAACCGGTCCGCGATCGCCTGGTGCGTGGCGGCCGCGTTCAGCAACTCCAGGACGTGCGGCGGCGGCGCGCCCAGCATCGCGTTCGTCCACGTCGTCACCTGCGACGCGTACGTCCAGTACGACTCGAACGCGGCCTCCATGAACGCGCGGTCGAACGGGGCGTCGCCCCGGGCCAGGATGCTCGCCAGGTAGGAGGCGGCACCCTTGGCGGCGTTGTTGGCGCCCTGCCCGGTGATCGGGTCATTGAGCACCAGGAGGTCGGCCAGGCCAAGGACCAGGGCACCCGACGGCAGCGAGGCCACCGGCTCGCGCACGACCGGGGTGAACCGGCCGGCCAGGACCCCGTTCGGGTCGGTCAGCTCGGCGCCGGCGGCGCGCTCGTACTCCCACGGCAGGAACTCCCTCAGCAGCCTCTTCGCCGTCGCCAGGTGCCCGGCGGGCGTGGTGGCGGTGCCGAATGCGTCGAACGGCCCGCCGGGGATGGCCTCCCACGTCATGATGTGGCACGGGCCGCTGGTCGTCAGCGCCGGGAACACGAAGTACTCTCCGACGCCCGGGATCAGGTTGAAGTCCACCGCGGAATGCTCCGGCCGCGGCGTGAGCCCGTGCAGGTACGTGAGCGCGAGCGCCCGCTGCGGCTCGGTGAAGGCCGACCGCGCCGGGTCTCGCCGGAACAGCCTCGCGATCTCGCTCTTGCCGGTGGCGACGATCACGAGGTCACTGCCCGCCGCGTACCTCTCCAGCTCGGGGACGCCCGCGTCCTCGATCACGACCGAGCCGCCGCGCGAAGTGACCTCCTCCAGCCAGCGTGGCATTTTCACGCGCTGGTCGACCGACTGGGCCGGCGCGGTCAGCCTGCCGCCCCAGGAAAAGGCCTTCCCGCCCGCCGCGGGCGAGCCGGGCGGAGCCGGAACGGTCAGGGCGATCTGCTCGATCGGCGGAGCGGCCCCGCCCCAGAACTCGGCGCCGATCGCCCGTTCGAGCGCGAGGGAGCTGTCGAACATGCACTGGCTAGACGTCACCCGGCCGCCGGCGATCTGCTCCGGGGTGCGGTTCGACACGACGGTAACGTCGTATCCGTTGCGAAGAAGGCCGAGGGCGAGCTGCAGTCCTGCCTGGCCCGCTCCGACGATGGTGATCGTGGGCATGGGATCCTCCTGCCGTGGGATACGCACGTATCAGAGGATCCTCCTGCGGAGGAGATACGTAACGTATCAGATTCAGTTGAGCACATTAAGTAGTTATATAGAAGGATAACTAGATAACTACGAGTTGTCTACCTGGTACTGACAGTTTTCAGCGTGGCGAGAGGCTAACAGGCCACGCGGATAGGCGGCGTGATCACCGCTCGGGCTCGTCGGCCCGGCCCGAGTGGCCGACCTCGGGCCGTCCTGCCTTGCGCCTGGGGGCGGCCCCGGCTCTTTGCCGGAGTTCCGCACGGGCAAACGGGTCCGAAACGGGCACGGAAGTGGCCGGAACTCCTACAATGAAGTACGGGAGTGGCGGATGTGGCACACGCGACCTGGTCCTGCCCCCGGCGATGGCGGAGAGGATGTCGGCGGCGCTGACGTCGGCGGTCGCCTGCCCGCGGGTCCGCTCCACGGCCTCCGCCACGGTGGGCTTGGGGGGCTGCTCCTCGGTCATGAATGCACTCTAAAATCGTTGACTGCATAGTGAGGTCATGCGGCAGGCGGTCCGACGCCCGGCGCTGAGCTAGCGGAAGAGCATCCGGCGCTGAGCTGGCGGAAGAAGGCGAGTATCCCGGTCAGCCCGAAGGCCCAGGAGGCGGTGCCGTCGGCCGGGGCGTCCTCGACGAACATGGGGTGGTCGGCCGGGCCCGCGCTGCGCAGCAGCATGTGCGTCGCGATGTCGCGGGCGGCGTCGAGGTGCCGCTCGCTGCCGCGGGCGGCGAATTCGAGCAGCATGCTGCCGACGCCGGCCGCGCCGCAGCACTGGCCGAGCGAGGTGATCCGTGACCGCCGCGCCGCGCAGACGTCGGCCGCGCGGGCGGCGGTGAGGGCGAGGTCCGGCTTGCCGAGCAGGTCGCCGGCCCTCAGCAGCGTGCGGGCGATGCCCGCCAGTCCCTGGCACCAGGACATGGACAGCGGGACGGCGCCCACGCCCCAGGCGCGGGATATCAGGTCCTCCGCACGCACGGCCAGCTCGTCCGCCTGCCCGGCCGCGTGGGCGCGCACGTGCTCGTCGCCGGCCACATCGGCGTAGGCCAGGAGGAACTCCACGACGCCGGCCAGCCCGTGCGCCCGGCCGGCCGACTTGTCCAGGGCCGCGCTAACAGGAAGATCCTCGGTCTCGAACGCCGTCATGGCGCCGTCGCCGCGCATCAGTTCTTCGGCACAGCGCCGTGCCACGTCGAGGTGGGCCGCCTCGCCGGTCGCCCGGTAGAGGCTGAGGTGGCCGAGCCCGACGCCGGAGGCGCCGACGATCAGGTCGCCTCCCTCGGGGTGCCATTCCGGCGGCGGCGGGCCCGCGATGGCTGAGCCGCCCGGTTCGGCCGGTCCGATGCCGCGGGTGGCCGCCTCCTGGAGGAACACGGCCGCGCCGGTCGAGCCGGTGAACAGGCCGGGGACGAGGTCGGTTTCCCGGCACGCCCTGACCGTGAAGGCGGCCAGCTCCTCGACGAGGCCGGGCACCCCCGGGCGGGAGAGGTGGTGCAGCAGCTCCCGGCCGATTCCGGCGCTGCCGGAGTACAGGCTCGCGTCGTGGCCGGCGGAGGTCTGCGTCGGCGCGGTCAGCAGGGCTCTCGCCTGGCCGGTCAGGTCGGTGAGGAGGTTGCCGGCGATGGTGCCGGCCAGGTCCGCCGTGATGACGGGCACCTCCGGCAGGCGAGCGGGTCCGACAGGGTACAGGTCGGCGGCCGGGTCGCCGGCGAATCGCCGGAAGGCCGCCGCGGCGCGGTCGTCGTCGCCGCTGATCAGGTCGGCGACGCCCGCGATGACGCCGTCCGGTTCGGCCCCCCAGGTGGCGCGTATCGTTTGCAGCGCCCGCAGCCGGGGCGTGTCAGGATCCTCTCCGAGCGACACCGGCTCGATCCCCTGCGCGGCGAACAGCAGCGTCATGCCCAGCGCGTGCAGGTCGTCGGCGGGGACGGGCGGCTCGCCGCTCATCTGGCGCGCCGGGGCGTAACCGGGGGTTCCGCCGATGACATGGTCGCCGTCGCAGCTCGCGTGGCCGAAGTCGACGAGGCTGACCCCGTTGCCGTCGATCACCACGTTCTTCGGCGATATGTCACGGGCGACCACGCCGCGCCGGTGCACGCCGGCGACGATGCGGGCCAGGTTCTCCGCGAGCCGGGCCAGGTCGCGGGGCTCGCCGGGATCCTGCCCGCCGGGATCCCGGAGAGGATACGGGCCGTTGCGCCAGACGTCCTGCGCCAGGGAGGAGTCCCCGCAATCGCTGGTCACCAGGAATTCGTCGTCGCCGTGGCGGAAATGATCGATGAACCGCGGTACGCCACGGGTCCCGGCCAGCGCCTGAAGTGCCCGGCGCTCGTTCCGCAGCCGCGACCGCGCGTCCCAGCCGTGCTGCTCGTCGACCAGCGCCCGGGCCTGCTTGATGATCACCACGGAGTTACCCCGCTCGTCCACGGCGCGGAACACGTTGCCGCGGGCGGATTCGGACACCCCCTCGACGATGCGGAAGTGGTCGCCGATGACCGTCGCTCCCGGCCCGTCGCCGACCGGCGACCCGTCACCGGCCGCAGGCCCGTCGCCGGTGAACGGGTCGGCCGCCCACGGGGGCTGCCGGTAGTTCAGCGTCGCTATGCCATCGAACAGCGTGCCGTCGGGGCCGGCGATCCGCGTGACCAGCCCTCCCCGGGGCGTCGAGCGCCAGGCGCCGGTGAACGGCCCGTAACGGTAGTAGACCGGCGCGGACGGCGAGACGCGCCGGTCGCTGAGCACCCGCGGTCCCTGGCGTCCGCTCAGCAACTCCGCCAGGCGCAGGCCCAGGTCTCGGACCCGTGACTGATCCGGGTAGACCGTCAGCGCCTTGCCGACCGTCGCCGGGGACGTCGCCCCGTCGTTCAGCTTGCGGAGAACCTCCGGGGAACGGGCGAGCTTGAACACGCAGCCTTCGGCGAGGAGGGCGGGCAGCACCACCTCGAGGAGGCCGGGGAACGTCGGGGCCCGCGACGATATGTGCAGCTTCCACCCGTGCTCGGCGACGACGGAGCCGGCCGGTACCACAGTGAGCCAGACCGGCCCCGCCTCTACCGTGGCGTCGCCGGCCACGCGTTCCCGCACGATGCGCTCGACGCGTTCGGCGCCGCCGTCGTCCAGCCGGCCGGGCGAGGTGATGCGCATCGCGCGGGCCGTCTACTGCGTGTTGATGCAGGCGGTCGTGGCCGTGTTTCCGCACACTTCCGACGCCGCGCAACGCGTGCGCTCGTGCAACTCGGAAACCGTGCCGCCGAAGTCGGCGACGGGCTCGACGGTCTCCGTGCCCGCCACACGCGGCTCCAGAGTCTGGGCTGCGTTCATCGGCATCTCCCTTCAAATAGGTACCATTGCGCTCATAATCCCCCAACCGATACCCGTAAAGCAACAGGCAATCGCCCCTCGACGGCGCAGCCGAGGGGGCTGCGGGCGGGGCCACGCCGGCGGCTGGGATCCGGGGTGAGGTCGGCCGGTCATTGACGGCGTCACCCGAGCCCGCTACGGTCGCCGTCATGGCGGATCCCACCGAGCTCACGGCGCTGGCGGCGCGGATCGCCAGCGGAGGCATCCAGGTCATCGACCTCACCTCCCCGCTGCACGCCGATACGCCGATCCTCCAGCTGCCGCCCGAATTCGGCCAGACGCAGCCGTTCCGGCTGGAGGAGATCAGCCGGTACGACGACCGCGGTCCCGCCTGGTACTGGAACAACATCCGCACCGGCGAGCACACCGGTACCCACCTGGACGCCCCGAACCACTGGGTGACGGGGAGAGGCAAAGAAGACGTCGCCAGCATCCCGCCGCGGCGCCTGATCGGCCCGGCCGCCGTCATCGACAAGGCCGCCGAGGCCGCGAAGAACCCCGATTACCTGCTCGACGTTCCCGACCTGGAGAAATGGCAGGAGGAAAACGGAGAGCTTCCCGATAAAGGCTGGCTGCTGTTCCGCACCGGCTGGAGCGCCCGCGGGGACGACCCGGCAGCGTTCGCCAACGCCGACGACCGGGGCTCCCACACGCCGGGCGTGACCCCGGAGGCGGCCCGGTACCTCGCGGGCACGGGGCTGCTCGGGTTCGGCGTGGAGACCGTGGGCACCGACGCGGGCCAGGCCCCCGGCTTCACGCCGCCGTTCCCCTGCCACGAGGCGGTGCTCGGCGCGGGCAAGTACGGCCTGACCCAGCTCCGCAACCTCGACAAGCTCCCGGTAACCGGCGCGCTGGTGATCGCCGCGCCGCTGCCGATCGTCACCGGCTCCGGTTCCCCGGCCCGGGTGCTCGCCCTGGTCGCCGCGTGACGGAAACGGTCGCGCACGCGATCGGGAGGGCACTCGCCGGCGCCGGGGTCCGCACGGCCTTCGGCCTGGTGGGCAGCGGCAACTTCCACGTCGCCAACGCCCTCACCGAGGCCGGCGCCCGGTTCGTCGCCGCCCGGCACGAGCTGGCCGCCACCGTGATGGCCGACGCGCACGCCCGGGTCACCGGCGAGCCCGGCGTGGTCACGGTCCACCAGGGACCCGGCCTGACCAACGCGATGACCGGCATCGCCGAGGCCGCCAAGAGCCGCACCCCGCTGCTGGTCCTGGCCCCCGAGGTCGCCGACCCCCGGTCGAACTTCCACGTCGATCAGCGCGCCCTGGCCGAGGGCGTCGGCGCGGTCCACGTCCGGATCCGGTCCGCGGCCACCGCCCCCGCCGACCTGGCCAGGGCCTGGGACACGGCGGTAACGGGCCGGCGGACCGTCCTGGTGGGACTGCCACTGGAGGTGCAAGCGGAGGCAGTCAGCGAAGACCCGTTCGGCATGATGGAAGGCCGCGCCACGCAGCCCGCCGCACCCGCCGCACCAGGCCCGGACGCGGTGTCCGCGCTGGCCGATGCCCTGACCGCGGCGGCCCGGCCGGTGTTCATCGCGGGGCGCGGCGCCCGGCGCGCGGCCCGGGACCTCACCCATGTGTCCGAACGGATCGGGGCGCTTGTCGCCACCTCCGCCGTCTCCCGCGGGCTGTTCAAGGGGGAGCCGTTCGGCCTGGACGTCAGCGGGGGCTTCGCGACCCCGGTGGCGGCCGAACTGATCGCGGGCGCCGACCTGGTCGTCGCGTGGGGCTGCTCGCTGACCGCGTGGACGACCCGGCACGGTCATCTGATCGGCCCCGGCGCGAGGGTGGCGCAGGTGGACGACGACCCGGCCGCGCTCGGCGCCCGCCGGCCGGTGGACCTGGGCGTGGC
>JAFMRC010000416.1 GCA_017354375.1 Nocardiopsaceae bacterium | reverse complement strand
GCCGGGCGCGGCGCGGTCACCGGCCCCGCGGCCCAGGCGGTAGGCCCGCGCGGCGCGGTCCTCGCCATCGACGGCTCGCCGAACATGCTCCGCGCCCTGGCCCGCGACTTCGGTGACGTGCCGCAGATCGAGACCCGGGAGATGGACGCACACCACCTCGCCTTCCCCGATGCCTCCTTCGCCGCCGTGACCTGCGGGTTCGCCTTTCACATCGTCGACGATCCCCAGCAGGTCATTGCCGAGGCCCACCGGGTGCTCCGCCCTGGCGGCCTGCTTGCGTTCTCCACGCCGGGACCGGGGAAGCCGGATAGCCGCTGGGACTTCGACGAACTGGTACGGGACTTCGGGGAACGCGCCAGCCCGGAGCGGACCCCCGGGATTTCCACCCCGCCGCCGCGCCCGCTCCCCGAGATCTGCGCGGACGCCGGCTTCACCGCCGTCGAAGAGCGCTCGGTCCAGCGCTCCTTCGACTTCCGCGACCCGCAGCACTACTGGGACCACATGATGTCCCACGGCTACCGGGGCTACGTCTACTCGCTGGGCCCGGCGCTGGCCGGTGAGTTCCGCACCAGGCTGTTCGCGGCCCTGGAGCAGTTGCAGGCCGACGGCTGCATCACCGCCAGCTTCGGCGCCGTCTTCGCCCGCGCCCGCAAGCCCGGCGCCGGCCAGACGCAGCCCCCGGACTGCTAGCCCGGCGGCAAGAGGGTCGAACGCCCCTGACGATCACCCCCGAGACCCCGGGCTTGCGGGGATCGAGCCCGTCCCGCCGCGATGCCCGCGCGTCCAGCCTCCACGGAAACCGGCAATCGCGGCCAGGGGGCCAACTAGCGATCCAAAAGGGCCAACTAACGGTCACAGTCACACCGGGGGGTCCAGCGTGCCGCGGCGTATTCGCTTGCCCAGGCACTTCGCGTGGGTTTAAATGAACTGTAGCTCGTTCATCTCACCTCATGAGGTGGGCGGCTTGTCTAGCCATGGAAGCTCCCCCGCCCAAGGCCGAAGGGAGCCACGCATGCGGACAATCGTCGCGACCACTAGCACCCAGCTGTTCGAGCCGGGACTCGCCGCCGGGCGGGCCGCTGCCCAGGTGAGTACCGCATGAGCGCGGAGCCCGCGGACTCGCCCAGCGCTCCCATGCGCCCAGGGCAGGACCAGGACATGCGATGGAACCTCGACCTGCTCACCGCCGATGACGTGTGCGCCCTGCTCAAGGTCAAGAAGAGCTGGCTTTACGACACCGTCGAGTCAGGGCAGATCGAGGTGGTCAAGCTGGGAAGGCAGCTCCGCTTCCAGCCCTCCGCCATAGCCGCCTACCTGGCCGGGCGTTCCAGGGGCAGATGAGCACCTGAATCCCGACGGCGTTCACCCGCTCACCCGCGCACCCGTTCACCCGGCGAGGTCGGGAGACAGCTGGAAGATGTCCTCGAGGCTGTCGGCGAGAGTCGTGTCCTCCTCGTCGAGGATGGCCACGTACCGGGACGTGACTTCAAGGCTTCCGTGGCCGGCCCGTTGACGCACCTTGCCCAGATCCTGGCCCTTGTCGATGGCCCAGGAGATGCCGGTGTGGCGGGCGTTATAAGGAGTGAACGCAGAGGGAAGCCCAGATTCGTCGCAGGCGTTGCGCCAGATGCGGCCCCACACGTCCACGGAGAGGAATTCCGATCCGTCCTGGCGCCAGACGCTGGCCCTGGCGGACTTCTCGGGATTTGCCGCGCGGGCCTTCGCCCTGCGCTCTCGCGCGTACCAGGCCGCGTAGGCCTTGCAGTGGACGCAGTGGCAGTGCATGGTGAACCGGGCCCCCATCGTCCCGTGCTCGTATGCCTTTCCGGAGGCGCTGACGACCGGCGGGGGCATCGTCTCGCCCTCGATGAGGGTCTTGCCCGTGCTCGGCTGACGGTAGGCGAACATCCACTGGGGGAACAGCAGGTCCTCGTTGCCGATCTGGTGTTCCCCGATGTGCTCGCGGACCATGTCCGCCATCGACGCCGAGATCGCGAATCGCCGCCAGTCGCCGTTCTTGGGGTTGGGCTGGACGACCCATCCGGCGTGGCCGTCGGGATGGTTGTCGGCCGTCACGTACGAAGCGGATCGCGTGATGTTGATCATCGTGGCTTTGCTGCCGGACCCGAACTCGAAGTCGCAGGGTCGGAACGTGCGCATCTCGCACTGGCGGGCCCACGTGGTCACGTTCAGCCGTGCGTACACCTTGGCGGCCGGGAAGGGGAGCGCCTGCTCGAACCGGTTCCACTGGTCATGGGTGGCTACCAGGATGGACTTCTTCGGGGGCTGCTTCAGTTCGATGGTCGTGGCCGGGTTGTCATCACGGTAGTTCTCGTCCATGGCCATCTGCAGCATGACGGACAGCACGGTACGGACAGCCCGGCGGACGTTCAAGGTCGCCCCTGCCTCGGGCAGCGTGACCATCAGGTGGTCATACAGCACCTCGCGGGGAATCTCGGCGATCCGGTCGCGCCCCAGGTAGGGGTAGATGTGGTTCTTCAAATGGGACTTGTAGGTCTGCTTCGCCTTCGGGGTGATGTCATGGCGCGGGAGGAACCGGGTCTTGGCGAACTCCTCGATCGTCATCGTCGCCTTCTCCGCAGGAGGCGTGCCCGTCTTCCCGCCGCGGACGTGCTTCTCCTGCTTGGTGGCGACCTCCAGCGCTTCCTCGCTGGTATCGAAGGTTCCTGCGACCTTCGGCCTGCCGTCGACGTCCAGGTAGTACCCGGCGTATCGCGTGCCCATGGTCTTGGACTTCCGCGCCTGGGTGTAAGCCATCCCGCCCCCGGTTTCAGCGCTAGTGGCGCTAGTGGAAATGCTAGAAACAAGATCATCCAGCGGACTTCACTTCGCTCCACTGACTAGCAAGAATTTTAGCCTGACCAGGTAATATATGCTACTAGGTACTCTCCACTCTACGCTTGTATGCGTATTCGTCCGGAAGACCGTGTTCGTCAAGTACAGCCAGGCGTTCGTCGTGCTGCCCGGCGGCTACGGAACCCTGGACGAGCTGTTCGAGGCCCTCACCCTGGTCGCCACCGGCAAGATCACCCGGTTCCCGATCGTCCTGGTCGGCTCCGGCTACTGGGGCGGCCTGCTGGACTGGATCAAGGGAAGAGTGCTGGCAGAGGGCAAGGTCTACCCCGGGGAGCTGGACCTGATCACGGTGGCGGACACCCCGGAGGAGGTCACGGCGATCATCAAGAAGGCCCACGCCGAGGTCGGCCTCGCCGATCCCGACACGGACCCCGCCACCCCCTGACTCCACGCCCGGGTTCTCTCGGAGATCTAGCAAATGCTAGCAGGAAAGCTAGCATCCGGCGATCTTCAAGCGACAGCATCGGCGCCATCGACACCCCCGCGGGGGTACGCAGCGATACCAGCGCGTACACCCTGGCGACACCGATGGTCGCGTTATGTACACGATCCGGCAGCGGCGGCGAGACCATCGCGGTTCCCGCTGCCGGCCGGTCCCGCTGCGGGCGACCGGCTGCGACCACGTCACGCGAACGGAAGCAGGAACCAGAAAGACCATAAATCTGGATCCCGAACGGATAGTGGCGCCTGCTCCCGTTCCCCGCGCTTGTGGCGGGTGGGTCGGGATTTGACTTATGCGAATACAGGTTCGATCATGGCCGGGTGAGCGAGTATCCGCTGGTCAGCAGGGGCGAGACGACGGGGTTCCCGTCGCCGGCCGAGGATTACGCGGGTCCGGTGTCCCTGGACAGGGAGCTGCTCGGCCCCGCCGTGTTCGTGATGCGGGCCGGGGTGCCGCTGCCCGCCGAGGGGATCGGCGCGGGCGACGAGCTGCTGGTGGACCGGTCGCTGGCCCCGCGGGACGGAAGCCTGGTCGTCGCGTCCTGTGACGGGGAGCTGCTGGCCCGGCGGCTGCGGCTGCGCCCCCGGCCCCGGCTGGAGGCCGCCGGCCCAGGGTGCCCGGAAGTCCCCGTCGGCCCCGGCGCGGCGGAGCCGTGGGGCGTGGTCACGGTGGTGATCCGGCATGTCTGAGCGGGCCGGCGCACCCGAGCGGGCCGGCGCACCCGAGCGGGTCAGCGCCCCTGAGCAGGTCAGCACGCCTGGGCAGGCCAGGACGCTCGTGCTGGCGGACGTGGATGCCATGTACTGCTCGGTCGAGCGGGTGTTCGCCCCGGGGCTGCGGGAACGGCCGCTGGTCGTGCTGTCCAATAACGACGGCTGCGTGATCGCCAGGTCCGGGGAGGCGAAGGCGATGGGCGTCGCCATGGGGCAGCCCTGGTTCCAGGTCCGCCGCCTGCCCGGCCTGGCCGTCCGGTCGGCGAACTTTGAGCTGTACGCCGACGCCTCGGCCCGGCTTGGCGCGATCGCCACCGGGATCACCCCCGACGTGGAGCCCTACTCGATCGACGAGTGGTTCTTGTCCCTGCCCGGCGCCCGCGCGGCGTGGCGGGCCGCCTGGCAGCTGCGGGACCGGGCCGCCGCCTGGCTCGGGC
>JAFMRC010000415.1 GCA_017354375.1 Nocardiopsaceae bacterium | reverse complement strand
GGGGTCATCGGCCAGCGCCAGCACCCGGCGGGCGATGCGCAGCGCGGGCCGGGCCAGGCCCCAGTCCCGGCCCGCGTCCCTGACCAGGGCGATGAACCCGGCCTCGCCCATGGCGGCCAGCCGGGCCGGGTCCGCGCCCTGGCAGCACACCGAGACCTCGAGCGCGGCCAGCCACGTCCGGGACCCGAACGGGTCGCCCGCGGCGCCCGTCGCCGACGGCCACGCGACCGGCAGGAAGTCCCGGATCCGCTGCACCGCCGCCGTGGCCGCGGCCACCAGCTGCTCCCGGCGCCGCCCCAGGTGCCGCAGGGCCGCCCACGACTCGTCCAGCTCCTCGGGAACGTAGCAGTGCAGCTCCGCGGACAGCCGCGCGATCAGCACCGCGTCCGGCTCGTCCCGCTTGTGGCCGGTGTAGTCCTCCTGCTCCCGGGCGATGTGCGACACCAGCGGCTGCACGCACACCAGCGGCACCCCGGCCAGCCGGCACAGGCGCTGGACCTGCATCCACCGCGGCCCGGTCGGCTCGCATGCCACCGTCACCCGGCCGATCCCCGCCGCCGCGGCAGCCCCGATCGCGTCCCCGATGGGACCGCCCAGCTCGTGCGCCCCGCACCGGGCGGTCCTGCGCCACAGCACCCGCATGTCATGATCGACCAGCGCCAGCGCCTGCTTCGCATCGCCCAGGTCGATGCCCAGCACCGCCCCGTCACGGGGCAGCAGCCCCCGCAGGCGCTCCTTCCGCGCGTTCCGCCGCCGGTCCGACCGGGAAATACCGCTACCCTTGCTCACAGGACGTCCTCTCTGGATGCGCTTGGGACACCAAGCCCGTACTACCGCACCAGGAGGACGTCCCTTGCACAAGCTGAACCCCTGTGCGTTCGGGGGCCTCCCGGCTACGTCCTATTACTACGTTGGGTGGGGCGCCGGTTCGGGGCGTCAGCTTCGGGCGTCAGCTTCGGGCGGCGGCGAATATGAGGCAGGCGAGGATCAGCAGGACGACGGTGATCCATACGAGCCGGGTCATCTGAACGTGCCGCACGGGTATCTCCTACACCATGGTGAAGCGCTCGGTGTGCACGCGCTCGCCCGGTACGCCCAGATCGAGCAGCGCGTTTTGCGCCGCGTCCATCATCGGGGCTGGCCCGCAGATGAAGAACTGCAAGCGCCGGTAGCCGGGGGGAAGATGCCGGGACAGGATATCCCTGGTCACGTAGCCGGCCTCGCCCGGCCAGTTCGCGGGTGGCCGTTCCAGCACGTGGACCACGGAAAGGGTCATCCGCTCCTGGAGCCGCCCGAGCTCGTCGCGGAATGCCGCGTTCTCCCAGTCGCGGTTGGCGTAGATGAGGATCGCCGGACGGACGTCCGCGCGGTCGGCCATCGTGCGCAGCATGCTGAGCAGTCCCGTGATCCCCACGCCCCCGGCGATGAAGCAGAAGCCCGGTCCCTCGTCGGCGTCTATGGAGAAGACGCCGTGCGGGCCGTCCACGTAGACCTTCGTGCCCGGGGCGAGCTCACCGATCCGCGACGTGAAGTCGCCGAGTGCCCTGACGGCGATCTCGACCTCGTTTCGCTCGGCGCTGGAGGAGAACGAGAACGGGTGCGGGGTGAGCGAGAAGGGCGAGCGGCCGAACGTGAACCAGGCGAACTGGCCAGGGTCAAACCGGAACGGCTCGCCTGGCGGGGGAGTCAGCACCAGCGTTGTCGTCTGGCCGCGCTCGCGGCCGACGCGCTCAAGGCGCCAGGGACGGCCGCGCCGGGCGAGCGGCCTGATCACCCGCACCCAGCCGAGCAGCGAGATGAACGCGGCCGACATGAGGCCCCAGAGCAGCTGCTTCCACAGCGTGCCCACGTACGACGCGAGGCCCGGGTGCTCGTTGATGAGGTACACGTGGACGAGCGCGCAGGCCACCGCGACGACGGCCAGCACGGTGTGGGCGACGTGCCATAGTTCGTAGGACAGCCGCAGCCATCGCCGCCAGACCGACGTGACCACGAGCACGACCACCGCGGCCGCGGCCGCCACGCCGAACCAGACCAGCGCGGGTGCCCGGAGGGCGGCGCTGGTCGGGACGGCATGCCACCTGGTGGAAATCGCGACATGGACACCCACGAACGCCAGCCCCGCCAGGCCGATCTGCCGGTGGAACTGCAGCAGCCCGTCCTGGCCGAACGGCGCGGCGACCGATCTGAAGCGGGCCACCAGCGCGAACTCCAGCCCCATCATCGCCAGCCCCGTGAAGGCGAGCGCGACCGAGAAGTTCGTCCAGAACCCGTGATGCGGTTCGCCGGCGCCAATGGCGGCGAATACCAGCGGCGCTATGACGACGCCCAGGTACGCGAAAACCCAGGAGACCCCCCGGACCGCAAGCGTCATGCACGCCCCCCGACATGCCCGGCCGTTGTTGCCATGACTTACCCCGGCGGGGTTCCGGCGAATCCCCGCCACCTCCCAGGGTTACGCGTGCATGATCGCCTTGGCGATGGCGTCGGGATGGCTGAGCATGGCGTCGTGGCCTCCGGGGAGCATCACCGGGGTCAGGCCGAGCCGGGCCGCGAACTCGGCACCGGGGCGGGCGAGGACCTGATCGTCCTCGCTGAGCAGGTAGGCCAGGTCGATGCCGAGGGTGGTGAGGTCGGGCAGGTCGAGGGCGTCGGTGTAGTAGCGGCCCGGGGTGGGCTCGAGCAGCTCGAACAGCAGGTCGCGGGTGGAGCCGGGCGCGCCGGGGATAAGCAGGGCGGCCTGCTCCCGGGTGATGGCCGTCGTCCCGTCCGGGGTGGCGGCGATGCCGTCGCGGATCATGCGCGCGTAGGCCGGGTCCTCATCGGCCAGCGGGACACCCCGGGATGGGACGAGCGCGCTGTAGAAGATCACCTTGGATACCCGGTGCGCGAGCTGGTGCGCGGCGGCGGTGACGGGGTAGCCGCCCCAGCTGTGCGCCACCAGGGTGACACCGGCCAGGTCCCGGTCGAGCACGGCCCGCACGACGCAGGCCGTGGCGTCCGATAGCCGCAGCCCCCATTGCCAGCCGCCGTGCCCGGCGCCGGGCACGAGGACGAAGGTAGAGGTGGCGGTCATAGCGTGGTTCTCCGTTCTGTCGCGATTCCCCCGCCGACGTGATGCGGCCCAAGCCAGAAAAGTTCAATCCTTTTCCGAACGGATCGCGGCGACTGCCCCCGCTCCATGCGTTACCAGCCGATCGCGCACGCCGTGTCATGATGAATACGTGCGTTCGACAATGGGCACACCGCCGCGGGCGGGCACCGGGGTGCCGGACGAAGAGCTAGTCCGGCATGTCCGGAAGGGAGACGCCGCTAGCCTGGGAGCGTTGCTGGGCCGGTACTACGCCAGCATGTTCGCGGTTGCGCTCGGTGTGCTGCGCGACCCCGTCGATGCCGAGGACGCCGTGCAGGACGCCATGCTGACCGCCGTGCGCCGTCTCGCCGATGATCTCCGCGATCCCGCGTCCGCGGGACCCTGGCTGCGCGCTGTCGTCCGCAATGAATGCCGGATGCGGCTTCGCTCCCCGGGACCGGCCCCCGCGGAACGGATCGATGAGCTGCCGGATGCTTCGCCGGGCGCCGACGCGTTCCAGGCCTTTGACCAGGGTGCCACGCGGGACTGGGTCTGGCATGCCGTCCGCCGGCTCTCACCGCCGCTGCAGGCGGTAACCCTGCTGCGCTACTTCACCGGAGTGCGCTCCTATGAGCACATCGCCTCGGCCTGCGGCATTCCCGTGGGCACCGTGCGCAGTCGGCTGAGCCAGGCCCGCGGCATCCTGGCCCGGGAACTGATCGCTACCCGGGACACCTTTCCCGATGACGCGAGCGGTTTCACCGAGGCCTGCGCCTGATCACCGCGGTCGCCGGCCGCGACCTGCTTGTCTGGGAGATCGATGTCCTCAGCCCCGAGGGGATCCCGGGCTGTCCCCCTCAGGCCTGCTGGCTTCTCCAGCTCGACCGGGGCCGGGTGCGCCACATGCGGCTGTTCCACCCCGATCGGCATCACGCGGACAGGTAGGTCCAGGTCTCCTCCGCCCGGAAGCCGAGCGACTCATACAGGGGCTGTGACATCGGCGTGTTCTGCGTGAGAGCCCGGCGGGCGCCCGCGGCCACCGCGTCCCGCAGGCGGGCCACCACCAGCGCCCGGTAGTACCCGTTGCCCCGGTGGCGGGGTGGTACCGAGCCGTTGAACAGTCCCACGTAATCGCCGGCGATGACGTTGAGCGAGGTCGTCCGGAATCCCGAACCCGGCGGCGAGAGCGGCGGCGAACGTGCCTGCCTCCGTGCCGGGAACGGGGCGCACCGTCGCGCCCCGCGGAATATCGCCGGCTTGCGCGGGCGGCAGCTCCACGTCCCACGTCATCAGCGGGACGGCCTCGGCCCGCGTCCTGCCGCAGGCCGCGGCCAGCCGCCGCGTCGCCGGGCCAACGGCGCCGCGGACCACGATGGACCACGGCAGGCCCGCGGCGGAC
>JAFMRC010000414.1 GCA_017354375.1 Nocardiopsaceae bacterium | reverse complement strand
GCGGCACCGGGTTTCGCGGAGTCACCGGCGGGGGTTCCTGGGTTACCGGCAGATCGGGGTCCTGGGTTACCGGCGGATACTGAGTTACCGGCGGATCCCAGGGACGCCGTCCTCGCCGTCGTGCTTCAGCAGCATCGCCGTGCCGCGCACCACGCAGCGCAACGGGTCTTCCGCCACCACCGCGCCGACCCCCGCCGCCTCCTCAATCTCGCTGGCCAGGCCCGGCAGCAGGGCGCAGCCGCCGGAAAGCCTGATCTTCCCGCGCACCACGTCCTCGGCCAGCCCGGACGGGACGTCCGACAGGATCTCCTGCACCGTTCGCGCGATCGCGGTCACCGTGGGCTTCAGCGCGTTCACCACCAAGCTGGCCGGAACCTGCTCAACCCTCGGCGTCCGCCTGGCGGCGTCGATGCCCACCGTCTCGGCCGTCTCCGTCCCGCCGTTGAGCCCGAACGTGGTCTTGAGCTGGCGGGCCGCGCGCGGGCTGAGGATCATGCCGAGTTCGGCGCGCGCCGCGGCCATGATCGCCTCGTCCATCGCATTGCCGGCCATCCGCAGGCTCTTCGCGCGCACCACCCGCCAGCCGGCCACCGCGGCGATCTCGCTGGTACCGCCGCCGATGTCCACGACGAACCCGCCCCGGCCAGCGCTCAGGTCGAAGCCCGCGCCCGCGGCGGCCGCGACCGGCTCGTCGACCAGGGTCACGTCGTACCGGGGGCGCCGCGCGCCGAGCACCGCCGCCAGCGAGCGGCGCTCCACCCAGGTGGCGCCCGCGGGCACGGACATCAGCGCGCGCGAGTGCAGCATCCCGCGCGGCATCACCCTGCGCAGGAAGCCGTACAGCATCTCCACCGTGGCCTCCATGTCGGCGACCACGCCGTCGCACAGCGGATGGACGACGTTGATGCCCTGCGGCTCCTTGTCCGCCAGCACGTCCGCCTTGCCGCCGAGAGCCGCGACCCGGCCGTTGCGGGAATCGATGGCGATCGCCGACGGCTCCTCAAGCACGAGCCCGCGGCCCTCGACCCAGATGAGCGTGCTGACCGTGCCAAGGTCGATCGCCACCCTGCCGCGGAGGCGCATCCTGTTCACCCCTGTCCCGTCCGCGCGACGTTTGCCCCATCCTGGGCACAGGATAGTGACCAAGATCACAGGCTGCACGGAAACCCCGCGCTCATCGCTATATGTGCCCGTTTAAATCTAGAAAGTGATGATATCGGAAAAATGCAAACTAAATCGGGGCTTCGGCCGTTATATAGAGCACGGGAGCTCACGATCCCGTGGATCGCCATCCTGCACTGGAGGTACGTGGAGGCAACCCAAGGCACGTGATCACTAGAGCGTCACTACCTGTATACTATGCGTAACAAAAGTGACAGCAGGACACAGGACGGCTAGACGTGACGAATGATGCTAGCTAGGTTTTCCGAGCCTCTAGCGTTCACTAAGATGTGGGAGGGGACAATTAACGATTCGCGCGTACCGCGGCTTGGGGGCCGGGTTGCGCCTGATGACGGGGACTACGGGGTTATCGTGGCTATGACCGACTGCGCGCAGGCCATGCAGCTAGAGCTTGCGCACTTCAGCACCGCCGACGGCACCACCATGGTGAAGGTCCGCGGCGAACTCGACATCGCGACCGCGGGCCAGGCCTACACCTACCTGCGCGACATCATGGACAGCCAGCGGGGGCCGGTTACGGTGAACCTGGCGGACCTGACATTCTGCGACGCCGCGGGGCTCGGCACGCTCGCCCGGCTGGCCGACCACGCCCGCCAGGCCGACCGTGAGCTAAAACTGGCCGCCGCCCGCCCGTCACTGCTCAAGATCATGCGGATCACTGGCATGGACCACGCTTTCCCCGAGGTCCGCGGCCAGGCACTGCGCGCGACCGTGTGCCCGCCGCAGGCCATCGCGATCGACTAGATAGGCCGGTTACCCGCCGCTGGCCTGTCTACATAGATCTCCGTGGCCGTCATGCAGGGATCTCCATGGCCGCGTTCCCTGTGGGGCGTTAAGTTTGGAGTGCTACGCGCGTGACAAACGGAAACGCTGCCCAGCGAACGGATGCGGAGGTCCATACAGATGGCTGACGAGCCAGTAGACGTAAGCGAAGAGACGGCGGAGGCAACCGGCGCCGGCATCGCGGTGCACTGGCGGGAAGAGGAGTACTACCAGCCCTCTCCCAAGTTCATCGGGCAGGCCAACGCCCCCGACCCCGCTATCCTCGAGCAGTTCAGCGAGGACAAGTACCCAGAGTGCTTCGAGGCGTACGCCAACCTGCTGACCTGGTACAAGAAGTGGGACACCGTCCTCGACACCTCGAACGCGCCGTTCTGGAAGTGGTTCACCGGCGGTGAGCTGAACGCTTCCTACAACTGCGTTGACCGCCACCTGGCCGACAAGGCGAACAAGGCGGCCCTGATCTGGGTTCCCGAGCCCGAGAACGAGAAGCACGAGGCGATCACCTACCGCGAGCTCTACGTCCGGGTCAACGAATTCGCGGCCGTCCTGCGGAGCCTGGGCCTGAAGGCCGGCGACCGCATCACGTTCCACATGCCGATGGTTCCGGAACTGCCGGTCGCGATGCTGGCGGCGGCCCGCCTCGGGATCATCCACTCGCAGGTGTTCGGCGGGTTCAGCGGCGCCGCCGCGGGCCACCGGATCGCGGACTCCGGAAGCAACTACCTCGTCACGATGGACGCCTACTACCGGAGCGGCGAGCTGGTCGACCACAAGATCAAGGCCGACGAGGCCGTCGAGACCGCGGCCAGGGAGGGCCAGCAGGTCGACAAGGTCCTCATCTTCCGCCGCTACCCCGGCAAGTACTCCGCCCAGACCCCGCTGGTCGAAGGTCGCGACGTATTCGTCGACGACCTGCTCGCCGATCACAAGCGCGAGGTCGTGGAGCCGGTGGCGCTGAAGTCGACCGACCCGCTGTTCCTGATGTACACCAGCGGCACCACCGGCCGCCCGAAGGGCTGCCAGCACTCCATCGGCGGCTACCTGTCCTACGTGGCCGGAACGTCCAAGTACTACCAGGACATCCACCCGGACGACACCTACTGGTGCATGGCCGACATCGGCTGGATCACCGGGCACTCCTACATCGTGTACGGCCCGCTCGCGCTCGGCACCACCAGCGTCCTGTACGAGGGCACGCCGAACTACCCGGACGCGGCCCGCCCGTGGCGGATCGCCGAGCGGCTCGGCGTGAACATCTTCCACACCTCTCCCACCGCGATCCGGATGCTCCGCAAGGTCAGCCCCGACGGTCCCAGGGACTACAACGTCCACTTCAAGCACATGACCACGGTGGGCGAGCCGATCGAGCCCGAGGTGTGGCGCTGGTACTACCAGAACGTCGGCAAGGGCGAGGCCGCCATCGTGGACACCTGGTGGCAGACCGAGACCGGCGGGTTCCTCGGCTCCACGCTGCCCGGCGTCCACGCGATGAAGCCGGGCTCGTGCGGCCCGATGGCCCTCGGCATCTACGCGACCATCCTCGACGATGACGGCAACGAGGTACCCAAGGGGCATGGCGCCGGCAACATCGTGATCCGCAACCCGTGGCCGGGCGTGTTCCAGACGATCTGGGGCCAGCCGGAGCGGTTCGTGGAAACGTACTACGCGAAGTACAACAAGAACCCCAAGTCGACCGACTGGCACGACTGGCCCTACTTCGCGGGCGACGGGGCGATGCAATCCGAGGACGGCTACTTCCGGATCCTTGGCCGCGTCGACGACGTGATCAACGTGGCCGGCCACCGGCTCGGCACCAAGGAACTGGAGTCCGCGGCGCTGACCGTGAACGAGGTCGGCGAGGCCGCCGCGGTCCCGGTCATCGACGATATTCGCGGCCGGGTCGTGGAGATGTACATCTCCCTCAAGCCGGGCATCAGCGCGTCCGACGAGGTCGAGGCGAAGGTGCGGGACGCCATCGTCACCGACATCGGCAAGATCGCCCGCCCGAAGAACATCTGGATCGTCCCGGACATGCCGAAGACCCGGTCCGGCAAGATCATGCGCCGCGTGATCGCCGCGACCTCGAACTTCGCCGACACCGGGGACATCTCCACTCTCGCCAACCCCGAGGTGGTCGAGAAGATCCGGCACCAGGTGCAGACCGCCAAGGTCGCCAAGAACGAGGTCCCGCGCGAGCTCACGGAGGCCGAGCTCACCGAGATCCGCTCCTTCGGCTCCGAGTAACCGGTACCGCTGAGTGGCCGGTCATCCCATCCGGGGTGGCCGGCCACACCCCTTTTTGCCGAACGGATAGTGGCGACTCCCCAGTCCCCCAAGGACCTCCTCCGTCACCGTGACCGACCGCGAGAACGCTCGCGTGGAGGATAAGCGCGCTCCGGGACTCGTCGTTTATTTATTTGCGTGTTTCGGGCGTGTCGCGGGTGGTCCGGTTTGCGGGTGTCCTGAACCTTTCCGGCATGGTGTATCGGTTTTCGGGGATGGCGAGGGGGA
>JAFMRC010000413.1 GCA_017354375.1 Nocardiopsaceae bacterium | reverse complement strand
GCGCCGGCCTTGGTGCACGCCGATGCGTACCGGCTGGGCAGCGCGCTGGAGTTGGACGACCTCGACCTGGACACCGACCTGGCCGCCTCGGTCACGGTCGTGGAGTGGGGCGAGGGGAAGGCCGAGGGCCTGTCGGAGGACCGCCTCGAGATCACCATCACCCTGCCGCCTCCCGGGACGTCGCCGTCCAATCCGGACAGCGCCCTGGACGCCGATCCGGACAGCGCTCCGGACACCGAGGGTACGGCGGACACCGAGGGTACGGCGGATGGCGAGGATGACGACGCTCCGCGCACCGTTCACATTTCCGGAGCCGGTCCGCGCTGGCAGGACATCCAGTTGACACCCGCGGGCGCCGGGAATCGTCTATAGTCACGGCTGTACTGGTTTGTCCCCCGGGGAGGCCGTGCCGCCTGGGAACGCCCCCGACCGGGTGGTCCGCACCTCCGAGGGAATGCCCGGTAAGAGGCGATATATCGGGCATGCAGGCAGGCCTTTAGGTGACGATTCCCCAGCACCGCCGATCCTTCCCGGGAGGCCTCAGGTGACTCAGCACGGGTCAGGTTCCGATCGTCCGCGCGGTCGCCGCGCTCGTCCCGGTGGCGACTGGCCGGGACGCGAGGGCGATTGGCCTGGGTACGAGGCGGGGTCGCCGGCCGAACGCGAGTTCCCGGACCTGCAGCCCATCAGGCCGCGCGAATCACGCGGGCGGCACAGCGCGCCTGCGTCGGGCGCGCGGTCACCGCGAGACGCGCCGGGGCGGGCGGTGCCCCGGCACGGGCAGTACGAGCAGTACGAGCAGTATGAGCGCCCGGAGGCGTCGGAGCGATCAGGGCGGTCTGGCCAGTCGGGGCGGTCGGGGCCTCAGGAGGCGGCGCCGGAGTATCCGGCGAGGCGCGCGGCCGGCCGCACGGATGACTGGGACGACGAGGATTCCGATGACCCGATGGCAGCCTTCTCCGAGCGCTGGCGCCGACGGGGGGAGGAGGATCCAGAGAACCGTCGCGGTCGCTGGCGGCTGCTGATGGCCGGAGGTGGCGTGGTCGCCATCGCCATCGCGGTGGGCGTGTACTTCCTGATCGGGGGAGGCAGCAGCGGGACGAACACCGGCATTGGATCGCTGGTCACGTCCTTCCTGCCGGGCGAGCTGCAGAAGGTGCCGAACGCCTGCGCCACCGTGCCGTCCAGCACCCTCGGCAAGTACCTGCCCGGCCAGACGAGGGAGGCCGCCCCGCCGGCGAATACCGGCGCGCAGAGCCAGTGCACCTGGACGCTGGACAAGTCGCCGACGTACCGGGTGCTCGAGGTGAACCTCAACGCGTACTCGCCGAGCACCCTGGCGACCGGGGACGGCAGCGCCACGTTCGCCGCGGAGGACGCCTACTCCCAGGCCGAGAGCGCCAAGAAGAAGCCGGGGGCGCACAGCGGGCAGCCCGCGGCCACCGTCGCCACCATCCCGAACCTCGGCTCGAGCGCGTTCTCCGCCACGCAGGTCTTCACCACCAGCGGCAACACTACGGACGTGGCGACCGTCTACGTGCGGTACCACAACGTGGTCATCCAGGTAGTGCTCGACGGCATCGACCACAGCAACGGCCCCAGGCAATACGGCCCGGTCTCCATGGCCTCGCTGCTGTCGCAGGCGAAGACGGTCGCCCAGCAGGTAACCAGCAAGGTCAGCGGCGGCTGAGCGCGCCCGGCGGGCTGGTCCGGAACGCGGGTGGCGTGACATCGAGTCGGGGCCTGTGTCTACAGCCGGGTGCGGGGTCGGCTACGCTCGTAGGTCGTGCTGATCCTCGGACTGGATACCGCTACGCCCGCCGTGACGGTGGCCCTGCATGACGGCGAGCGGCCGCTGGCCCAGCTCGTCACGGTCGATGCGCGCCGGCACGCGGAGCTGCTCGCGCCCGCGATCTCCAGGGTGATCGCCGACGCTGGCGCGACGCGCACGGACCTGACGGCCATCGTGGCCGGAGTCGGCCCCGGGCCGTACACAGGCCTTCGGGTGGGGCTCGTCACCGGCCGGGTGCTCGGGGCCGCGCTGGGCATCCCCGTCTACGGCCTGTGCAGCCTCGACGTGATCGCCGCCGACGTGGAGCCCCCCGGCACCGGGTTCCTTGTCGCCACCGACGCGCGCCGCCGCGAGGTGTACTGGGCCTCCTACGATGCGGAAGGCAACCGCGAGGACGGCCCCGCGGTGAACGCGCCAGCCGACGTTCCCCGGCGCGGCCGGCCCGTGGCCGGCGAGGGCGCGCGGCTGTACCCGTCCTCGCTGCCCGGGGACATCGGCCCGGCCTACCCCGCCGCCACGACCCTGTGCCGGATGGCAGCCTTCGCGCTCGCGTCGGGGGACTCCTCGCGGCTGCTGCCACCGGAGCCGCTCTACCTGCGGCGCCCCGACGCCCGCGAGCCGGGCGCCCCTAAGCGGGTCAGCCAGTAGTGACGGACCCGATGACGGCGGAACCCGCCCGGCTGCGCGCGATGACCCCCGGCGACCTGCCAGACGTGCTCGCGCTTGAGCGCGAGTTGTTCCCCGACGATCCATGGTCGCCGGAGATGTTCGCCGGCGAGCTCGGACAGCCGGCGGACGCGCGCATGTACCTGGTGGCGACGGAGGAAGAGCACCCCCCGGCCGGGCCGGTGCTCGCCGGGTATGCCGGGATGATGTTCGTGCCCGGCATGACCGGCGACGCGCAGGCGGACGTGCTGACGATCGCGGTCCGCCCGGACCGCTGGGGGCGGGGAATCGGGTCGTTGCTGCTCGGCACGCTGACCGAGGAGGCACGGCGTCGCGGCTGCGACGAGGTGCTCCTCGAAGTGCGAGCGGACAACGACCGGGCCCGCGGCCTGTACCAGCGGCGCGGCTTCACCGAGATCGGCCTCCGGCGTGGCTACTACCAGCCGTCCGGCACGGACGCGATCGTGATGCGGAAGGACTTGCGATGACCGCCATGAGCGAGCTTGCGAGCGAATCAGTAAGCACAGTGCGTCCGCGAATGCGGACTCCGAGCGCCAGCGAGGTGTCCTCATGAGCGAGCTTGCGAGCGAATCAGTAAGCACAGTGCGTCCGCGAATGCGGACTCCGAGCGCCAGCGAGGTGTCCTCATGAGCGAGCTTGCGAGCGAATCAGTAAGCACAGTGCGTCCGCGAATGCGGACTCCGAGCGCCAGCGAGGTGTCCTCATGAGCGGCCCGCTGGTGCTGGGCATCGAAACGTCGTGCGACGAGACCGGGGCCGGGCTGGTCCGCGGTCGCGAACTGCTGGCCGACAGCGTGGCGACCAGCATGGACGAGCACTCCCGGTTCGGCGGCGTGGTGCCCGAGGTGGCGAGCCGGGCGCACCTGGAGGCGATGGTCCCGGTGCTCGACGCCGCGTTCGCCAGGGCGGGGGTCAAGCCGTCGGAGATCGACGCGGTCGCGGTGACCGCGGGCCCGGGCCTGGCGGGCGCCCTGCTGGTGGGGGTCGCGGCGGCGAAGGCATACGCGTACGGGCTCGGCAAGCCGCTGTACGGGGTGAACCACCTCGCCGCGCACGTGGCAGTGGACCAGCTTGAGCACGGCCCGCTGCCGTCGCCGTGCGTGGCGCTGCTGGTATCCGGCGGCCACTCGTCGCTGCTGGAAGTGCCGGACGTGACCGGGATCGTGAAGCCCCTGGGGGCGACCATCGATGACGCGGCAGGCGAGGCCTACGACAAGGTGGCGCGGGTGCTCGGCCTGCCGTTCCCCGGCGGGCCGCCGATCGACAAGGCGGCGGCCGACGGGAATCCGGAGGCGATCAGGTTCCCGCGCGCGAAGTACCACGACGGCACGCTCGACTTCTCCTTCGCCGGCCTGAAGACGGCGGTGGCCCGCTGGGCGGAGGCGCGGCGCGACGCGGGCGAGGACGTGCCCGTGGCGGACGTGGCCGCGTCGTTCCAGGAGGCGGTCGCGGACGTGCTGACCCGCAAGGCGGTAGACGCGTGCAAGCGAAACGGCGTGGGGGACCTGGTGATCGGCGGCGGCGTGGCCGCGAACTCGCGGCTGCGCGCGATGGCCGCCGCCCGGTGCGAGGCATCCGGCATCCGGCTACGGGTTCCGCGCCCCGGCCTGTGCACCGACAACGGCGCGATGGTCGCCGCCCTCGGCGCCTCGATGGTCGCGGCGGAGCTGCCCCCGTCCCCGCTGGACGTCCCCGCCGACTCCTCCCTCCCGATCACCGACGTCCTCGTCCGCTAACAAGGTCGTCGAGCGCCTTGCTCATGACCTGCGCGCGGTATTCCCTGACCTGGGCGGTTTCTCCCGGGCGAACCTCATGTACATGCGCGCGTTCGCCGAGGCATGGACCGAGGAGGAAATTGTCCAGCAGCCTGTTGGACAAATCCCGTTCGAGCGAGTTATTGTCAAGACCTGTGGATCAAGAAGTTTTAGGCAGCTTCGGCGACCTCGACTTCGGCAGCTTTTCCTGCCTGATTGTCCGTTTCGGATCGCTCCACCAGCACGCCGTTCCTGAAC
>JAFMRC010000174.1 GCA_017354375.1 Nocardiopsaceae bacterium | reverse complement strand
GCCCTCGCGGAACAAGCCGAGCACGGCCCCGGCCCCGGCCGGTCACGGGTCACCACCTGGGACTACCGGCCCGGCACCTTCACCCCCCTCACCCAGGCCACCCGCACCACCCTCCGCGACGCCCCCCAGCAGGTCATCGACGAGCAGTTCCACGCCATCATCACCGACCTCACCGGCACGCCATCGGAACTCGTGGCCCCCGACGGCACCCTCGCCGGCCACCAGCAGCGCACCCTGTGGGGCACCACGACATGGGGCGCCGACGGCGCCTCCACCCCCCTCCGCTTCCCCGGCCAGTACCACGACCCCGAGACCGGCCTGCACTACAACAACCAGCGCTACTACGACCCCCACGCCGGCGCCTACCTCACCCCCGACCCCCTCGGCCTCGCCGCTTCCCCCAACCCCCACGCCTACGTCCCCAACCCCTGCGCCCACATCGACCCCCTCGGCCTCGAACCCGGCGCCGCGGCCCGACAGACCGAAATCGAGGGCCTCAGGGCCAAACTCGAGAACCTCAATGCCATCAAGAACAGGCTGGTCGGGGGGCGGTCCGACGGCGAGGCCGTCCTGAGTGGCCACGGCGGAATCGGCCCCGGAGACAACACTCTGACGACGGTGCCGGACGGCACGAGCGTCGCCATGTACAGCAAGCACGGTGAGAGTCTCAGTATCAGTCACGGGAACTGGATCGAGACCGGAGTTAACCCCATATCTCTTGAAGAAGTCTTGCCCGATCCCAAGAAGGTTTACGGACCCGGAGATCAACTACCGAACTACATCCTGCAACCCCCAAGCGACCTCAAGGTTCTAGGGCAGCCCGTAACCGTGACGAGTCCCACCAGGCTGTCGGAGTTGCTCAAGCCCGGCATGGGAAGGGTCCACTGGGCGGCATGCCGGTCCATAGTCCCAGGCATTCGGGGAGGATTACGCCACGTGTAGCCATTGGCGTGACGGGGCGAGGAGCCGGGGAGGTGGGCAGGCGCGAGGCTCCGTTCGGCGGAATGATGGGTTTTGGGGGTGTACCCCGCCCGGCCCGGTGTCAGCTGGTGTAGACGCCGGTCGGCTTGTCGTGGTAGCCCTTCGCGCCGATGGCCCGGGCGAGCGGGCTGCGCGGATCCTCGCCGGCCTTGAGGGCGTCGAGCACGGTCCGGAAGTCATGCCGGGGCGACCAGCCCAGGTCGGCGCGGGCGCGGGCGTTGACGTAAACCCTGCCGATGGACGGGAACATCCGCCAGCCCCGGCTGGCATACTCCGCCTCGTAGTCGGGGAACAGCCGCCGGACCACCGCGGGCGCGTCGTCCCGCAGCGCGGCCAGGTCACCGGGCGTGAACGGGGTAGTGGCGCTGACGATGTACTTCCCGAACCCGATCCGCTCCGCCCGCTCCATCGCCAGCAGGTGCGCGTCCGCCACGTCCGCCACGTCGACCCGGCGGTACAGGAACTCGCTGGCCTTCACGCACTCGTCGGGATAGGCGGCGCGCACCTCGTCGTTGTCATCGGGTTCGGGGAAGAACCGCGAGGTCCGCAGCACGACGACGGGCAGGCCGTGCTCGGCGTGGGCCAGCTCGCACAGGTCCTCGGCGGCGGTCTTGGTGACCCCGTAGATGTTCTTCGGCCGCGGCGTCACGTCCTCGGTGATCCACGCGGCGGGCTCCCCCGGGGCCGGGATCAGCGCCCGGCCGAACGCGCTCGTCGTGCTCGTGAACACGAAGCTGCCCACCCCGGCCGCGGCGGATTCCTCCAGCAGGGTCAGCGTGCCGGTGACGTTGGTGTCCACGAACGCCTGCTTGCCGTGGGTGCCGACATGCGGCTTGTGCAGCGTTGCCGCGTGCAGGACCGCGTCGGCGCCCGCCACGCACTCGCGCACCAGGTCCCGGTCCGAGACCGACCCGGCCACCGTCGTGTACGGGGATTCCCTGATGTCGATGCCGACCGCGTCATGCCCGCGGTCCCGCAGCACCCGGACCAGCGCCTCGCCCAGGTGCCCCGCGCTCCCCGTCACCAGCACCCGCCCCGCCGCGATGCCCCCGCTTGTTGCTGTTATCACTGCCCGCCGTTACCGGTAGCGGAACCCGTCGAGGAAGCGGCGGAAGAGGCCGCCCTCGCGGGTTAGCGGGGGCAGCTCGGGCGCGGTGGCGCGCTGGCGGGCGACGGGCTGGTCGTAGTCGGTACGGGCGATGGCGTCGATGACCTCGGCCTCGGTGAAGTCCTCCGAGCCCTCGATCGTGGGCACGAAGCCGACGAGCATTCCGTCCTTCATGACCTGGGCCTCGAGCCCGGCCGTGCCGTCGGTGTCCCATTCGGCCTCGCGCCCGCCGGTCAGCGTCACGCGCACGCCGAACGAGCCCGGCCCGCGGTACAGGTGAGCGTTGACGCCACGGTCGCGCAGGCCATCGACCACGCGGCGCGCCCGGAATTCGTCCATAAGTGCGAGGGTACCGGCCTGAAGCAGTCCTCCACGATGGGGTCGCCGGTGCTTGCGATGCCGGTGCCTGCGGTAAGGCCGTCTTGATAGAGGTTTACCTTGAAGGTGATCATCTGCAGGCACGTGGTGAGCGCGGCGATCTGGGCGGTCACGCGCTGCTGGTGCTGGCGCAGGATGTCGAGGCGTTCCTTCTCGTTTCCGGGTCCCTCCCGGACCAGTTCGGCGTAGCGACGGATCGCGGCCAGGGGCATGCCGGAGGCGCGGAGCTTGACGCACAGCTCCAGCCATTCCAGGTCCCGCTCGCGGTAGGCGCGGCGGCCGTCGGCGGTGCGCTCGACCGGGCTGGCGAGCAGCCCCTCGCGCTCGTAGAAGCGCAGCGCGTGCACGCTCAGCCCGGTGCGCCGGGCGACTTCCCCGATGCTCATGCGTAGTCGCCCGGTGGGCGCCGTTTCCGCCGGCATCGCTTCCGCCGCCGCTGCTTCCGCCGCCGCTGCTTCCGTCATGACGATCAGGATACGTGCTTGACCTAGAGCGCTCTCTAGCACCCAGACTCGCGGTTGGAGAGGAACTCACATGAAATACCGCACGATTGGCACGGACCCGAAGACCCGCCGCGAGGTGAGCGTGCTCGCCCTGGGCACGATGCACTTCGGCACCACCACGGACGAGGCCACCTCGTTCGCGATCCTGGACCGGTACGCGCAGGCCGGCGGCACCTTCATCGACACCGCCGACAACTACGCGTTCTGGATCGGCGGCACCCAGGGCGGGGAGAGCGAGGAACTACTGGGCCGCTGGCGGCGCAGCCGCGGCATCGGCGACGAGATCGTGATCGCGACCAAGCTCGGCGCCCGGCCGCTGGCCCCGGGCACCAGCTACACCGACAACGCCGAGGGCCTGTCGGCCAGGGTGATCCGCGAGTCCGCCGAACGCAGCCGGGACCGTCTCGGCATGGCCAGGCTGGACCTGCTCTACGCGCACATCGAGGATCCGAGGGTGCCGCTGGCCGAGACCGTGGAGGGCTTCGCCGCCCTGGTGTCCGAGGGCACCGTGGGCCTGCTGGGGGTGAGCAACCACTGGACCTGGCGAGTGGAACGAGCCCGCGCCCTGGCCGCCGCGGCCGGGCTGCCCGGCTATGAAGTCCTGCAGTACCAGCACAGCTACCTGCGACCGCGCACCGACCTGCCGGGCCAGCTCTCCCCGGACGGCAACCAGAGCGCGGCGGGCGGCGACTTGCTCAGCTACCTGCGGGCCGAGCCGGGGCTGGTGATGGTCGCCTACTCACCGCTGCTGAAGGGAGGCTACGCCCGCCGGGACAAGCTGGATGCCCCCGAGTTCGCCGAGTACGACCATCCGGGCACGCCCGCCCGGCTGTCGGCGCTGCGGGAGGTGGCCGCCGACGTCGGCGCGACCGTCAACCAGGTGGTGCTGGCCTGGCTGATCGGCGGCCAGCCCCCGATCATCCCGCTGGTCGGCGCCTCCTCGGTGGCGCAGCTGGACGAGAACCTGGCCGCGGCGGACCTGGAGCTGACCGCGGACCAGCGCGCGAGGCTGGACGCGGCCCGCTAGCGCTGGCTTCCCCGCTAGCGCTGGCTTCCTCGCGCCATCCGCAGGATCTCCTCGAATGCCTCCACGTTCCCCATCGCGTCGTTGACGGGATTGTGGTCATGGGCCGTCTTCCGCAGCCGCTTCCAGCCCTGGGTGTCGCTCCAGTTCCGGTTGAGGCCCGCCCAGAAGTCGCTGATGCGGCGGCCGGAGTGCCCGAATGGGTTGTCCATTCCGGCCCGGTCGAACATGCCGGCTATCCACTGCCAGTCGTAGGCGGGGTTGTCGCTCACGAAGACGGGCCGGCTGTTGCCGAGGTGCCCGGTGAGCCAGGCCGCGAAGCTCTCGGCGACCTCCCTATCGGTCGCCACGCGCTCGCCGACGATGCTGATCGCCGGGTTGTCCGGGTCCGGCGTCGCGTCGAACAGGCGCCCGTGGAACGTGTCACGGGTGTCGTAGTGAACGGCGCCGAACTCGGTCAGCACGCCATGCACCGGGCTGGTACCACGTGCCTCGCAATCGACGAACACCCATGGTGTCTTCTTACTCATAATGTCAGCCCGGGAAGGCGCGGAGTCTCAGCCACGAGCACGAGCCTACCGACACCGGCCGCCGCGGCGATGCCCGCTTGTTGCTGTTATCATTTACGCAGGTGACCATGGCCAGGTCCACCCGCATCTCCGGCAGGCTCGTCGCGTCGCCGACCCTGTCATCACTCGTGGCGGCTATGCCAGAATGCGACGATGGGAAGGCAGGTAGCCGTCGCGCTGTACGTTCTCGCGCTGGTAGTCGTCGTGGTCGGCGTGGACGTCCTGTTCTTCAGGCATTACTTCTGGGCGCGATTGGCGGCGAACGTGGGGATCGTCCTGGTGTTCGCGGCGTTCTACCTGAGGTTCCTGAAGCACCCATGAGACCGAAGCACCATGAGCGCGGCGACCGCGACGAGGTCAGGACCGGTCGCACCCGATCGCACCGGAGCCGGGAGGAATGACGATGGCAGGCAGCGACGACGCGGCATCCCTGCATGGTGAGGTATCCGCGGACTGGACGCCGAACGCGCCCGTGGCCCTGATCCTGCTTCACGGCTACGGCGCGAACGAGCGGGATCTCGCCCCGCTGGGGCCGATGCTGGCGCTGGCCGCGCCGTGGGCATCGCTGCGCGCTCCCCTCGAGATGGCCCCCGGCGCCTACGCCTGGTTCCCGCTCTTCCCGTCCGGCGACCCGGACCCGGCCCTCGCCGTCAACGCGGATCCGGCCAGCGCGACCGACGCGGTCTGGCGGTGGATCGATGACCGCCTCGCCCCTGACTCCAAGGTGGCCGCCGTCGGCTTCTCCCAGGGCGGCCTGATGGCGACCCAGCTGCTGCGGACCCGCCCGGAGCGCGTCGCGGCCACGGTCGTGCTCTCCGGCTGGGTCACGGCCGCGCCGCAGCCGGCGGACGAGCGGCTCACCGCCGAGCGCCCGGCCGTCTTCTGGGGAAGGGGCGGCCGGGACCGCATGATCACCGCGGACGCGATCGAGCAGACGAGCAAATGGCTGCCGACCCACTCGTCCCTCACCGAGCGCGTCTACCCGGACCTCGCGCACGGCGTCAGCGACCAGGAAACCGACGACGTCCGCGCCTTCCTCACCGGCCAGCTCTGGAGCGCCTGACCGGTCGGCCGAGCACCGCCAGCTCGCCGACACGGCCAGGTCCCCAGCACGACGCGAGCGACCCCCGCCACCGTGGCGACCACGACCCGCCCGGCAGCGCCGTGGCGGTCCCGCGCGGGTTCCGGTCATGTTCATCCCGAACGGATCGTGGCGCCTCCCCGCCCCCAGGCTCCTCCCCGGCTGCCGCACCGGCGCATTTCGCGCGGCTGGCCTTCAACCCTGAGAAGAATCGACAGCAATAACCTGTTTTCGGCGATTTGACCTCATCGCCGCCATAAAAGGCGACGTTATTGCATGAATGGGCGATTTCAGATTCGACGGCAGGCCATTTATTATTAGTCATTAACGGTCGACCATGGACGACTTTAATGTAACCTATATTTTTTTCCGCTACTTCTGAGTAGTACACGCATGTCGCAGAAAATGGCGTTACTATCCTCCATATCGCAAGATCAACATGGTCGAAGGCTCGGCCGATATGGAGGGGCGGATAGTGAGCTACCATCGATGGTTGGTCATGTCGTTCTGCGCTATGGGAGCAGTCGCGGTGTATGGCTGCATCGCTATGGGTATGCTCCAGGACGCCTGGAACAGGCCATGGTAGCTCTGGGGTCTCCCAGCATTTGCAAACGCAACGCGGCAGACTTCGCTTCCACCGCTCCCGAAGCCTGATACAGGTCGAGCGCCTGGCGCAAATATATCCGCCCTGCGTCGGCCTTTCCGGTACGGAGCATAGTTTTCGCGATCCCATCCAGGATCGTAGCATGCTGGTACGGGTCTCCGATTTCCTGGACGAGTTTCAAGGCCTCCCGATAGTGGTGCATCGCCTCTTTAGGGCGGTCGGATCCGCGGTTCGCGTCCGCTATGCCCCGGAAGGCCACTACCCGCACGTGCAGGTCGCCAATCCGTTCCGCTATCGAAGCGGCCTGCTGGTAATAGACGAGACACTGCTCGTAATCGTCCATCGAGAGGTAGGCGTCGCCGCAATCGCACAGCGCGCGGGCCTGCCAGGGGACATCCCCGATTTCGCGGAACGCGGCCAGCGCGCACCTGAATTCCGCCAGCGCCCGTTCGGGGCCTCCTTTGTAAAGATAGACTTGCCCGATATTCTGCATAACGGTAGCGCTCTCGTGACGCGCACCTATGTCGCGAAATATCGAAAGCGCTCTGCGATAATTTTCGAGTGCTTCCCTATGGTATCCTTGTCTCCGGCTGACTTCGCCGAGACTGTTTAGCGTCCTGGCTAGGCTATGCGCGTTTCCTGACCGTTCGAAGATGGCCAGCGATTCCCGGAGAAGAGCCAGGCTCTCGCTCAGCCGCCCTAGTTCCATGCACGAGATTCCGCAGTGAAAGATGACTCTCGCCTCGTCGGCCAGATCGCCATACTGCGCGTACAGGGACCGCGCATCCTGCCCATATGCCAGAGATTCCCGGAATTTCCCTGAATAGTAGTAGATAAGACCCATCCAGCCGGTTGCGGATGCCTCACCGCGCCGGTCACCGACGGACCGGTAAAAGTCCAGGGCGTCCTGGGCGTGTACAAGCGCATCTTGCCGGAGCCCTTTTCGCTGGCATGCGCGGCTGAGGTCTATCAGGGCCCGTGCGGTCCAGGACTGGTCGCCGAGGTCGCGGCAGGCGCGCAGCGCGTGAGAATGGGCACCGGCCGCCTCGTCCCAGTAACCTCGTATATCAAGGAACTCGGCCAGCACATGGGCTAGCTCCGCGCAGTGCCGTTTCCATTCATGCCGCCCAGCGTACTCTGCCACCGTTAGCGCGTTCCGCCACTCAGATTCCAGCCATTCCCGGGAATTGACGGGCGAATCATAACCGGTTCGCTGCGGAGGCGGAAATGTGGCTTGCAAGGGCGTCCGCTTCCGGTGTGGATACAGATCACGATCCGCGCGATCCGCATGGTCCAAGTAGTAGCTGAGCAGACGGCGCTCGGCGTCACGGCGGTCGCTACCGGTAATATCCCGTTTCGCGCGAAAGGCCGCGTAATCTTTCAGCAGGTCGTGCAGCCTGAATCCGCCGCCCACCGCGTGCTCCACGAAGTGACGATCGTAAAGAGCCTCGATCATCGTTTGTGCCGCGGACATGGGCATATCGGCGATAGCTGCCGCGGATCCGACGGTGAGGGACGGGCAGGGGTTCATTCCGAGAAACCTGAAGATCCGTTGCTCGTCAGCGGTCAGCGCTTGAAAGGAAGCGTCCAGCACCGACAGCAGCGATTCTCCCATCTCGCTGGTTTCCGCCGGGAAAATACGGAACTCCGTGGCGCCCTCAACCGGATCCTCAGGCGTCGTCGAGCGGCCGGCACCTCGCAGCCTGCTCGCGGTGAGGGCGATCGCGAGCGGCAGATGGCCGCACGCCCGCACGGCTTGGGCGGCGGCATCGGGGTCGCCGCCCTTACCCGGACCCGCGACCTGGTCAAAGAGCGTGATCGCCTCCTGCTCCGGCAGGACGTCTAGTCCGAGTTCGGATGCCCCTACGATCCCGTGCAGGCGTTGCCTCGCGGTGATGAACACGCAGCAGGAACCGTCTCGTGGAACGAGAGGCGCGACGGAGGCGGCGTCTGGCACATCGTCGAGGACAACGATCATCTTTCGGGTAGCCAGTTCCCCTTGCCACAGCGCGGTCATCTCTGCCGTACCGCGAGGCAGCGCAGAAGAGCGTACCCCGGCCATCTCCAGCAGGCGCCGCAGCGCGCCGTCCGTATCGAGCGGTATCTGGGTTCCGTCATTGGCATGGAATTCCAGGTAAAGTGCCCCGTCCGGAAACCTGTCCCGCATCCGGCTGGCGACTTCGAGAGAGAGCCGGGTCTTGCCGACGCCGGGCAGTCCGGAGATGATCCTTACCCGTGAGGTTTCAGGGCCGACGGCGGTCAGCATCCGGATCTCTTCTGCCCGCCCCACGAACGCCGTGGCTGGCAGCGGAAGTCGCGGGGAGTGGTCCGCCGACGGAGACTTCCGCGGGGCATCCGGCCGTGATAGCCGCGGATCCTGGTCAAGGATCCGCTGGTGCAGAGCGACCAGCTCCGGCCCTGGCTCGATTCCCTGGTCGTCGATGAGGCGGTCCCGCACCTGACGGTAGACGTCGAGCGCGTCCGCCTGCCGACCGCACCGGTACAGGGCCGTCATCGCGTATCTCGCACAGGTTTCGTCGTGAGGATACTGCGCAGACAGGCGGCGCAGCTCTCCCAGGAGCTCCGCGTGGTGGCCAAGGTCGAGTTCGAGGCCTATCCGCTTCAGGGCGCAGGCCCGGCGCTCTTCCTCCAGGCCGGCCCGCGTCGCCTCCGCCCACCGGCCGCCAAGGCCGGTCAGCGCGGGTCCGCGCCACAGCGCCTCCGCCTCGTACAGCTGTGCCACGGCCTGGTCGATGTTCCCGCTGCGGGCCGCCGCATCGGCCTGGTGCCGTAGCCGGGTGAACCGGTGGACATCGACGGAGTCTGGCGGCACCCGGAGCTGGTAGCCGCCCTCACGCGCCGTCAGTTGCGCCTGGCCGCCCATGGCGTCCACGACGCCTTTCACGTGGCTGAGGTACGTCCGGAAGGTCGCCTCCGCCATGCCCTGGTCGTCGTCCTGTATGCAGGAGATGAGCTTTCCCGCAGATAGCGCCTGGCCCGCGTTCAGCAGCAGCACCGCGAGCAGGCACCGTTCCCTGGCGCGCGCCAGCGTGAGCGGCTGCCCCGTGTCACCTATTATCTCCACTGGCCCCAGCAGTTTGAATTCCATGATCGCGAAGGCCCCGTCTGGAAGATCAACTCACGGCTCGCGCCGGCATAGAACACAAGCCGTCTCCCTGCAAGCTACGCGATGAATCCCAAAGCATACAAATATTTAGTTATCACATGCCAGGGAACTGGTGAACTGGTACTCTTTTGACTCGTTCTGTGAAGCACGGGACGGGAGACATGAAAATATCCGCGCAATTTCATGTGTATTCATTCTTGCATATGCAATCCCAGCTAGCGCAATTAGCATTCGCAACAGAGTACTACATCAACACCCCGGCGCCGAAGCCGCATCCCAGCGACTTTTGCGAATGCGACCCCGAACCTGCCTGGAATGCCCGCCTTGCGGGCACGGCCCTGGTCATTCTCGGATGCTGAGATGAGGCGGTAGTGGATGCTTGATGCCGTCGGTTATGCCGGGCCGGTTCAGGGACGCATCGCCTGGCGGATCAGGGCGGCGCGGTCGGCGAGTCCCCGGCGTTGGGCTACCGCTAGCTGGACCTCGAGGCTGGGAACTGGTATCCGCGTGCCTCGCCAGGGGATCAGTTCGAGGTGGTCGGCGGTCGCTTCTTCCTGTTCGTGGGGCGGGGTGGCTCCCGTCGGGCGGGCGCCGGTCAGCCACTCGATGAGTATCCCGGCCCAGGCGCGACCGCCGGCGTCGGCTATCCATCCTCGCATGCGGGTGACCGGCTCGACCAGGAGGTCTGCCATGAGCCGTCCGGCCAGGGCCGCGTCGTTGACGTGCACATCTAGGTCGCCGGGCTCGATGGCCAGGCCCCGTACTGCCAGGGCGCCGCTGCCGTAGAGCCACCAGCGCAACCCGCTGCCCTCGGCCCGGCCCGCCAGTTCCGCGAGGCCCGTTTCCCAGTCGGGCGGTTCCAGCCTGGCGCTCTGGCGGATCATGGTCTCGACGTGCCGGGTGAAGCGCCCGAAGATCGCTTCCACGCCGGGCGCGTCGTCGAGGCGGCGGGTGAACGATCCGGGCTCGCCGGCGGGCTGCCAGCCCATCTTGGGCAGCCTGGCCTGATAGGCCGGCATGTCAGTTCGCACAATGAACTCGACGTGGCCGCCGTCTGGCTCTGCGGTCCGTCCGAGGCTGGTCTCGATCACCGGCACGACCCTATCTTGCGCCCCGGCGGACGGCCTGCTCTCCCATCGCCCGCCTGCTCGCCTGCGCCCCGACCGCTCCGTCATCCGCCCCTGCGCCTCATGTCGGATATTTCCCGTTAAAGCTTTCCAGTGCACTAACTAGGCTTAATGATCATTAAATTTGTATTGCTCGATGTGCTATTCGAGTCTATAATCGAACCATCGGATCGTTCCGGATGACGGAGCGCGGATAGCGGAAGGGGGTGGCCCGCGATGTGCACCGGCGGCGACGGGATCCCGGCCAGCACGGCCGAGGCGCTCGCGCTGATGCGCGCCGGGGCGGACTACCTCCTCGGGCCCGGGCTGGCCGAGACCACCGAGGCGGCGCTGGGCGACACCGTCCGCGAGCTGACGGCCATCGGCTCCAAGCACGGCGCGGCGTGGAACGCCTTCGTGTCCCGCTTCGACGCCGCCAGCTGCCACGACACCGACGGCTACCAGACCACCGCCGCCTGGCTGGCGGGGCAGGCGGGCACCGACCTGGCCGCGGCGCG
>JAFMRC010000412.1 GCA_017354375.1 Nocardiopsaceae bacterium | reverse complement strand
CTCCAGTTCCGGCAGCGTCGGCTCGGTCATGGGTACTCCTTCGCCTGGTTGTAACTGTTGCAACCAGACTCCCATCTTAAGCAGCCCAAACGTGGGAGGCCTACGAACGTGTCGCACACCCTCCGCTCGGCTTGCCGCGCTGGGGCAGCTTTTCTTGCCTCGGCATGCTGTTTGGCGGCACCGGGTAGGGCTTGCCGCGGTCGAGGGTGGCGAGCAGCAGGTTGATGTTGCCCCTCAGGAGTGCCTTCAGGCCCGTCGATCCGGGGTCCGGCAGCGGCGGCAGGGCGGCGCTCGCGGGGCGGGCGAAATCGAAGGCGGAGGTCAGGTCGCCGGTCGCCTCCCGCCGCCACGCGGACAGGTTCGGCACCTCCACGCCGAAGCGCCGATGCAGGAACTTCAGCTGCGAGGTGTGGTCGAAGATGTCGGAGGCGACCAGGCCGCCGCGGCTGTAGGGCGAGACGATCAGGCACGGGACGCGGAAGCCCAGCCCGATCGGCCCGGCGATGCCCTCGGAGTCGGCCACCTCGCCGAGCGGGGCGGTGAGGTACTCGCCCGGGGTGCCGGGCGGGGGAGTAGGCGGCGGGACGTGATCGAAGAGCCCGCCGTTCTCGTCGTAGCTGATGATCAGGGCGGTCTTCTCCCACACCTCGCGGTTAGAGGTGAGGATGTCGAGCACGCGCAAGATCCCGACGGCGCCCTCGGCCGACGGCATCGCCGGGTGCTCGCAGGACAGCAGCGACGGGATGACCCAGGACACGGCGGGCAGGGTGCCATTCTTGACGTCGGAGGCGAAGTCGTCCGGGAACGCGGGGCGCAGCCCCCGCTCGGCCAGCCGCGAGTCTTCGTGGTCGCTGAAGGCCTTGAACTGCCGCATCATCCCGGACAGGAACGGCCGGTCGATGAAGCCGATGAACCCCTGGTGCTGGTAGATCTTCCAGCTCACCCCGGCGTCTTCGAGTTGCTCGGGGTAGGTGCGCCAGGTGTAGACGCCGTCCTTCGGGTTCAGCGCGGTCTCCAGGACCGGGCCGCCCGCCTGCCCGTCGGGGTCGATGGTGCCGGTCATCCAGTAGAGCCGGTTGGGATTGGTGGGCCCTATCACCGAGCAGAAATAGTGGTCGCAGATGGTGAACGCGTCCGCCAGGGCCCGGTGCACGGGGATGTCCTCGCGCGTGTAGTAGCCCATGACCACCGGCCCGTTGGCCTCCCCGTCGGCCTTCAGGTGGGTGCTGACCCACTGGTCCATGGCCCCGTCGTGCCACGCCTGGTGCTGCGGCCCCCAGTTGTGGGTCGGGTCGTTGATGACCTCGCCGTCCAGCCTGGAACTCTTCGTGTTCAGCCGGAACGGGTTCAGGTATCCGTCGGGGGACGGCCCCTTACCGGGCTCGTAGCCCCGCTGCCGGAAGGCGGGCGACGCGTCGTCGAAGCCCCGCACCCCCGACATCGTCCCGAAGTAGTGGTCGAAGGAACGGTTCTCCTGCATGAGCAGCACGACGTGCTCGATGTCGCCGAGGGAACCGGTTCCGGCAGGGTCCGCCGAGTACGCCCGGTCGAGGACCGCCCCGGCCGACCGGGCGAGCGAGAGGCTGCTGCGCTCGGCGATTACCTGCCGCCACACATCCCGGCGCCGCATGCGCGCGAACGGGCTTTCTGCCGTCATGGGCGACATTGTGGCACCTGAAGGCTCCTTGAGGTAGCGCTCTCGGTCGCCCCCGGCTCTTTGTCGGAGTTCCGCACGGGCAAACCGGTCCGAAACGGGCAGAGAAGTGGCCGGAACTCCGACAATGAAGTACGGGAGTGACGGGTGTGGCTGACGGGAACCGGGGACGGGGCAGCTGGGGGCGGGGCGGGAACGACACCTCCGGTTTTCCCGGGCTAGGCGTCTGCTGCGGCGCTCTCGGCGGGGCCGGGGCCGGCGGCGGGAGCGTCGGCGTGGCCGGGCCACCAGGCGCGGCGGCCGACGAGGGCGGTCAGGCCGGGTGAGAAGAACATCGCCATCACGAACGCCGCCAGGAAGATCCCGCACGACACCGCGAACCCCATCTGCTGCAGCACCGAGACGCCGGCCAGCGCCAGCGACGCGAACGTGCCAGCCAGGATCAGCCCGGCCGAGGCGATCGCCGGGCCGGCGTGCCGCACCGCCTGGGCCGCCGCCTCCCGCGGCGACCTCCCGGCCCGGGTCTCCTCCCGCAGTCGCGCGATCATCAGGATGTTGTAGTCGGTGCCCAGCGCCACCACGAACAGGTACATGTACACCGGCAGCAGGAAGATGAGGCCGGCCTGCCCGGCGAGCGCCTGGAACACCAGCACCGACGCGCCCAGCGTCGCGCCGAAGCCCAGGCCCACCGACAGCATCAAGTACCACGGGGCGACCAGGCTGCGCAGCAGCAGCATGAGGATCAGCAGGATGATCACCGCGGCGACCGGGAACACCACCGCGTAGTCGTGGTTGACCGCCCGCTGGATGTCGGCGAACACCGCGGTCGTGCCGCCGACCAGGGCGTAGCTGCCCGGTGGCGCCGCCGCGTGGGCCTGCGGCCGCAGGCCGTTCTTCACCGCGTCCACCGCGGCGGTCGATCCCGGGTTGTCGGCCAGCGTGACGTTGTACTCCGCGGTCGCGCCGTCGGTGCTGACCTTGGGCGGCGCCACCGCGCCGACGCCGTCCATCGTCTTCAGCTTCTTGTAGTAGCCGGCCAGCTCCGCGGTGGACAGCCGGCCGGACGTGGCGTGCAGGTAGACCTGGGTCGGCTCGGTGGCGCCCGCCGGCAGCCCCTTCTCCAGCGTGCGCAGCGCCACCTGGGACTCGGCGCTGGACGGGATGCCCGACGACCCGAGGTCGAACGTGGGGTTGAAGCGCAGCGACCCGATGGCCAGCGCCACCAGCACCAGGCCGGCGACCCCGGCGAAGACGGCGGGCCGCCGTCCCAGGGCGTGGCCGATCGCGGTGAACCTGGCCCCCCTGGGCTCCCGCTGCCACGACTTCGACGGCCAGAACACCCGGGTGCCAAGCAGCGCCACCACCGCCGGGATCAGCGTCAGCGCCGCGACCAGCGTGACCGCGACGGCGATGGCGAGCGTCGGGCCCAGCGAGCGCAGCACGCTGATGGTGGACAGCAGCAAGGCGAGGAACGCGGCGATCACCACGCCGGCCGCCGAGGCGATCACCTCGCCGACGCGCTCCACCGCCGCCGCCACCGCCTGCCGGGGGGTGTCCCCGGCTCGCAGCCGTTCCCGGTACCGGAACATCAGGAACAGGATGTAATCGGTCCCGACCCCGAACAGCACCACGATCAGGATCTCGGACACCTGGCTCGTCGCGTTCAGGTTCAGCGCGCTGTTGAAGTCGGCGATCAGCCCGGACGCCACCTGGGAGACCAGCGCGATCGTGATGAGCGGCATCAGCGCGATGATCGGGCCGCGGAAGATGATCAGCAGCAGCACGAGGATCAGCGCGAGCGTGGCGAGCAGCACGACCTGCTGCGCCTTGTTCCCGGATTGCTGGCTGTCCAGCTGCTGGGCCGCCGACCCGGTGACCCCCTCCGAGAGTCCGGACCCGGCCACCAGCGGCTTGATGTCGGCGCGCAGCGTCTTGATCGCGTTGGCGGCGGTCTTGGTGTTCGCGTTGACGACGCTGTTGTCCATGCCGACCGCCGCGACCTGCACCAGGCGGTTCGGTGATGGCGGGGCGGGCTTGACGAACAGGATGTTCGGGATCTTCTTCGCGTTCAGCGCGGTCGCCACCGAGGCGGCCTTCTTCGAGTTCGCGGGGGTCAGCCGCCCGCCGTCGGGCCGGGAGAACACGATGATCGCCGCGGTGGAGTCCACGTGCGCGGCCTGGCCGAACGCGTGCTGCTGCAGGGCCTGGGCCTTGATGGACTCGTAGTTGGACGGCAGGAAGCTGGCCTCGTTCGTCGTCGTCGGCAACGCCGGCGCGGTGGCGACCACCGCCACCGCGACGATGATCCACGCGGCGATCACCTTCCACGGGTTGCCCGCCACGAACCGCCCGAGCGCGGCGAAGAACCCGCGACCGCTCGCGCCGTGGCCCGCGCCGTCGCCCGTCCCCGGCTCGCCTGCCCCTTGACCCGCCGTCGCCCTCGCCGGAATGGTCACCTCAGCGCTCCCCTCGTGATCCCCGACGGATCCCGCGATCCCGTGATTTCCCCCACCTTAGCCAGTAGGCCAGGCACGTTAGTCCACTAGGCCCGTGACAAATGTCAGGAATCTACCGGCTCGTTCCTGAGAGCGGACTGAGAAGCCGCGCCGCGACGCGAGTCGCCGTCGTTCGTTAGGGATATATACGCACGTATAGCGAAAAGGGGACTTGTATTGTCTATTTCATGTCTCGACCGGTGGTGACGGGAATTGAGGTTTCCGGGCTCCGGGTGGCCGGGTACGGCCTCACCCCGGATCCTTACGGTGTCGCCGCTGGCCAGGCCGGGATCGTCGTCGCTCCGGAGGAGGTCCGGCGAGAGCTCGCGGACGTGCTGACCGGGCTCGCCGCGCCCGCCGCCGGCGAGGTG
>JAFMRC010000173.1 GCA_017354375.1 Nocardiopsaceae bacterium | reverse complement strand
GGCCCGCGCCGCCCGGCGTCAGCCGGGCGCCTTGGCGGGGGCGCCTTGGTAGAGTAGCCGGACGTGATCGATCAGATCCTTCCTCCCGAAGTGGCGGCAACGGAGGCATTCTCCGATCCGCCTGACGTCTCGCTATTCCCGGAGGAAGAGGAAGCGATCGCCCGCGCCGTCGATAAGCGGCGCCGGGAATTCTCGACTGCCCGGGCCTGCGCCCGGGAATCCCTCGCCCGGCTGGGAATCCCCCCTGTCCCGATTATCCGGGGGCCTGGCGGCGCCCCGCGGTGGCCGGACGGCGTGATCGGGAGCATCACGCACTGTTCGGGCTACCGGGCCTGCGCGGTGGCGCGCACCCGCGACGTGACGAGCATCGGCATCGACGCCGAGCCGAACGGCGCGACGCCGGACGGGGTGCTGCGGACCGTCTCCGACCAGGCCGAGCGGACGCACCTCGCCACGCTGGCGGCGGACGAGCCCGGCATCCACTGGGACCGGCTGCTGTTCAGCGCGAAGGAATCCGTCTACAAGACATGGTTCCCGCTGACCGGCCGCTGGCTCGGCTTCGGCGACGCCAGCATTTCCATCGACCGGGAAACGGGAACGTTCACCGCCCGCCTCCTGGTGCCCGGGCCGGTGGTCAACGGAAGCCAGCGGGACAGCTTCGAGGGCCGCTGGATCGTCCGCGACGGCTTGATCGTCACCGCCATCACGATCAGCGGCGGGGACCACGAGCCCCCCGGCTAGGACTCCCGGTGCGGGTCCAGCCCCTGGATCAGGTCTGGTAGTGTTTCTTCGTTATCAACGGGCCGTTGGCGCAGCGGGAGCGCGCTTCCCTGACACGGAAGAGGTCACTGGTTCAAATCCAGTACGGCCCACCATCCCTGACCTGGTCTTTTGGCCGTAGCGGCCCTAGGAACCCTAGAGTGTGGCCCTACCTGAGTAACCAACTGAGTAACTACGAGTCGGCGGGCGAGTCGCGTGAGGCCCCGCGCGACGGATCAGGAAACAGCCGGTCCATGACCTCAGCTCCGCCGGTGACCACCGGGCGCAGCTGTTTGCGGTAGACCGTCTCCGTGATGGACGTGGAACTGTGCCCGACAAGGCGGGAGATTCGCTCGATCGGTACGCCGCCATCGGAAAGCAGGGACACGAAACTGTGCCGCAGCTCGCGCGGAGTCCAGTCGCGGGGATTAAGGCCCGCTTCCTTGGTGACCTTCCGGAACGCGCGGCGGACATTGGCCGCATCGAGCGGAGTCCCGAGAAGGGTGCAGAACACCAGGTTGTTGTCCTGCCAGGTTCCGGATGTGTCCTTGCGGATCTGGTCTTGACGTGCGCGGTGGTCGTGAAGCGCATCGACGCAGCGCTGCGGTAGTTCAAGCGTGCGGCGGGACTTTTTCGTCTTGGTGTCGCCGCCAGTGCGTACCGAGCGCCACACCATGATACAAGGCGGCACGCCATCCAGGTCTACATGTTCCCAGGTGAGAGCGCGCAGCTCCTCAGTACGGGCACCGGTGAGGAGGGACACGACGATGTAGGCGTGAAGTGGCGTGCCCTCGGCGGCGCTCAGGACCGCCTCGGCCTGGTCGAGGGTAAGAGACTTTGACGGCCGCCCCTCCCGGCCCTGCGGGATGTCTTCCACGAGGAGCACGACGTTACGCTGCACCTTATCCCTGGCTTGCGCGCGGGTGACTGACCGGCGAAGAATCGAGTGGAGGTTCCCGAGCGTGGCGGTGCTCAAGGTTTTCGCCTTATCGGCCAGCCACCGGTCTACGTCATCAGCCGTCAGGTCGCGGAGCTTGCGAGCGCCGAGCGCGGGGATAACATGCGTGTTTGCGAGGATCGTGTTTTTGGTAACCGTGCCCTTGTCGCGCCCGGCCAGCCCGAACTCTAGCCAGTCCCTGACGGCGTGAGCGACCGTGTATCCCTTGCTGCTGGCGATCTGGCCGTCTTCGTAGTCACGGATGATCTCGCGGAGCTTATGCTGCGCCTCGGTTTTGGTCTTGCCGCTTCCCCGCTTGACTATGCGCTTGCCCGCTGGTGAATGACCTACGGTCAGGGACGCGATCCACCGTTTCCGGTTGCCGTCCCAGGAAAGCCCACCCTCGCCCCGTCCTCGGCGCTTACTCGCGGCCTTTCCTTCCCCGTCCGCTCGCCCGCTCACGAGGCTCACGCCCCTTGTCTCGTCGTTGCCTGCCGTGCGGCGCGGCATCCGGCTTCGTCGCAGGGGATTGCCTTGTTGAGGCGGTTGAGGACGCCGGGTAGCCACCGGTCGTGGAATATCATCGCGGCTTCCGGATCCGCGCCGTCAGGGCTGTCGTAGACCTGTTTCCATTCGGCGTGGAGGGTGCCGAGTTCCCACAGCGCGGTGCGGTGGGCTTCCCAGCAGCGGGGAAGCGCGTAGTCGGGGTACTGGAGCCGCAGCATGCCGTTGACCCACTCGCGGAGCGCGGCGAGCTGGGCGGCCTCGTCGGCCTGGTCCAGGTCGTCCCAGCGGGGGGCGGGTGGGGCCTTCTCTGGCCGGTGGCCCGTGACCTGCGCCTGTATCCGGTCCACCTTCTCCCCGAGGTGCTTCAGGTCCAGGCGCAGCGACAGGACGGCCCCGGCCTCGCCCTTGAGTTTCGCGTCCCATCGGGTGACGGTGCTCCGCAGCGTGCCGACGAGCCGCCGGAGCTCCTCTACCTCGTCGGCCAGCCCGGCCGCCGCAGCACCGTTCCCGTCCATGGTTCGCGCTCCCTTCTCCCCCTCGCTTGAAGCCCTCATCGCGCGGCCCGCGCGGGGGGGATGCCTTGTTCGGATCATCGCATTGGGGTATGACAATTCCGGTAACGATGAGACTGGTCCGGGACAGCAGCACGCCGTCCCGGACCAGGGGATTCACTGGGAAAGGGGGCCAGGGCGGGCCGGTGGTGCAGGGGAACCGCGGACCGCCTTGGCCCGCCACTCACGGTTCAGCCTCTGGCTCGATGTCCATGATCTGGACGGCTAGCTCTATCGCCCGGAGCGCATCCGCGCACGACGCGGACTCATCCAGGCCGAGCCTGGCAAGCTCGTCGGTGCTGAGGCCGAGCCGCTGGACCGGTTCCCGGTCGAACTCTGCGAGCACGGCCTCAGCACGCTCCCTGTTCACGATCCTCCCGGACTCATCCAGCCCGAATCGCTCCAGTTCGACCGGGGTGATCCCGGCTTTCTTGAACCGCCGGGCGAACCCGGACTCGCCGTGGGTGCCGCTCATGCCTCAGCCTCCCGTTCCAGGAGCCGGACGTAGTCGTCAAGCGCGGCGTCGGTGACGAGGGTGGCCTTGCCCTGCTTGACGGCGCGCAGCCGCCCGGCCCTGATCTGCTCGTAAATGACGCTGCGGGACAGCCCGGTCATCGTCACCACGTCACGGATCCGGAACATCCGGGGCCGGGGCCCGTGAACGAGAACCCGGGACGTAGCCTGGTCGCCGCTCATATCCCCGCCTCTAGTTCCAGTTCCGGGGTGCCCGCCCCAGCCTCGGCCTCGAACGCCGACAGCGCCCTGGGGGTCATCACCTGATCAGAATCGGGAAACAGGCGGACGTTCCGCCATCCGGTGTCCCCCGGCCCCTCGTTGTAGTGCTCCCAGGGAAAGGGCATAAGGGCCTCGTGGCCGCGCCAGGCTTCGGTGATTTCCGCCTGGTCGGCCTCGGCTCCCACGCCCTGCTCGCCCTCGCCTGCATCCTCGATCGCGATCGCTTCATCCTCGATCGCGATAATTTCCGCCGCACGACGGCAGGCAGGCACCGGGGCCAGGGCTGGGCCGCCCTGGAACTCCCCGGTGATTTCCATCCGGTCCGCGACGCCGGGGGCGGCTACGACGTACGGCAACGGCATTGCCGTCATGAGCAGCTCACGGCGGTCGAGGACCCATCCGGTGTCCGCGCACGCGCCGCAGCGGGCACTACCGGCGTCGCGGCTACCCGGCCCGGTTTTGAGCGGGCCAACTCCGCACTCGCACGGGGTCCAGATCTCCACGTCCGCGTCCGGATCCGGGGATGGTTCCCGCGCTTCTACGACCTCGCCTGGCGCGAAGCGCCGGGGCTCGGCGGTACCGTTGAATGGCATCGTGTGAATCTCCGATCGATCGATGCTCCGGCCCTAGCGGGTTGCCGCCCGCTAGGGCCTCTGTTGTCCCGGGGAGTCCCCCGGCGTCTCTGACTGTATGTCTAGACAGGACAGCATGTCAAGACAGTCAGTGAGAACTGTCTGTGTGAATAGCCGGGTTGATCAGCAGGGTAGGCTAGCTTGGTCAAAGAAACGGAGGGTATCCACAATGGTTGAAGAGCCCATCACACAGCGCATCGCGCGGGAACTCAGGGATCAGATCAGTAGCGGCGAGCGCGGGCCTGGTTCACTACTGCCATCCGAGCCGGAAATCGCACGCCAGTTCGAGGTAAGCCGTCAGACTGCACGATCAGCGTTTCAGATCCTGGAACAAGAAGGACTCATAGAAGCGGTCCAGCGACGCGGCCGAATCGTTCGTCCGCGTACTCAGATTATCCACCTGGGTAACGACAGGTACTCGCCACGGCACCGGGAAACAGGGCTTTCTCCTTTCCTGCTGGAATGTGCGAAACAAGGCAGGACCGGGCGCTTCGAGGTTTTGAGTATCGAGCGCACGCGGCCATCCCCTGAGGTCGCTGAGCGACTGGGAGTGGCCAACTCCACCGAGTCTGTTCTAAAGCGTGAAAATGTCTTTTACGCGGACGCGGACCCAGTAGAGTGCGTAACCACCTACATTCCGTGGTCCATCGCGGAGGATACCGGACTGCTTCAAGAAGAGATCCCCCACCAGTTCGGCATTCACGGAGTCCTCGAAGAGCGCGGCCACGTGATGACTCGGATGCGCGAGGACACCATTACGCGGATGCCTACTCCTGAGGAAGTTCGGCTTCTGAACTTGAAGACTGGGGTTCCCGTGCTCGATCTATGGCACACGAGTCTCGATCAGAACGGCGAACCCTACGAGCTAACCCGGTTCGTAATGAGAGGAGATATGACCGGTCTACGTTACGACGTGCCCATCGAGTGATCCGCTGGGGCTCTAGGTTCTCAACGTGGCCCCGCTCATGGTTGTGTAGTTGGAGCCACGTTGGGATTTTAGACCGGATCATATGGGCTGCTGGCCCAGAACACAGGTTTTCTTGACGAGTCGGGCAGGTGGCGCGCAAGCTCATGGCATGGCGGCCAGGGCAGCGGGGAAGCAACGGTGCTCCGTCTGCAACGGCGAGGGTGGCTGGTGGGACACTGACAACGGCGAGAAGTTCAAGAACCGGCGGTGGGTCACCTGCCCCACCTGCAAGGGAAGCAAGTATGTCTAGCAGCACGCGGACCGGCGGCCCGTGCCCAAGGTGCCACGGCGCGGGCCAGGTCGACGAGTTCGGCATCGGCCTGGTTGTCGTCTGCCCGGAGTGCGCAGGCGCCGTGAGCCACGAGCAACCACCCGGCGAGCCTACCGACCCGGGAAACCCGCCAGTCTGGACGCATCCGGCAGTAGCAGAGCTTCCGGTGTGCCGCGCCTGCCTGGGAACGGGTTACGTGGTCAACCTCGGGGGGACCGGAGAACCAACCGGCAGCGTCATAGAGGCACCATGCCCGGTTTGCTCACCACCTTGATGCACTGCTCACGCCCGGGGCCGGTGCCGGGCTGACGCACTTTGGCTGACCGGCACGGAGCCGCCCGAACCGCGTTCAGGGCTGACATCCGGCCGGCCAGCAGGTTGCCCACCCGTCAGTGCGGCATGCTCGCACTAGCGCCGCGGCCGTCCAGCGCCCCCCATCCCGGCTTCGCCGGGAGCGCGACGGTGCGCGCGGAAAAGCCCGGCGCCGAGGGCGGGGCGGTGTCCGGGATGCCGGGGGCCGCCCGCGTCCCCTGGCGCGGCGAGCGCTCGGGTGACCGTCAGGTCAAGGGCTCACCGGCCGGTCCGCTCAGGCTGAGCGTGCGCTTACTGCCGTCGGCTCCGCAGCCGGTACGTGCCGGACCGCAGGCGAGGCGTAGCACCCGGCCGCCCGCGACGGCTACCCGCCTCAGGGGCAGGGCAGGGGACAGAGACCCCCGGCAGAAATCACGGGGACTATTTTCCTTGTCCCCAGGCGTACACCGCAGTTCCTCACCGTCCATGCAAGTCCACCAACGTCCGAACGGGAGTTCAGCACTCACCGGAGATTCGATCTACGATCGAACTGAAAGAGCACAGACACGTGCACCATGAATGATGATCATGGCCCCGGCCGCTGGCGCGGCGGGAACGGCCGGGCGTGGCCGTCCGTGGTCGGCAAGACGGGTTGGTGGTTCCGTTGGCTCAGGTGACGATCAAGACCGGGTTCGACGTTGACTACTACCTCGACCAGGTCGGGGTGGACTACTACCTGGAGGCGTCGGGGGAGCCTCCCGGGGTGTGGGGCGGGCAGGCGGCGACGGGGCTGGGCCTGTCAGGCGAGGTGGACCCGGACGTGATGCGGGCGCTGTACCACCACGACGTGGGGCCGGGAGGCGTGCCGCTGGGCACCGCGCAGAAGGCCCTGAAGCTGGGGCCGAGGCGGACCTACGCGCAGGTGCAGGAGGCGATCGACAAGCGTGTCGCCGAGGAGCTGGGGGAGCTGGCGCCGCTCATGCCCGACCGGGTCCGGAAGATCCGGCTGGAGGAGCGAGCCAAGACCAGGACCCGGACGCCGTATTACGACATGACGTTCAGCGCGGAGAAGTCCGTGTCGCTGGCGCACGTGGGGCTGCGCGCCGAGGCCCGCAGGATCCGGGCGCTCGGGCAGGAGGCCGAGGCCGAGCAGCTCGAAGCGATGGCCCGCTCGGTGGAGGCGGCTGTCATGGCGGGCGCTGACGCGATGATCGCGCACGTCGAGCAGCGCGGCGCGATCATCCGCACCGGCCATCACGGCGCGGGCGGCGGAGCGTTCCGGGACGCGGCCGGGTTCATCGCGGCGAAGTTCCTCCAGCACACGTCCCGGTCCGGGGACCCGCAGCTCCACGTCCAGGTGCCGATCCTGAACCGGGCACAGCGCGACGACGGGGAAGACGCCAAGTGGCGGGCACTGGACGGGCGCCCGTTGTGGGGCGAGCGGCTCGGCGCCGCCGCCTACGCCGGGCTGGCCGAGGCCCAGGCCCTGGCACGGCTCGGTTTCCCCCTGGTCAAGAGGCCGGACGGGAACGGGTATGAGATCGGCGGCGTCGACCAGGCCACGATGGACGCGTTCAGCGCCCGGTCCGCTGACATCGCGGCGAAGCTCGCGGAACGGATCGCGGAGTACACCGAGATGTTCGGCCACCCGCCGAACCGTCAGGCCCTGTTCAAGCTCCGCAAGCGGGTCACCGTCGAGACCCGGAAGGCGAAGCAGAAGCCAGCCCAGGGCAAGCAGCCCGGGACCGGGCAGGCAGCGCGGGAAGCTGAGGAGGAACTAGCCGCGTGGGCACGGCAAGCCGAAGACGGGCAGGTACAGCTGCTGGACATGCTGCCCGAGGAAATCGGCGAGTACGCCGCCGAGCATCCCGAAGCACGCCCAGTACAGCTCCCGTCGCCCGCCGAGCGAGCGGAGATCATCCGCGCCGCGACCGCCGAGGTGCAACGGCAGAACGCGACGTGGACCCGCGCCAAGCTGGAATGGGAGCTGTACCGGCAGCTGCCCGTCCTGCCCCGCTGGTCCGACTGGGGCGAGTACCTTTCCGGCCTGGCCGACGAGATCCTGGCCGGGCAGGCCGGGGACGTGAACGTGATCCAGGTCGCGCCGGTTCCCGACGTGATCGACGTGACTCGCCTCGGGTTCCGGAAGGACGGCACCAGCATCTACCGGCCCCCCGGCGAGGCCCGCTACGTCACCGCCGCCCACCTGGACCTCGAGGAATGGCTGCTGTCGGCCAGCAAGGCCGAAACGGCCCAACTGGTCAGCGGCGGTGACGCGGCCCAGGCCCTGGCCGGGGCGGGGCTCGACATCGACCAGCGGGAGGCGGCGCGGGGGCTGCTGGCCAGCCAGCGGGCAGTGACCTCCCTGGTGGCCCCGGCCGGGACCGGGAAGACGTACACGATGGCCGCGTTCGCCGCCGCGTGGACCGCGCAGACCGGGGCACGGGTGATCGGCCTCACGCTGTCGGAGAACGCCGCCCGGGTCATGGCCGCCGAGGGCCTCAGCGAGGCGCACAACATCGCCCGGTTCTTCGCCCGCAAGGTTCCCGTCCGCGCCGGGGACGTCCTGGTCGTCGACGAGGCCTCCCAGGTATCCACGGCCGACCTCGCCCGCATCGTCAACTGCGCCCGCCGGGCGCGGGCGCGGGTCATCCTCGCCGGGGACACCGAGCAGCTCGGCCCGGTCGAGGCCGGGGGCATGTTCCGCCTGATCGCCGCTGAGGGCGAGGCCCACCAGCTGGCCGAGGTCCACCGGTTCGCCGAGGCGTGGGAGGCCAGGGCGTCCCTGCAGCTGCGCGCCGGGGACCTCGCGGCGTGGGAGGAGTACGCCACCAACGCCCGGGTCCTGGAGGGACCGCAGGACCGCGTCCATGACCGGGCAGTGGACTGGTGGATAGCCGACACCAGCCGGGGCAAGGAAACCCTGCTTCTGGCCGCCACCAACGAGGAAGCCGCCCGCCTCGCCGGGATGGCCCGGGAACGGCGCATCGAATGGGGGCAGATCCCCGGAGGGCGGGACATCACCCTGTCCGACGGCAACCCCGCCGGGCTCGGCGACCTGATCCGGGCACGGCACAACGAGCCCGCCATCTCCGCCGGGGGCCGGACGCTCGCCAACCGCGACGTTCTCCGCATCACCGGATGGGAAGGCCACGGCAAGGGACGGCACGCGATCGTGCAACGGCAGCTCGGCAAGCCGGGCGCTGACGGCTCCCGGTGGTCGGGGGAGTTCACCGTCCCCGCCGCCTACCTGGAGGAGCACGCGGAGCTGGCCTACGCCGGGAACGTGTACGTGGCGCAGGGCCGCACCGTCGACATCACGCACCTGGTCGTGTCCGAGGGCATGAGCCGCGACCACCTCTACGTCGGGATGACCCGGGGACGGGAGGAGAACTTCGCCCACGTCGTGACCGGCCCTCCCGACCCCGCCGACTACTCCAGGCAGGAACGGGACGCCTACGCCAAGGCGCAGCGAGACAAGCGGGCCCCGCTGATCGAAGCGGGCGACTTCGAGAACGCGTTCAAGATCCGGACCGAGCCACCCGAGCCCGAGCGCATGCGGGAACGGCCCCCGTGGGAATCGGTCATCGCCGCCGCGATGGAACGCGACGACCCGCAGGCCACCGCGATCGAGGCGATGCGCGCCGCCCACGACTACGTCACCAGCACCCGGCACCTGTACACGCTCGCGGAAGCCGGATGGCAGCTCGAAGTCGTCCCGCAGATCGACGCCATGGTCCGGCAACGGATCAGCCCCGGCGACTACCAGCGGTACCTGGCCGACCCAGAGCGGCCCGCGTTCCTCCAGGAGCTTCGCCGCCACGAGATCGGCGGCCGCCCCATCCCCGAGATCCTCGACGCGATCACCGCCGCCCCGCTCGACGGCGCCCGGTCCATAGCCGCCGTCCTCCACGGCAGGGCGGGAAAACAACCCGCCCCGGCCCGGGGCAAGACCACCACCTGGGCTGAGCGCGCCCCCCAGGCAGCCCCAGAATGGGTCCGGGACGCCCACGGCGCCCTCGACGACCGGCAAGCCGCCCTAGGCGAGCAGCTCGCCGCCGACCCGCCCGCCTGGGCGCTGGAAGCATGGGGCACGCCCCCCGCCGAGCCCGGCAAGCTCCGCGACGACTGGACCCGCCGCGCCGCCCTCGTCCAGTCCTACCGGGAAGCCGCGGGCATCACCGACCCCGCCCAGGCCATCGGCCCGCCCCCCTCCCGGCAGGCAGGGATCACCGAGGCATTCGCCGCCTCCGTCCGCGCCCTGGAACTCCCCGACAACGCCGCCCTCATGCGGGCCATGGGACGCGGGGACCTCGAAGCCCGCGTCCGCGACTACGAGCGCGCCCAGGCCACCGCCCCGGCCGACCGGCGAGCCGAGCTGGACACCGCCGCCCAGGCCGAGCACGTGGCCACGAGAGCCGCCGAGGCCGCCGGGGAACGGGACAAGAACGAGCCAGCCATGGAGAAGGCCGCCTGGGACGCCCAGGCAGCGCGGTGGGAAGCAGACCGGCTCCGCGTCGCCCAGGCCGCCCGCCGCGAATGGGAAGAGGCCTACGCGTTCCTGGCCGAAGCCGCGAACCAGGCCCGCGACGAACTCCAAAGGCGCGGCCCCGTCCGCCCAGGCGAGCCCTGGCCCGAGCCCGCCACGGCCCCCGGCGCCCAGGCCGACGCAGGCGCCCGTCCGCATGCCAGACGGGAAACCCCGGAGCCGGAGACGTGGGCGCAGCGCAAGGCCGCCCAGTCCGCCCGCGTCGAGGCAGACCGGCAAGCCCGCCGCGAGGCGCTCGCAGACGGCTGGCTCACCCCCGAGGTCATCGCCGAGATGGACATGAGCATCGCCGGGCTCCACGCGAAACTAGACCGGGTAGCCGAGGGCATCACAGCGCAACACCAGCACGACGGCGAACGCGACGCCAGGCGCCGGGAAGAACTCATCAACGAGCCCGTTCCCCGCGCCGAGGCAGCCGCGGAACTGGAAGCCACAGCCGACACCGCCGCCGAGGCTGACCACGACGCCGGACTCGAAATCTGAAGACGGCCAGGCTAGTAACCAACTGAGTAACTACACCAGCGCGCGACCACGGACGTTGATGAACGTCAGGGGAAATTAGATAGCTGATAGTTGCTGCTAAATAGCACTAACAATCGATACGTAAATTTCCCTGACACGGAAGAGGTCACTGGTTCAAATCCAGTACGGCCCACCATCATCTCTGACCTGGACCACAGGAGTCAGGCGTGGTGCGCCGTGGAGTTTTCTTGCACTATAAGTCAATACCACTTACCCTATTGGCCCCACCAGCCACAGAAGCATCTCCGGGGATGCCCGCGGCGTGCGTTCCCCTTCTCCCCGGCCCGCTCGATTGCGCAATCGATGTGGCTATAGCGCGC
>JAFMRC010000037.1:16686-25185 GCA_017354375.1 Nocardiopsaceae bacterium | reverse complement strand
AAGCTGCACCAGTGCGGCCTGCCCAAGCAGATGGCGCTGGAGCTGTTCAAGCCGTTCGTGATGAAGCGCCTGGTCGACCTGAACCACGCGCAGAACATCAAGTCCGCCAAGCGGATGGTCGAGCGGGCCCGCCCGGTGGTGTGGGATGTCCTCGAAGAGGTCATCACCGACCACCCGGTGCTGCTGAACCGCGCGCCGACGCTGCACCGCCTCGGCATCCAGGCCTTCGAGCCGCAGCTGGTCGAGGGCAAGGCGATCCAGATCCACCCGCTGGTCTGCAGCGCGTTCAACGCGGACTTCGACGGGGACCAGATGGCGGTCCACCTGCCGCTGTCGGCCGAGGCGCAGGCCGAGGCCCGGATCCTGATGCTGTCCACGAACAACATCCTCAAGCCCGCCGACGGCAAGCCGGTGACCATGCCCACCCAGGACATGGTGATCGGGCTGTACTGCCTGACCCGCGTGGACGAGGACGTGACCGGCACCGGCCGTGCCTTCGCCAGCATCCCCGAGGCCCTCATGGCCTTCGACATGGGCGAGGTCGAGCTCCAGGCGAAGATCAACATCCGCCTGGAGAACGTGGTGCCGCCGAAGGACTACCCGGTGCCCGAGGGCTGGGAGCCGGGCCAGCCGCTGCGGATGGAGACCACCCTCGGCCGGTGCATATTCAACGAGGCGCTGCCGGACGACTTCGAGTTCGTCAACTACGGCGTCGGCAAGAAGCAGCTGTCCGGCATCGTGAACGCGCTCGCCGAGACGTACCCGAAGGTCCAGGTGGCCGAGGCGCTGGACAACCTGAAGGACGCGGGCTTCCACTGGGCCACCCGGGCCGGCGTGACGATCGGGATCGAGGACGTTGTCGCCCCGCCGAACAAGGCGAGCATCCTGGAGAACTACGAGCGCCGGGCCGACCGGGTGCAGCGCGAGTACGAACGCGGCCTGATCACGGACGAGGAGCGCCGGCAGGAGCTCATCGAGATCTGGACGCACGCGACCGCCGAGGTCGCCCAGGACATGGAGACCGCGTTCCCGGCCACCAACCCGGTGTGGATGATGGTCAACTCCGGCGCTCGCGGTAACCCGCTGCAGGTCCGGCAGATCGCCGGCATGCGCGGGCTGGTCGCCAACCCCAAGGGGGAGACGATCCCGCTGCCGATCAAGTCCTCGTTCCGCGAGGGCCTGACCGTGCTGGAGTACTTCATCTCCACCCACGGAACCCGGAAGGGCCTCGCGGACACCGCGCTGCGGACCGCCGACTCCGGGTACCTGACCCGGCGCCTGGTGGACGTGGCGCAGGACGTCATCGTCCGCGAGGAGGACTGCGGCACCGACCGCCGGTTCGCGATGCCGATCGCGGAGAAGGGTCCCGACGGGGCTCTTCGCAAGATCGAGAACATCGAGAACACCGGCACCGGCCGGACGATCGCCGAGGACGTGGTCGCCCCCGACGGGACCGTGCTCGCCAGCGCGGGTGACGACACCACCGAGACGATGCTCGACCGCTTCTTCGAGGCGGGCGTGGAATCGATCAGGGTGCACAACGTCCTGGTCTGCGAGGCCAAGATCGGCGTCTGCGCCAAGTGCTACGGCCGGTCGCTGGCCGCGGGCAAGCGGGTGGATGTCGGCGAGGCCGTCGGCATCGTCGCCGCCCAGTCCATCGGCGAGCCCGGTACCCAGCTGACGATGCGCACCTTCCACACCGGTGGCGTGGCCGGCGGTGACATCACCCACGGCCTGCCGCGTATCCAGGAGCTGTTCGAGGCCCGGATCCCGAAGGGCATGGCCCCGATCTCCGAGGTCGAGGGCCGGATCAGGATCGAGGAGACGGAGAAGACCCGGAAGATCATCGTCGTCCCCGACGACGGGTCGGACGAGATCTCCTACCAGGTCCCGATGCGGTCCCGGCTACTGGTGTCCGACGGCGGGCACGCCAGGGTGGGCGAGCAGCTCATCGCCGGTGCCGTCAACCCGCACGAGGTGCTGAGGATCCTCGGCTCCCGTGCGGTGCAGCAGCACCTGGTGCACGAGGTGCAGGAGGTGTACCGCTCCCAGGGCGTGTCGCTGCACGACAAGCACATCGAGATCATCATCCGCCAGATGCTCAAGCGGGTGAACATCCTGGAGTCCGGCGACACCGAGCTGCTGCCCGGCGAGCTGGTCGAGCGGCCCCGGTTCGAGGAGCTCAACCGCTCGGTGGTGACCGACGGCGGCACGCCGGCCGCGGGTCGTCCCGTGCTGATGGGCATCACGAAGGCGTCGCTGGCCACGGAGTCGTGGCTGTCGGCGGCATCCTTCCAGGAGACGACGCGGGTGCTGACCGACGCGGCGATCCACGCCAAGTCGGACTCCCTGCTGGGCCTGAAGGAGAACGTGATCATCGGCAAGCTCATCCCGGCCGGGACCGGCATGCAGGTGTACCGGAATGTCCGGGTCGAGCCCACCGAGGACGCCCGTGGCGCCGCGTACCCGGCGGCGCCGTACCCCGAGACGGAGACCTACTCGCCGTTCGGCCAGGGCTCCGGCGAGGCGGTCCCGCTCGAGGAGTACGACTTCGGCACCTATAACAGCAGGTAGTCACGGGCTGAGGTCCGCGAAAACGGTGGCTGGTTTCACTGGCCACCGTTTTCGTATTCCGAACGGATCGTGGCGCTTGCTCCCGGGTCCGGAGCTCTTCACGGCATGTTAGGCGCGTCAGCCCGGGGAACCTCCAGGCGGTAGCCTTCCGTCATGCCCAGCCTGGACGTGATTACCGATAGGTCCGATCCCGCCGTTCAGAGGATCATCGACGTCACGAAGCATTCGCGATCCGTTGTCCGCACGGCGCTGATCGAGGACGCGGAGCCGCTCGTCCAGTGCATTCGCGCGGGGCTGGACTTCACCGAGGTCTACGGGCTGGCGACGCACCCCGTGCCGGATGAGCTGCTCGACGCTTGCCGGGGACGGAACATTCCCGTCCGCCTGATCGAGGCCCCGATCGCCAACCAGGTGTTCAAGACCGACAAGCGGCCCAGGACGTTCGGCATCGCCCGGGTCCCGAAGCCGCGCCGCTTCGCCGACCTGGCCAGCACGACCGGGGACGTGGTCGTCCTCGACGGGGTGAAGATCGTCGGCAACATCGGCGCCATCGTGCGCACCTCCTACGCGCTCGGTGCCGGGGGCATCGTGCTGGTGGACAGCGACCTCGTCAGCATCGCCGACCGGCGCCTGGTCCGGGCGAGCCGGGGGTACGTGTTCTCGCTCCCCGTCGTCCTCGCGTCGCGGGAGGAAGCGGTCGGCCATTTCCGGGACGGCCGCCTGCGGCTGGTGTACTTCGACGCCGAGGGCGAGCTCGCCGTCGATGACCTGCGAGGGGTAGACGAGCGGGTGGCGCTGGTGTTCGGCAGCGAGAAAACCGGCGCGTCGCGCGAGTTCCGGGGCGCCCCCCCCCGGGGCGCCCCCGCCCGCCGTCACGGTGTCGATCCCGATGAATCCCGCGGCCGAGTCGCTCAACGTCTCGGTCTCCGCCGGTATCGCGCTGCACGAGCGGTCCCACTGGAACCTCTCCGCGCACTGACGGTCGCGCGATGCGTCCTTGTTTGTAGGAGTTCCGTACGGGCAAACGGGTTGGAAACGGGCGCCGAAATGGCAGGAACTCCTACAATGAGTACAGGAGTGACGGGTGTGGCGGACGGGAAGCGGGAACGGGGCGGCGGGCGGGAACGGGGGCGGGGCGGCGGCTCGGGCAGGCAAAGCGGATCCTGCGCGAAACGGGCCGGGGCCGTGGGGTAAGCTGTGAACAGCGAAAGTCGCGCAAGGCGGCCGGAGCTGATTTGGTCATCGGAAGCATGGATGGTATCTTTTACATTCGTGCCCGTGACCGTGCGGGTACCTGCGTGCCAGCAGGCAGCGAGGCGACCGGTTCCCGGAATCGGGTTACGGGGTAACTGCCAGGCTGGTCGTGTGGACTCTCTCCTTTCGCAGTCCAGGTGGTTGAGGCTCGTTCCGTGAGGATGGGCTTTGCCATCGGCCACAGGCCGAGCGCGACACGCCCGACCTCGGGGGTCGGCGGAGAGTGAAAACGTGCAGGTCGTACGGGTGCGAACGGCGGGAACCGGTGATTTTCTGGTCTCGCTTGTGAGTGCCTCTGGCCATGCCGGCGAGCTCGGAGTGAGCCCGCCAGGCCTGACATCAGGAATACGACGGAAAGACGGAGACTCGGTTGCCCACGATCCAGCAGCTGGTCCGCAAGGGCCGCCAGGACAAGGTGTCGAAGAACAAGACGCCGGCGCTCAAGGCAAGCCCGCAGCGCCGTGGCGTCTGCACCCGCGTGTACACGACCACGCCCAAGAAGCCGAATTCCGCGCTGCGCAAGGTTGCCCGTGTCCGGCTGACCAGTCAGATCGAGGTCACCGCCTACATCCCCGGCGTTGGCCACAACCTGCAGGAGCACTCCATCGTGCTGGTGCGCGGCGGGCGCGTCCGCGACCTGCCCGGTGTGCGCTACAAGATCATCCGCGGCTCACTGGACACCCAGGGCGTCCGGAACCGTAAGCAGGCGCGCAGCCGCTACGGCGCGAAGAAGGAGAAGAGCTGACATGCCGCGTAAGGGACCCGCGACGAAGCGGCAGCTTGTCACCGACCCGGTCTACGGCTCGCCGCTCGTCACCGCGCTCGCCAACAAGGTGCTCAAGGAAGGCAAGCGCTCGCTCGCCGAGCGGATCGTGTACGGCGCGCTCGAGGGCTGCCGGGAGAAGACCGGCAACGACCCCGTGGTGACGCTCAAGCGCGCGCTCGACAACGTGAAGCCCACCCTGGAGGTCCGCAGCCGCCGGGTTGGCGGCGCCACCTACCAGGTTCCGGTCGAGGTGCGGGCCTCCCGGTCCACCACCCTCGCGCTGCGATGGATCGTCATGTACGCGCGGAACCGCAGGGAGAAGACGATGACCGAGCGGCTGATGAACGAGTTGCTCGACGCGAGCAACGGCCTTGGCGCGAGCGTCAAGCGCCGCGAGGACACGCACAAGATGGCGGAGTCCAACAAGGCCTTCGCCCACTACCGCTGGTAACCGGACCAGCGGCGCACCAAGAACGAGACTTAAGGACGCTTAACGTGGCCACCCAGACCGCCGTAGACCTCGCCCAGGTCCGCAACATCGGGATCATGGCGCATATCGACGCGGGCAAGACGACGACGACTGAGCGCATCCTGTACTACACCGGCATCAACTACAAGATCGGTGAGGTTCATGAGGGCGCCGCCACCATGGACTGGATGGAGCAGGAGCAGGAGCGCGGCATTACGATCACGTCCGCCGCGACCACCACGAGCTGGCGTGACCACACGATCAACATCATCGACACGCCCGGGCACGTCGACTTCACCGTGGAAGTCGAGCGCTCGCTGCGCGTGCTCGACGGCGCGGTGGCCGTCTTCGACGCCGTGGCCGGAGTCGAGCCGCAGTCGGAGGCCGTCTGGCGACAGGCCGACAAGTACGGCGTGCCACGGATCTGCTTCGTGAACAAGATGGACCGGGTGGGCGCGGAGTTCCACCGGTGCGTCGAGATGATCATCAGCCGGCTGGGCGCGACCCCGGCCGTCATCCAGCTGCCCTGGGGTGTCGAGGCCGACTTCCGCGGCGTGATCGACCTGGTCCGGATGAAGGCGTACCTGTGGAAGAGCGACGACAAGGGCGCGACCTACGAGACCCTTGACATCCCCGCCGACCACGCCGAGGCCGCTCGCGAGTGGCGCGACAGGCTGCTCGAGACCGTGGCGGAGAACGACGACGAGATGATGGAGCTGTACCTCGAGGGCGAGGAGCCCGGCACCGAACAGCTTCTCGCCGCGATCCGCCGGGCGACGATCGCCAGCGCGATCACCCCGGTGCTGTGCGGTACCGCGTTCAAGAACAAGGGCGTGCAGCCCATGCTCGACGCCATCGTCGATTACCTGCCAAGCCCCCTGGACATCCCCTCGATCGAGGGCCACGCGCCCGGCGACGAGGAGACCGTCGTGAAGCGGTTCGCCGATCCCAAGGAGCCGTTCTCGGCGCTGGCCTTCAAGATCATGACCGACCAGCACCTGGGCAAGCTCACCTACATCCGGGTCTACTCCGGCACGCTGGAGACCGGTACCCAGGTCCTCAACTCGATCAAGGGCCGCAGGGAGCGGATCGGCAAGATCTACCAGATGCACGCGAACAAGCGCGAGGAGCGCCCGTCCGCGTCGGCCGGCCAGATCGTCGCCGTGATGGGCCTGAAGGACACCACCACCGGCGACACGCTGTGCACGCAGTCTGACCCGGTCATCCTGGAGTCCATGACCTTCCCGGCGCCCGTCATCCGCGTGGCGATCGAGCCGAAGACCAGGGGCGACCAGGAGAAACTCGGCACCGCCATCCAGCGGCTCGTCGAGGAGGATCCGACCTTCCAGGTCCGGACCGAGGAGGAGACCGGCCAGACGATCATCGCGGGCATGGGCGAGCTGCACCTCGAGGTGTTCGTCGACCGCATGCGCCGCGAGTTCAAGGTCGAGGCCAACATCGGCAGGCCGCAGGTCGCCTACCGTGAGACCGTCACCAAGAAGGTCCAGAAGGTCGAGTACACCCACAAGAAGCAGACCGGTGGTTCCGGCCAGTTCGGCCGGGTGATCATCGACCTGGAGCCGACCGGCGGCGACGGCGGCGGCTATGAGTTCGAGAACAAGGTGACCGGTGGTCGCATCCCGCGGGAGTACATCCCGTCCGTGGACGCCGGGTGCCAGGAGGCCGCCGAGTTCGGCGTGCTTGCCGGGTTCCCGATCGTCGACGTCAAGGTGACGCTGACCGACGGGGCCTACCACGAGGTGGACTCCTCGGAGCTCGCCTTCAAGATCGCGGGCTCGATGGCCTTCAAGAAGGCCGCTGCGCAGGCTGGCCCTGTGCTGCTCGAGCCGGTGATGAACGTCGAAGTCACGACCCCCGACGAGTACATGGGGGACGTGATCGGCGACCTGAACAGTCGGCGGGGCCAGATCCAGGCCATGGAGGAACGCTCCGGGGCCCGGCTCATCAAGGCCCTCGTCCCGCTGTCGGAGATGTTCGGTTACGTCGGGGATCTGCGCAGCAGGACGCAGGGCCGGGCTCAGTACACGATGCAGTTCGACTCCTACTCCGAGGTGCCGCCGAGCATCGCCAAGGAGATCATCGCCAAGGCGCGTGGCGAGTAACTTCCCGCGAGTCAAGGTAGCCAGAGCAAGGAATAGTCCAGCCCCACCGAGGTGGGCCGGATCGTAACGAGGAGACACCACAGTGGCGAAGGCAAAGTTCGAGCGGACTAAGCCGCACGTCAACATCGGCACCATCGGGCACATCGACCACGGCAAGACGACGCTTACCGCGGCGATCACCAAGGTGCTGCATGACAAGATGCCGGAGGTCAACCCCTTCTACGCGTTCGAGGCGATCGACAACGCGAAGGAGGAGAAAGAGCGCGGGATCACGATCTCGATCTCGCACGTCGAGTACCAGACCGAGAAGCGGCACTACGCGCATGTTGACTGCCCAGGGCACGCCGACTACATCAAGAACATGATCACGGGCGCCGCGCAGATGGATGGCGCGATCCTCGTGGTCGCCGCCACCGACGGCCCCATGCCGCAGACTCGCGAGCACGTGCTGCTGGCCCGCCAGGTCGGCGTGCCGTACATCGTCGTCGCGCTGAACAAGGCCGACATGGTGGACGACGAGGAGATCCTCGAGCTGGTCGAGCTCGAGGTCCGCGAGCTGCTCACCGAGTACGAGTTCCCTGGCGACGACGTCCCGGTGATCCGGGTCTCGGCGCTCAAGGCGCTTGAGGGCGACGGGGACTGGGCGGACAAGGTCATGGAGCTGATGAGCGCCGTGGACGAGTCCGTACCGGAGCCGGTCCGCGAGGTCGACAAGCCGTTCCTGATGCCGATCGAGGACGTGTTCTCGATCACCGGCCGCGGCACCGTGGTGACCGGCCGGGTCGAGCGCGGGATCATCCACACCGGTGAGACCGTCGACATCATCGGCATCAAGGACAAGGCGCAGACCACGACCGTCACCGGTGTGGAGATGTTCCGCAAGATCCTCGACGAGGGGCAGGCCGGCGACAACGTGGGCCTGCTGCTCCGCGGCATCAAGCGCGAAGAGGTGGAGCGCGGCCAGGTCGTCATCAAGCCGGGCACCAACACCCCGCACACGGAGTTCGAGGGCCAGGTCTACGTCCTGTCCAAGGACGAGGGCGGGCGGCACACGCCGTTCTTCAACAACTACCGTCCCCAGTTCTACTTCCGCACCACCGACGTCACCGGCGTGGTCACCCTGCCGGAGGGCACGGAAATGGTGATGCCGGGTGACCGCACCGACATGAAGGTGCAGCTCATCCAGCCCATCGCCATGGAAGAGGGACTGCAGTTCGCGATCCGGGAAGGTGGCCGCACGGTCGCCTCCGGCCGTGTCACCAAGGTCATCAAGTAGTAAGCCGTCTCGCGGCGGCTGGGCCGCCGGCCTGGCC
>JAFMRC010000037.1:0-16676 GCA_017354375.1 Nocardiopsaceae bacterium | reverse complement strand
CCGCGAGACGTGTCAGCGGCAGTGTTGGGAAGTCCGCCGGGCAAGCGCTGTGGGCCGGTCCCGAAAGGGGTCGTCCCCCCGGGCTAACACAGAGAAGTAAGGAACCGAGGCCATAATGGCGGGACAGAAGATCCGCATCCGGCTCAAGGCATACGACCACGAGGTCATCGACAGCTCGGCTCGGAAGATCGTCGACACGGTGACCCGAACCGGCGCGCGTGTCGCCGGCCCCGTGCCGCTGCCTACCGAGAAGAACGTGTACTGCGTCATCCGCTCGCCGCACAAGTACAAGGACTCGCGCGAGCACTTCGAGATGCGGACGCACAAGCGGCTGATCGACATCATCGATCCGACGCCCAAGACGGTTGACTCGCTGATGCGGCTTGACCTCCCGGCCGGCGTCTACATCGAGATCAAGCTCTGAGGACTCACCGATCATGGCTATGAAAGGGATCCTGGGCACCAAGCTTGGCATGACCCAGGTCTTCGACGAAACCGGGCGGGTGGTACCCGTCACGGTCGTGCAGGCGGGTCCGTGCGTGGTCACGGCCGTCCGCACGCCGGACAACGACGGGTACTCCGCTGTCCAGATTGGCTTCGGGGAGATCGATCCCCGCAAGGTCACCCTGCCGGTGGCAGGCTTGTTCGAGAAGGCCGGGGTGACGCCACGCCGGTACGTCGCCGAGATCCGCACCTCCGACGCCTCCGAGTACCAGCTCGGCCAGGAACTCACCGCGGACGGGCTGTTCGAGGCGGGCCAGCGCGTTGACGTGACCGGCAAGTCCAAGGGCAAGGGCACCGCGGGCGTGATGAAGCGCCACGGGTTCGGTGGCCTTGAGGCCTCGCACGGCACCCAGCGCAAGCACCGCTCGCCCGGCTCCATCGGCGGGTGCGCGACCCCGGGCCGCGTGTTCAAGGGCCTGCGGATGGCCGGCCGGATGGGCGCGGCGCGGACTACCGAGCAGAACCTGACCGTGCACGCCGTGGACGCCGACAAGAACCTGCTGCTGATCAAGGGCGCCGTGCCCGGCCCGCGGGGCGGCCTCGTCGTCGTGCGCTCGGCCGTGCGCTCCATGGAGCGGGAGGTGGTGACCCGATGACCAGCGTTGACATCGTCTCGCCAGCGGGAGATGCGACCGGCAGCGTCGAGCTGCCGGACAAGATCTTCGCCGCGCGGGTGAACGTCCCGCTGATGCACCAGGTCGTGGTGGCGCAGCGCGCGGCGGCCCGGCAGGGCACGCACGCGACCAAGACCCGCGGCATGGTCAGGGGCGGCGGCAAGAAGCCGTACCGCCAGAAGGGCACCGGCCGGGCCCGTCAGGGCTCGACCCGGGCACCGCAGTTCACCGGTGGCGGCACGGTCCACGGCCCGCAGCCCCGGGACTACTCGCAGCGGACGCCTAAGAAGATGAAGGCGGCCGCGCTGCGTGGCGCGCTCTCGGACCGGGCCGCCAGCGAGCGGGTGTACGTCGTCACGAATTTCGTCGAGGGCGAGACGCCCAAGACGAAGGAAGCGCTGGCCGCGCTGGCCAACGTGACCGGCGGCGCCACCCGCAACGTGCTGGTGGTCACCACTCACGACGACGAGGTCACCTGGAAGTCGCTGCGGAACGTCCCGTTCGTGCACCTGCTCGCCCAGGACCAGCTCAACACCTACGACGTGCTGGTCAGCGACCACGTGGTCTTCACCGAGGCCGGGCTGAGCGCGTTCATCGGGAGGGTTGACAGTGAGTAAGATCTACAACCCGCGCGACATCCTGCTGCGGCCGGTCGTCTCCGAGAAGAGCTACGGCCTGCTCGACGAGAACAAGTACACGTTCATCGTCGCGCCGCACGCGAACAAGACGCAGATCCGGCAGGCCGTCGAGGAGGTGTTCCGGGTCAGGGTGACGGGCGTGAACACGCTCAACCGGCAAGGCAAGCGACGCCGTACCCGGCAGGGGTGGGGCAAGCGCCCGGACACCAAGCGGGCCATCGTGACCGTGGCCGACGGCGACCGGATCGACATCTTCGGCCCGGCTAGTTAAGGAGACGGCAGGTGGCAATCCGTAAGTACAAGCCGACCACTCCCGGCCGGCGAGGCGCCAGCGGCTCCGACTTCTCCGAGATCACCCGGAACAGGCCGGAGAAGTCGCTGGTGCGCCCGCTGCACAGCAAGGGCGGGCGCAACGTCTACGGCCGGGTGACCGCCCGTCACCAGGGCGGCGGGCACAAGCGCGCCTACCGGCTGATCGATTTCCGGCGGCATGACAAGGACGGCGTGCCGGCGAAGGTCGCGCACATCGAGTACGACCCGAACCGCACCTCGCGCATCGCGTTGCTGCACTACGTGGATGGCGAGAAGCGCTACATCCTGGCGCCGCAGGGCCTGAAGCAGGGAGACAGGATCGAGAACGGCCCGGGTGCGGACATCAAGCCCGGCAACGCGATGCCGCTGCGGAACATCCCGACCGGCACCGTGGTCCACGCGATCGAGCTCCGTCCGGGAGGCGGCGCGAAGATCGCGCGGTCCGCCGGCTCCGGCGTGCAGCTGCTGGCCAAGGAGGGCGCGTATGCCGCGCTGCGGATGCCGTCCGGCGAGATCCGGCGGGTCAGCGTGGACTGCCGCGCCACCGTGGGCCAGGTCGGCAATGCCGAGCAGGGCAACATCAAGCTCGGCAAGGCCGGCCGGAACCGCTGGAAGGGCAAGCGGCCGTCGGTTCGCGGTGTCGCGATGAACCCGGTCGACCACCCGCTCGGTGGCGGTGAGGGCAAGAGCTCCGGCGGCCGGCACCCGGTCAGCCCGTGGGGCAAGCCGGAAGGCCGTACCCGTAAGGCCAACAAGCCCAGCGACCGGCTCATCAGCCGCCGCCGCGGTAAGAACAAGCGGTAGGGAGCTAGCGACAGATGCCTCGCAGCCTGAAGAAGGGCCCCTTCGTCGACGACCACCTGATGAAGAAGGTGGACGCCCAGAACGAGAAGGGGACGAAGACCGTCATCAAGACGTGGTCACGCCGGTCGATGATCGTGCCCGACATGCTGGGCCACACCATCGCCGTGCATGACGGCCGCAAGCACGTCCCGGTGTTCATCACCGAGTCGATGGTCGGGCACAAGCTCGGGGAGTTCGCGCCCACGCGAACCTTCCGCAGCCACGTCAAGGAAGACCGGCGTAGCCGGCGATAAGCCTGAAAGGGAACGTAATGGAAGCCAGGGCTAAGGCGCGGTACATCCGCGTCACGCCACGGAAGGCCCGCCGCGTGGTGGACCTGATCCGCGGGCTGCCCGCCGAGGAGGCGCAGGCGATCCTGGAGTTCGCTCCGCAGGCCGCCAGCGACCCGGTCGGCAAGGTGCTCGCCAGTGCGGTCGCCAACGCGGAGCAGAACGCCGGGCGGGACCGGGGCATGCTCTGGGTGCGCCGCGCGTGGGTCGATGAGGGGCCGACGCTCAAGCGCTTCAGGCCCCGGGCCCAGGGTCGCGGGTACCGGATCAACAAGCGGACGAGCCATATCACCGTCGTGGTCTCCGACGACAGCGAAGGAGGGGAGCGCTAGTGGGACAGAAGGTCAACCCGCACGGGTTCCGGCTGGGCATCACCACTGACTTCAAGAGTCGCTGGTACGCGGAGAAGAAGTACAAGGACTACGTCGCCGAGGACGTGGCGATCCGCCGGATGCTGCAGCGCGGCATGGAGCGGGCGGGCATCTCCAAGGTGGAGATCGAGCGGACCACGGACCGCGTGCGGGTTGATATCCACACCGCCCGGCCGGGCATCGTGATCGGCCGCCGCGGCGCCGAGGCCGACCGCATCCGCTCGGACCTGGAGAAGCTCACCGGCAAGCAGATCCAGCTGAACATCCTCGAGGTGAAGAACCCTGAGGTGGACGCGCAGCTGGTGGCGCAGGGCGTGGCCGAGCAGCTGTCCAGCCGGGTCTCGTTCCGGCGAGCCATGCGCAAGGCGATGCAGAGCGCGATGAAGGGCGGCGCCAAGGGCATCCGCGTGCAGTGCGGAGGCCGCCTGGGCGGCGCGGAGATGAGCCGGAGCGAGTTCTACCGCGAGGGCCGGGTGCCGCTGCACACGCTGCGGGCCGACATGGATTACGGCTTCTACGAGGCGCGCACCACCTTCGGCCGGATCGGCGTGAAGGTCTGGATCTACCGCGGTGACGCGGCCCCCACCCGGGCCGCCAGGGAAGCCCAGCAGGCCGCCCTCCGCGCGGGCCAGCAGCGACGGCCGGGCGACCGCCCTCAGCGCCGTGGTCGCCGCGGTAGCGATCGTCCCGACAGCCGCGGCGCGGACCGGCAGCCACGCAGTTCCACTCCCCCCGCGGCCGAGCAGCCGTCGGCGAGCACCGAGGAGGGCTGAGGCATGCTGATTCCGCGCAAGGTCGCGCACCGCAAGCAGCACCGTCCGCACCGCACCGGGATGGCCAAGGGCGGTACCCGGGTGACGTTCGGCGAGTTCGGCATTCAGGCGATGGAGCACGCGTACGTCAACAACCGCCAGATCGAGGCGGCCCGGATCGCGATGACCCGGCACATCCGCCGGGGCGGGAAGGTGTGGATCAACATCTTCCCCGACCGGCCGCTGACCAAGAAGCCGGCCGAGACCCGGATGGGTTCCGGCAAGGGCTCGCCGGAGTGGTGGGTCGCGAACGTGAAGCCCGGCCGGGTGATGTTCGAGCTGTCGGGCGTGTCCGAGCCGGTGGCCCGCGAGGCGCTGCGCCGCGCGATCCACAAGCTTCCGATGAAGTGCAAGATTGTCACGCGAGAGGGTGGTGAGGCCTGATGGCTAAGGGCTTGACCGCCGAGCAGTTGCGGTCCAACTCCCCGGAGGAGCTGGTCAGCAAGCTGGCTGAGGCCAAGGAGGAACTGTTCAACCTCCGGTTCCAGGGTGCCGTCGGGCAGCTTGAGAGCCACGGGCGGCTGCGGGCCGTCCGCAAGGAAATCGCCCGCATCTACACCGTGATGCGGGAACGCGAGCTCGGCATCATCACCGACGTCGTGGAAGACGCGGCGCCGGACGACGCCGAAGGCGAAGAAGACGAAGGCGTCGAGGAAGCAGGCGTCGAGGAAGGGGCGCAGGCGGAGTGAGCGAGGCGCAGACCCAGGCGGCCGAGGCGGCCACGCCCGTCAGCCGCGGCTACCGCAAGACCCGTGAGGGCTACGTGGTCAGCGACAAGATGGACAAGACCGTCGTGGTTGAGGTCGAGGACCGCGTGAAGCACCCCAAGTACGGCAAGGTCATGCGGCGCAGGAAGAAGTACAAGGCACACGATGAGCAGAACGCCTGCGGCGTTGGCGACCGTGTGCTGCTCATGGAGACCCGGCCGTTGTCGGCCACCAAGCGGTGGCGGGTGGCCGAGATTATCCAGAAGGCCAAGTAAGCCAGGCTAAGCAAGCCAGGTAAGAGGGACGAACCGCCGGCCGAAAACCCCGGCGTGACGGAGCAGGAGTTGACGTGATCCAGCAGGAGTCGCGGCTCAAGGTCGCCGACAACACGGGCGCGAAGGAGATCTTGACGATCCGCGTGCTCGGCGGCAGCGGCCGGCGATACGCGGGCATCGGTGATGTCATCGTGGCGACCGTGAAGGACGCGCTGCCCGGGGCTGGCGTCAAGAAGGGTGACGTCGTCAAGGCGGTCGTGGTGCGCACCCGGAAGGAGCGCCGCCGCGCTGACGGTTCCTACATCCGCTTCGACGAGAACGCCGCCGTCCTGATCAGGGACGGCGGGGATCCGCGCGGTACCCGCATCTTCGGCCCGGTGGGGCGGGAGCTGCGGGAGAAGCGGTTCATGCGGATTATCTCGCTGGCGCCGGAGGTACTGTGATGAAGATCAAAAAGGGCGACCACGTCATGGTCATGGTCGGCAAGGACAAGGGCGCTACGGGCACCGTCATCGCGGCCTACCCGAAGCAGAACCGGGTCCTCGTGCAGGGCGTGAACATGGTCAAGAAGAACAAGAAGGAAACCAACTCCGGGGTCCGCGGTGCCAGGGAAGGCGGCATCGTCACCCAGGAGGCCTCGATCGACGCGAGCAACGTGCAGATCGTGGACCCCGACACCAAGAAGCCCGCGCGGGTTGGCTACACGTTCAACGAGGACGGCGTGAAGGTTCGCGTGCTCCGTCCGAGCGGGAAGGAAATCTGATGGCGACCGAGGCGCCGGCCCGGCCCCGGCTCAAGGAGAAGTACCTCACGGAGATCGCTCCTTCGCTGAAGGACGAGTTCGGGTACGCCAACGTGATGCAGATTCCCGGCCTGACCAAGATCGTCGTCAACATGGGGATCGGCGAGGCGGCCAGGGACGCGAAGCTGATCGACGGCGCGGTCAGGGACCTCGCCGTCATCACCGGCCAGAAGCCGGCGGTCGCGAAGGCGAAGAAGTCCATCGCCCAGTTCAAGCTGCGCGAGGGCATGCCGATCGGGGCGCACGTGACGCTGCGCGGCGACCGGATGTGGGAGTTCCTCGACCGGCTGCTCTCCCTCGCGCTGCCGCGCATCCGTGACTTCCGTGGCTTGTCGCCCCGGCAGTTCGACGGCCGCGGGAACTACACGTTCGGGCTGACGGAGCAGGTCATGTTCCACGAGATCGATCCCGACAAGATCGACAGGCAGCGAGGCATGGACATCACCGTCGTCACCACGGCAACCAACGACGCCGAGGGCCGCTCGCTGCTGCGGCAGCTTGGCTTCCCGTTCAAGGAGGCATAACGATGGCGAAGACGGGGCTCAGGGTAAAGGCGTCCCGCAAGCCCAAGTTCGCCGTGCGCGGCTACACGCGGTGCTCCCGCTGTGGCCGTCCGCGCGCCGTGTACCGCAAGTTCGGCCTGTGCCGGATCTGCTTCCGCACTATGGCGCACCGCGGCGAGCTGCCCGGCATCACCAAGTCCAGCTGGTAAGAGACATCTAGAAGCATCTACAGGCGCCGAAGGTCCGTTCCGCCGAACCTGTTCTAAGGGTTTCAAGGGAAGCGGAAACCGCGGCGAGAAAGGCCAAACCCAGGCCATGTCAATGACCGACCCCATCGCGGACATGCTGACCCGTCTGCGCAACGCCAACTCGGCGTACCACGACACCGTGGGCATGCCGTACAGCAAGATCAAGAGCCACATCGCGGAGATCCTCGAGCAGGAGGGCTACATCGCGTCGTGGAAGGTCACCGACGCCGAGGTCGGCAAGAACCTCGTGATCACGCTGAAGTACGGCAACGCGCGCGAGCGCTCGATCGCGGGCATCAAGCGGATCTCCAAGCCCGGCCTGCGGGTGTACGCGAAGAAGGACAACCTGCCCCGGGTGCTCGGCGGGCTCGGCGTCGCGATCATCTCGACGTCGTCCGGCCTGATGACCGACCGGCAGGCCAAGAAGAGCGGAGTGGGCGGGGAAGTCCTCGCCTACGTCTGGTAAGGGAAGGGGGAACGGAAAATGTCACGTATCGGACGTCTCCCTATCCCGGTGCCCAGCGGCGTGGACGTGAACATCGACGGCCAGTCGGTGAGCGTGAAGGGACCGAAGGGACAGCTCAGCCTCGTCGTAGCCGAGCCGATCTCCGTGGCCAGGGAAGACTCGGTCCTCAAGGTCTCCCGTCCCAGCGACGAGGGCAAGGTCCGCGCGCTGCACGGCCTGTCCCGCACGCTGATCGCCAACATGGTGACCGGGGTGACCGATGGCTACAGCAAGACGCTGGAGATCGTGGGCGTCGGTTACCGCGTGCAGGCCAAGGGCAGCAACCTGGAGTTCTCCCTCGGCTACAGCCACCCCATCGTGGTGGAGCCGCCCGAAGGGATCTCGTTCCGCGTCGAGGCGCCGACCCGGTTCGTGGTCGAGGGCATCGACAAGCAGCTCGTCGGCGAGACCGCGGCCCGGATCCGCAAGCTCCGCAAGCCCGACCCGTACAAGGCCAAGGGCGTGCGGTACTCCGGCGAACAGATCCGGCGCAAGGTCGGGAAGGCTGGTAAGTAGTCATGGCTCGCACTCAGGCCAAGCGCTCGTCGCGCGAGTACGCCACCGGTAAGGTCGGTCCGCGCACGGCGGCCAAGACCCGGGCGCGCATCAGGCGCCACATCCGGGTCCGCAAGAAGGTAAGCGGCACCCCGGTCCGGCCGCGAATGGTGGTGAACCGTTCGGCGAAGCATATCTTCGTGCAGGTAGTCGACGACACGGCCGGCCGCACGCTGGCGTCCGCGTCCAGCCTGGACCCGTCGATTCGTGCCGCCGAGGGCGACAAGACCGCCAAGGCCAAGCTGGTCGGCGCGCTGGCGGCCGAGCGGGCGAAGGCGGCGGGCATCACCGCCGTGGTCTTCGACCGCGGAGGCTTCAAGTATCACGGCCGCGTGGCAGCGCTCGCGGACAGCGCGCGGGAAGCGGGGCTGACGCTGTGAGCGCGGCGAGCGCCAGGGCGCACACGAGCACCAGGGCGCACACCGTGGCGAACGTAATGAGAGGAATCAGCTAATGCCATCAGCTCCGCGACGCAGCAGCAGCGGCGGCGAGCGGCGTGATCGCCGCGACGACCGCCGTGGTGGCCGCGACGAGAAGCAGGCACAGTACCTAGAGCGCGTGGTTGCGATCAACCGCGTCGCCAAGGTGGTCAAGGGCGGTCGCCGGTTCAGCTTCACCGCGCTCGTCGTGGTGGGCGACGGCAACGGCATGGTCGGCGTCGGCTACGGCAAGGCCAAGGAAGTCCCGGCCGCGATCGCCAAGGGCGTCGAGGAGGCCAAGAAGCACTTCTTCCGGGTGCCCAGGATCGCCACCACGATCCCGCACAGCGTGCGGGGCGAGGCGGCGGCCGGCGTCGTGCTGCTCAAGCCGGCCAGCCCCGGTACCGGCGTCATCGCCGGCGGTCCGGTGCGCGCCGTCCTGGAGTGCGCGGGCATCGCCGACGTGCTGTCGAAATCCCAGGGCTCGGCGAACCCGATCAACGTGGTTCACGCGACGGTGACGGCGCTCAAGGGCCTGAGCCGCCCCGAGGAGATCGCGGCGAAGCGCGGCCTGCCGATCGAGGACGTTGCCCCGAGGGCGATGCTCGAGGCGCGCGCCGCCGCGGGAGCGGGAGCAGCATCATGACACAGCTCAAGGTCACCCAGATCAAGTCGAAGATCGGCGGGAACAAGGCGCAGCGCGATAGCCTGCGCTCGCTTGGCCTGCGTAAGATCGGCCAGACGGTGGTCAAGCCGGATCGCCCGGAGTTCCGCGGCATGGTCCACAGGGTCCGCCACCTGGTCACGGTAGAGGAAGTGGACTGAGCCATGCTCAAGCTGCACGATCTGCACCCCGCGCCCGGCGCGCACAAGGCGAAGACGCGGGTCGGCCGGGGCGAGGCCTCCAAGGGCAAGACCGCCGGCCGCGGTACCAAGGGAACCAAGGCCCGGTCCAACGTAAGGCCCGGCTTCGAGGGCGGCCAGATGCCGCTGCACCGGCGGGTGCCTAAGCTCAAGGGCTTCTCCAACGCCAAGTTCAAGACCGAATACCAGGTGGTCAACGTCGGCCGGCTGGCCGAGCTGTTCCCGCAGGGCGGCGAGGCGACCCCGGAGACGATGGCGGCCAGCGGTGCCGTCCGCAAGGGCGAGCTGGTGAAGGTGCTGGGTACCGGGGACATCACCGTGGCGCTGCGGGTCAGCGCGCACGCCGTCTCGGCCTCCGCCAGGCAGAAGATCGAGGCGGCTGGCGGCACTGTTACGATGTTGGGTTAATTAGGGCCGAAGTTCGCAGGTACCGCCGACGCAGAAGGACCACGCCGCATGCTGACCGCGTTCATCCGGGCATTCAGAACGCCCGACCTGCGTAAGAAGCTGCTGTTCACGCTTGGCGTTCTCGTCTTGTTCCGGTTCGGCGCGATGCTGCCGGCCCCGGGCATCGACGAGAAGAACGTGTCGAAGTGCGCCAATCTCGCGCAGCAGAGTTCCGCCGCCGGGGTCTACCAGATCGTCGACCTGCTCAGCGGTAACGCGCTCCGGTACATGTCGGTCTTCGCGCTGGGCATCATGCCCTACATCACCGCGAGCATCATCCTGCAGCTGCTCACGGTCGTCATCCCGCGGCTGGAGACGCTCAAGGAAGAGGGCCAAGCCGGGCAGGCCAAGATCACCCAGTACACCCGGTACCTGACGGTCGGCCTGGCGATCCTGCAGTCCACCGGGTACATCGAGCTGGCCCGCAGCGGCACGCTGTTCAACTCCAGCCAGTGCACGCCGACCACCAACCCGATCATCCCGGACGCGTCGATCTTCCGGATCGTGACGATGGTCGCCGTCATGGTGGCGGGCACCGCGGTCATCATGTGGCTCGGCGAGCTGATCACCGACCGCGGCGTCGGCAACGGCATGTCGGTGCTGATCTTCACCCAGGTCATCGCGGTCATCCCCGGTGAGATGCTGAGCATCTACCAGACCAAGGGCACCTTCACGGCGCTGATGGCGCTCATCGTGGTGGCGGTGATCGTCGGGTTCGTCGTGTTCATGGAGCAGGCACAGCGCCGGATCCCGGTGCAGTACGCCAAGCGGATGGTGGGCCGGCGCATGTACGGCGGAACCTCGACCTACATCCCGATGAAGGTCAACCAGGCCGGCGTGATCCCCGTGATCTTCGCCTCCAGCCTGATCTACATACCGCAGCTGGCGGTGTCCCTGTTCGGCAACCAGACCCATCCGCAGGGCTGGGTGTCGTGGGTGCAGAGATACCTGGAGTCGTCGACGGGCAGGGTCTACATCAGCCTGTTCCTGGTGCTGACGATCGCGTTCACGTTCTTCTACGTGTCGATCACGTTCAACCCGACCGAGGTCGCCGACAACATGAAGAAGTACGGCGGCTTCATCCCCGGCATCAGGCCGGGCCGGCCGACCGCCGAGTACCTGGGCTACGTGCTCACCCGGCTGACCACTCCCGGATCGATCTACCTCGGCGTCGTCGCGGTCTTCCCGCTGGTCGCGCTCGGCCTGATCGGCGTGGCCAACCAGTTCCCGTTCAGCGGGGTAAGCCTGCTCATCATGGTCGGCGTCGGCCTGGATACGGTGAAGCAGATCGAGAGCCAGCTCCAGCAGCGTAATTACGAAGGTTTCCTGCGGTAGTGCGTATCGTTCTCGTCGGGCCTCCCGGGGCGGGCAAGGGAACCCAGGCCCAGTTCATCGCATCCCAGCTGGCGATCCCGAAGATCTCGACGGGCGACATCTTCCGGTACAACGTCGCGAACAACACGGAGCTCGGCGCCAAGGCCAAGGAGTACATGGACAAGGGCGATCTCGTTCCCGACGAGGTCACCGTGGCCATGGTCCGGGACCGGCTGGCCGAAGACGACGCGCAGGAGGGCTTCCTGCTCGACGGCTTCCCGCGGAACGTCCCGCAGGCCGAGACGCTGAAGAAGATGCTGGACGAGATGGGCGTCCGGCTGACCGTGGTCCTCGAGCTCGTGGTCGATGAGGACGAGGTCGTCCGCCGGCTGTCCGGCCGCCGCACCTGCCGTCGCTGCGAGCGCATCTGGCACGCCGATTACGACCCGCCGGAACACGCCGGGATATGCGACGACTGCGGGGGCGAGCTCTTCCAGCGCGACGACGACAAGGAAGAGGTCATCCGGCACCGCCTCGAGGTGTACCGGGAGCAGACGGCGCCGCTGATCAACTTCTACGCCGACGAGGGCATCCTGCTCGGGGTGGACGCCACCGGCCCGGTGGAGGAGATCACCGCCCGCGCGCTGGCCGCCCTGCGGCCGTACGTCAGGTAGGTTCCGCCCGACGGCCTCGGCGAATAGGCGCGGCCCGGCGGGATAACCTATTCGCATGCGGTTGCGGCACCGGGAGCGGATTCAGCTCAAGACCCCAGAGGAAATCGACCGCATGCGCGTTGCGGGGCTGGTCGTCGCCCGCACGCTCCAGGTGGTGCGCGAGGCGGTGCGCCCCGGCATCAGCACGCGGGAACTGGACGAGGTCGCAGCCGCCACGATCCGTTCGGAAGGTGCGGTGCCTTCGTTCTTGGGGTACAGGGGATACCCGGCAACCATCTGCACCTCGGTCAACGAGGTGGTCGTCCACGGGATCCCGAGCGAGGAATGTGTCCTGAAAAATGGGGACATAGTGGCGATCGACTGCGGCGCGATCGTCGATGGCTGGCACGGGGACGCGGCGCTGACCGTCGGCGTCGGCGCGATCGACCCGGCCGATCAGGCGCTGCTCGACCACTGCCGGGAGGCGCTGTGGGCGGGCATCGCCCAGGCGACGGCCGGGAACCGGCTCACCGACATCTCGCACGCCGTCGAGAGCTCGGTACGCGAGTCGGGAGATTACGGGATCATTCAGGAGTACACCGGCCACGGCATCGGCACTGCCATGCACATGGACCCGCTGGTCCCCAACTACGGTCCCGCGGGTCGCGGGCCGCTGCTGCGCGTCGGCATGACCCTCGCCATCGAGCCGATGATCACCCGCGGCACCCGGCTGAACACCGAGCTGGCCGACGGGTGGACGGTGGTGACCGCGGATGGCAGCCGCTCCGCGCACTTCGAGCACACGATCGCGATCACCCCCGACGGCCCGCGAGTGCTGACCGCCGCCAAGGACGAAGAAAATCGTTATACCGAACGGATAGTCGCGCCTGCCCAGTCACATCCTTCTTCTCCCGTTCCGCCACCCGGGCAGGCGAGCGATGCCCGGTGATCCGCGGATCCGCGCCTCCGACGCGGACCGGGACAGGACCGCGTCGCTGCTGCGCGAGCACCATGCCGTGGGCCGCCTGACCGCGTCCGAATTCGCCGAGCGCCTCGATCGCGCCTTCGCGGCCAAGACCCTCGGCGAGCTTGACGAGCTGATGGCCGACCTGCCCGCTATCGACCTGTACCGGCTGCCGTCCGCCGAGATCCGGCGTCGGCGGCGCGGCTGAGCCTCGGGTATCATTGCCCTCGGTTCGCGCTATCGGCAGGAGTCGAGTAAACTCTGCTGCGGCCCATCGACTGGCCTTTCCGCACGGCTCTATGTCGCCAATGCCCTGTTTCCGGGTGATGGCGTGGGCCAGGGGAGTGCGTCATCGCCCGCTTCGCGGCTCATCCGCCGGGGGCAGGTGCAAGCCAGCAGCATGCGGACCAGCAGCATTAGCCAACTACGCAAGACGAATCGCGGAGGATATGCCCAAGAAAGACGGCGCCATCGAGATTGAAGGCACGGTGGTCGAGTCGTTGCCCAATGCCTTCTTCCGCGTGGAGCTGGACAACGGGCACAAGGTTCTCGCTCACATCAGCGGGAAGATGCGGATGCACTACATCCGGATCCTGCCCGATGACCGGGTGGTCGTGGAGCTCAGTCCGTACGACCTGAGCCGCGGTCGCATCGTCTACCGGTACAAGTAGGAGAATCCTGGCGGCCAGGACGCCAGGAGCCAGAGGAGAATTAGCCGTGAAGGTCAAGCCGAGCGTCAAGAAGATCTGCAACAAGTGCCGGGTGATCCGTCGCCACGGCCGCGTGATGGTCATCTGCGCCGACCCTCGGCACAAGCAGCGCCAGGGCTAGGACCAGACCAGATCAGGCCGCCTGGCTCCTGGCCGCACCTAAGCTGTCAATGAGAAGGTAACAACGCGTACCGCGGCGGGATAGGCATATCCCGCGACCCCCGGTTTGGAGGCCGGGGCCGAGTCCTGGGCAGGGACCGGAAGCGGTGCGGAGGACCTCCATCACGAGAAGGAGAACTGCCCGCACATGGCACGTCTATCGGGCGTCGATCTGCCGCGCGAGAAGCGCCTTGAGGTCGCCCTTACCTACATCTTCGGGATCGGCCGCACCCGGGCGCTTGAGACCCTCAAGAACACCGGCGTGAGCGGCGACACCCGCGTCCACGACCTCACCGAGGAAGACCTGCTCAAGCTTCGAGACTGGATCGACGCGAACTACCAGGTCGAAGGCGATCTTCGCCGCGAGGTGCAGGCCGACATCCGGCGCAAGGTCGAGATCGGCTGCTACCAGGGCATCCGGCACCGCAGGGGACTGCCGGTTCACGGCCAGCGGACGCAGACCAACGCGCGCACCCGCAAGGGCAAGAAGAAGACCGTCGCCGGCAAGAAGAAGGCCGGGAAGAAGTAGCCCCCCAGCGGGTCAGATCACCTCACGGGAGTCAGGAAGCAGATGCCGCCAAAGAGCCGCAGCCAGGGCGCAGCCAAGAAGGTGCGCCGCAAGGAGCGGAAGAACGTAGCCCACGGGCACGCCCATATCCGGTCCACATTCAACAACACGATCGTCTCGATCACCGACCCGACGGGGAACGTGATCTCGTGGGCGTCCTCCGGCCAGGTCGGGTTCAAGGGCTCGCGCAAGTCCACCCCGTACGCCGCCCAGCAGGCCGCGGAGGCCGCGGCGCGCCGCGCCATGGAGCACGGCATGCGCAAGGTCGACGTGTTCGTCAAGGGCCCGGGCTCGGGCCGCGAGACCGCGATCCGGTCGCTGCAGGCGACCGGCCTTGAGGTGGGGTCCATCCAGGACGTGACCCCCGTTCCGCACAATGGCTGCCGTCCGCCCAAGCGGCGCAGGGTCTGAGGAGAGGACATGGCTCGTTACACAGGGGCGGACTGCAAGCTGTGCCGCCGGGAGAAGGTCAAGCTGTTCCTGAAGGGCTCCAAGTGCGAGTCCGCCAAGTGCCCGATCGAGATCCGGCCCTACCCGCCGGGCGAGCACGGCCGGAACCGGCAGAAGGACAGCGAGTACCTGCTGCAGGTCCGCGAGAAGCAGAAGGCCCGCCGCATCTACGGCGTGCTAGAGAAGCAGTTCCACGGCTACTACGTGGAAGCCACGCGCAAGAGCGGCCGGACCGGCGAGACGCTGTTGCAGATCCTGGAAAGCCGCCTGGACAACGTGGTGTACCGGGCCGGGTTCGCCAAGAGCCGCGACATGGCCCGCCAGCTGGTCAAGCACGGCCACTTCCACGTGAACGGCCGCCGGGTCGACATCCCGTCCTTCCGGGTGAGCGAGAATGACGTCATCGAGGTCGCGCCGAAGTCGGCGGAGATGACCCCGTTCGTGGTGGCCCGGGCCGAGGCGGGCGAGCGCCCCGCTCCCGCCTGGATCGACGTGCACGCCGAGCAGAACCGCGTGCTCGTCCACCAGCTTCCCTCTCGGGCCCAGATCGACACCCAGGTCTCCGAGCAGCTCATCGTCGAGTACTACTCGAAGTAATGAAAACGGCGGGGCGGCCGTCGCCCCGCCACCGTCTGCGGCTTCATATAGCGGTTGCCGCGGAAAGGAAAGTCCCATGCTCATCGCACAGCGCCCGTCGCTCGCCGAGGAACAGCTCGGCGACTACCGCTCGAAGTTCACGATCGAGCCGCTGGAGCCCGGCTTCGGCTACACGATCGGCAACTCGATCCGCCGGACCCTGCTGTCGTCCATCCCGGGCGCGGCGGTCACGTCCATCCGCATCGAGGGCGTGCTGCACGAGTTCACCACGGTCCCCGGGGTGAAGGAAGACGTCACCGACATCATCTTGAACCTCAAGCAGCTGGTCGTCTCCTCCGAGCACGACGAGCCCGTGGTGATGTACCTGCGCAAGCAGGGACCGGGCGCGGTCACCGCGGCCGACATCGCCCCGCCCGCCGGCGTCGAGGTGCACAACTCCGACCTGCACATCGCGACGCTGAACGGCAAGGGCAAGCTGGAGATGGAGCTGACCGTCGAGCGCGGTCGCGGCTACGTCTCGGCCACCCAGAACAAGCAGCCGGGCCAGGAGATCGGCCGGATCCCGATCGACTCCATCTACTCCCCGGTGATGCGGGTCACCTACAAGGTCGAGGCCACGCGCGTCGAGCAGCGCACCGACTTCGACCGGCTGATCCTGGACGTCGAGACCAAGCCGAGCATCCGCCCGCGGGACGCGGTCGCCAGCGCGGGCAAGACGCTGACCGAGCTGTTCGGCCTGGCGCGCGAGCTCAACGTGGACGCGGAGGGCATCGACATCGGCCCGTCGCCGACGGACGCCGCGCTCGCCGCCGACCTGGCGCTGCCGATCGAGGACCTGAACCTGACCGTCCGGTCCTACAACTGCCTCAAGCGCGAGGGCATCCACACCGTGGGTGAGCTGGTCGGCCGGAGCGAGCAGGATCTCCTCGACATAAGGAACTTCGGCGCGAAGTCCATCGAGGAAGTCAAGCAGAAGCTGATCGACATGGGCCTGTCCCTCAAGGACTCCCCGCCCGGGTTCGACCCGAGCAGCGCCGTGGACTCGTTCGCCGCGGTCGAAGATGAAGAAGATAGTTTCGTCGAGACTGAGCAGTATTAGCCGGGATGCGCCCGACGTCATCGCATCGGGCGCACCAGCTAGCGTGCTGGGCCGACTGGACCTGACAGCTGGACCTGACAGAAGGAAAGATTCCAATGCCTACGCCTACTAAGGGGCCTCGGCTGGGCAGCGGCCCGGCTCACCAGAAGCTCATGCTGGCGAACCTGGCCACGTCGCTGTTCGAGCACGGAAAGATCACCACGACGGAGGCGAAGGCCCGCAGGCTGCGCCCGGTCGCGGAGAAGCTGATCACCTTCGCGAAGCGCGGTGACCTGCACGCCCGGCGTCAGGTCCTGACCGTGGTGCGGGACAAGAGCGTCGTGCACACGCTGTTCACCGAGATCGGCCCGGGCTTCGCCGAGCGCAACGGCGGCTACACCCGGATCACCAAGCTAGGCCCGCGCAAGGGCGACGCCGCTCCGATGGCGGTCATCGAGCTGGTGACCGAGGAGT
>JAFMRC010000172.1 GCA_017354375.1 Nocardiopsaceae bacterium | reverse complement strand
GCGCCAACCGCGCCTGCGCCACCGAAACCGTCGGCGCCCTGCTCGACGACGCCGCCGCGGGCCGCCTGCCCGCCCCGCGCTCCAGCGTCCGGTCCTTCACCCGCCTGATCCGCTCCCGCCGCGGAAACTCACCGATCGAGGATCTGCGCTCCCCCGGCCCCCGACGAATCGCGAGCTGACCCGTTCTGCCCCTGCAACTAGGGTAACCCCCCAGCCTTTACCTGAATCCCTGACTTTACCTGAGATCATGACGCCAAATCGGCGATGCAATCGATTGTTGGCGTCACGCGTTCAGGTAAAGACAGAAGTTCAGGCAAAGCCGCCGCCGAGACCCGCGCGGCGGGCGGCGGCGAGCCAGGGGCGGGCGTCGCCGGAGGGGGTGAAGCGCTTCAACCGAAGGCCGGAGCGGAGCAGGGCGCGCAGTTCGGGAAGGGTGCTGGGGGCGGCGCCGAGGGCGCGGGCCTGGACCAGGACGTTGCCGAGGGCGGTGGCCTCGGCCGGGCCGGCCAGCACGGGCAGGCCGGTCGCGTCGGCGGTGAGCTGGCACAGCAGGTCGTTGCGGGAGCCGCCGCCGACGACGTGGACCACGTCCGCGGGCCGGCCCGACAGCCGCTGCGCGTCGCCGACCGCGCGCCGGTAGGCCAGGGCCAGGCTGTCCAGGACGCACCGGGCCACCTCGGCCGGCGAGCCCGGCGCGGGCAGGCCGCGGGACGCCAGCCAGGAGGTTATCCGGGACGGCATGTCGCCAGGGGGCAGGAACACCGGGTCGTCGGCGTCGATGACGAACCGCAGCGGCTCGACCCGGGCCGCCGACGCCAGCAGCGCCTCCAGCTGCTGGTTCCCCCAGGCGCGCTGGCATTCCTGCAGGAGCCACAGGCCGCTTACGTTGCGGAGGTAGCGGACAGTGCCGTCGATCCCGGCCTCGTTGGTGAAGTTCGCCAGCCGGCTCTCCTCGGTGACCACGGGCGCGGGCAGTTCCATCCCGACCAGGGACCAGGTGCCCGAGGAGATGTAGGCGAAATCCGGCCCCGAGGCGGGCACCGCCACCACCGCCGAAGCCGTGTCGTGCGACCCGACCGCGATCAGCGGCAGCCCCGCCAGGCCGGGCGCGTCAGGGACATCGACCGGGCCGATCGCCTCCCCCGGCTGGCGCAGCGGCGGGAAGAGCCTGGCCGGGATGCCGGCCCGCTCCATCAGGCCGGTCGCCCACGTCCGCGTCTTGACGTCCAGCAGCGCGGTCGTGGACGCGTTGGTCACCTCCGCGCCGACGGCCCCCGCGCCCCCCGCGATCCCGGAGCCCCCCGCACCCCCGGTCAGCCAGTAGGCGAGCAGGTCCGGGATCTGCAGCAGCGTCCGGGCCGAGGACAGCGACGGCGAATCCAGCTCCGCCGCGAGCTGGTAGATCGTGTTGAACGGCAGGTGCTGGATACCGGTCACCGCGTACAGCTCGCTCGCGGGCACCGGGAGCCGCACCCCGTCCGTGCGCCCGTCCCGGTAGTGCACCGGGTTGCCGATCAGCGCGCCGGAGGCGTCGAGCAGCCCGTAGTCGCAGCCCCAGGAGTCGATCCCCGCGCTGGCCAGCCCGAACGACGTCGCGGCGGACTCCAGCCCGGACACGACGCCCCGGTAGAGCCGCGCGATGTCCCAGCACAGCGTGGTACCCGTCCGCACCGGGTCGTTGCCGAACCGGCTCACCTCGCGCAGCGACACCCCGTCCGCGGACACCCGCCCGGCCAGCACCCTCCCCCCGGATGCCCCGAGGTCGGCCGCGGCCACCACCACGTCACGGTTCATGCTAGGGCTCGGGTCATCGCAGGAACGCCGCCGCCACGCCCGCGTCCACCGGGACCAGCAGCCCCGTGGTGAGCGGCAGGTCGCCCCCGGCCAGCGCGAAGATGGCCGCGGCCACGTGCTCGGGCAGCACCTCCTTCTTCAGCAGCGTCCGCCGCGCGTAGAACGCGCCCAGCTCGGACTCGGGCACGCCGTAGATCGCGGCCCGCTGCGCGCCCCAGCCGCCGGCGAAGATCCCAGATCCGCGCACCACCGCGTCCGGGTTCACCCCGTTCACCCGGATCCCCAGTTCCCCGAGCTCGGCGGCGAGCAGCCGCACCTGGTGCGCCTGGTCGGCCTTGGCCGCGCCGTAGGCGACGTTCGATGGGCCCGCGAACACGCCGTTCTTGCTCACCACGTAGACGATGTCGCCGCCCATCCCCTGGGCCTCCATGACCCGCGCCGCCTCCCGCGACACCAGGAACGACCCGCGCGCCATCACGTCGTGCAGGACATCCCAGTCCGCGACCGAGGTGTCGAGCAGCGGCCGGGAGATCGACAGCCCCGCGTTGTTCACCACCAGGTCCACTCCGCCGAACGCCAGCGATGCCTCCGCGACGGCCGCCGCGACGTCGGATTCACTGGTGACGTCCGCGGTCACCGGCACCGCCACGTCCCCCGTCCCGGCCCCCGGCTCGATCTCCGCCGCGACCGCCGCCGCGGATCCGGCGTCCCGGTCGGCGACCACGACGCACGCGCCCTCGGCGGCCAGCCGCTTCGCGGTCGCCCGCCCGATCCCGGATCCGCCGCCGGTGACCAGGGCGATCCGGCCCGCGAGGGGCTTCGGTTTCGGGCGGCGGCGCAGCTTTGCCTCCTCCAGCTCCCAGTACTCGATCCGGAACTTCTCGCTTTCCGGAATGGGCTGGTACCGGGAGATCGCCTGCGCGCCGCGCATCACGTTGATCGCGTTGACGTAGAACTCCCCCGCAACCCGGGCGGTCTGCTTGTCCGCGCCGAAGCTGAACATCCCCACCCCCGGCACCAGCACGATCGCCGGGTCCGCGCCCCGCATCGGCGGCGAGTCCGGGCCCGCGTGCCGCTCGTAGTAGGCCCGGTAGTCCTCCCGGTAGGCGGCGTGCAGCTCCCGCAGCCGCTCCGTGACCGCCTCCAGGGAGGCGTCCGGCGGCAGGTCCAGCACCAGGGGCCGCACCTTGGTGCGCAGGAAGTGGTCCGGGCACGACGTGCCCAGCGCCGCGAGGGCCGGCATCTCGGCGCCGACCGTGAACTCCAGGACCGCCGGGGCGTCCGTGTAGTGCCCGACCCGGGCCGCGTCCGTGGACGCGAGGCCGCGCAGCACCGGGGCGAGGGCCGCGGCCCGCTCCCGCCGCTCCGGCTCCGGCAGGATCTCGAAGACCCTTTTCCCGAACGGATCGTGGCGCCTGCGGCCGTCGATGAACCTCTGCGCGGTACGGATGATCGCCAGCGAGCGCGCCTCGCACTCGTCGCTGCTGTCCCCCCAGGCGGTGATGCCGTGCCCGCCGAGGACCACCCCGATCGCGTCCGGGTTCTCCCGCTTGATCGCGGCGATGTCGAGGCCGAGCTGGAAGCCGGGTCGCCGCCAGCCGACCCAGGCGACCCTGTCCCCGAAGCACTCGGCGGTCAGCCTCTCCCCGTCCGCCGCCGCGGCGATGGCGATGCCCGCGTCCGGGTGCAGGTGGTCCACGTGCGCCGCGTCGACCAGTCCGTGCATGGCGGTGTCGATCGACGGCGCCGCCCCGCCCTTGCCGAAGCCGCAGTAGTCGAACGCCGCGACCATCTCGTCCTCGCGCTCGACGCCCGGGTAGACGCCGGCCAGGGAGCGGAGCGCGTCCAGCCGGAGCACCGCGAGGCCCTCCTCGGTGAGCGTGCCGAGGTCGCCGCCGGACCCCTTGACCCACAGCAACTCCGCCGGCTCGCCGGTGACCGGGTCGGTCGCCGCGCCCTTGGCGGAGGCGTTGCCGCCGGCGTAGTTGGTGTTCCGCGGATCCGAGCCGAGGCGGTTGGACCGGGCCAGCAGCTCGGCGACGGGGCTGCCCGCGGCGTCAGTCCTCGCGGCCCTGCCGGGCCGGTCGCCCCTGGCGGCCCTGCCGGGCCGCTTGTTGCTGTTATCACCCTTTGCTGCCACGGGTCAGGCACCCCATCCGGCGGGGGCACCACCGATCCGTTCGGTAGCAATCTTGTCGGGGTAGCCGGACGCGAGGTAGGCCCGCACCGGGTCGGGCGCGAGGCCCATGTCCGCCCGCAGTTCGGCCAGCAGCGGGCGGACGTCGGTGTCGTAGGCATCCATCAGCACGGCGTGCGCGGCGAGCACGTCGCCGGCCAGCTGCGCCTCCTTCAGGGCGGCGGCGTCGACGAGCAGCGCCTTGGCCGTCGCCTCCTGGACGTTCATCACCGAGCGGATCTGGGCGGGGATCTTCGGCTCGATGTTGTGGCACTGGTCCAGCATGAAGGTGACCCGGGTCTCGGGGCTGGCGGCGCCGCTCCCGCCGCTCTCGCCGCTCCCGCTGCTGGCGGCTGCGCCGCTTGTTGCTGTTATCAGGGCGTCCGCCTTGACGACCTCGTGCATGATGCGGAACAGCTGGAACGGGTCCGCGGCGCCGACCATCAGGTCGTCGTCGGCGTAGAACCGGCTGTTGAAGTCGAAGCCGCCGAGCTTGCCGGCCTTCAGCAGCATGGCGACGATGAACTCGATGTTCGTGCCGGGCGCGTGGTGGCCGGTGTCCACCACCACCTCCGCCTTCGGGCCGAGGGCCTGGCAGTGAAGGAGGGCGGTGCCCCAGTCCGGCACGTCCATGGTGTAGAAGCTCGGCTCGAACAGCTTGTACTCCAGCAGCATCCGCTGCCCGTCGCCGAGCCTTCCGTAGACCGCGGCCAGGGCCTCGGCGAGCCGGTCCTGGCGGGCGGCGATGTCGTCCTGGCCGGGGTAGTTGGTGCCGTCGGCGAACCACAGCTTCAGGTCCCGCGAACCGGTCGCGTCCATGATGTCGACGCACTCCAGCAGGTGGTTCAGGGCCTTGCGGCGGACCCTCGGGTCCGGGTTGCAGACGGAGCCGAGCTTGTAGTCGTCGTCCTGGAAGACGTTCGCGTTCACGGTTCCGACGCGGATCCCGAGGCTGTCCGCGTGCCGCGCGAAGTCCGCGTAGTCGCCGACCTTGTCCCACGGGATGTGCACCGCCATGGCGGGCGCGACGCCGGTGTACTTGTGCACCTGGGCGGCGTCCGCGGCCTTCTCGTAGGGGTCGCGCGGCACGCCGGGCTGGCCGAACACCTTGAACCGGGTTCCGCTGTTGCCGAACGCCCACGACGGCAGCTCGACCTGGTGGTTCCTGAGCATGGTTGTGACGGCTGTGTTCTTGACGGCTGTGACGTCAGCCATTGCGGACCTGCCTAGAAGTGGTACTTGCTGATGTTGGAGGAGGTGAAGACCAGCGGCGGGCCGAGCACGATCGTCTTGTCCGGGCCGACCGTGAACCGGCCGAGCTTCCCGGCGGTGAAGGACTGGCCCGCCGCGCCGCTGAGCTTGCCGGAGGCGTAATCGACCGCCGCGTACGCCGCCAGGTAGCCGAGGTCGGCCGGGTTCCACAGCTCGAACGCCTTGACCGTGCCGTCGGAGACGAACTTCTTCATCTCATCGGGGGTGCCCAGGCCAGTGAGCTGGACCTTGCCGCGGTACTTGGGGCTGTCCAGCACCGCCGCGGCGGCCGCGATGCCGACCGTGGTCGGCGAGATGATGCCCTTCAGGTGCGGGTACTGCTCCAGCAGGCCCTGCGTGACCTGGGTGGAGGTGGTTGGGTCGTCGTTGCCGTAGACCGTCGAGACGAGGCGGATCTTCGGGTACTTCTTCTTCAGCTCCTGCTTCATGTACCCGATCCAGGCGTTCTGGTTGGTGGCCGACGCGGCGGCGGAGACGATCGCGATCTGCCCGCTGTCACCGATCTCCTTGGCCAGCAGGTCGACCTCGCTGGTGCCGATGGCCTTGCTGGACGCCTGGTTGACGAACAGGTCGCGGCAGGCGGGCGCGTCGGAGTCGTAGGTGACGACCGTGACCCCGCGGCGCATCGCGGAGGTGAGCGTCGGGCACAGGGCGCTGGAGTCCGAGGCGGACACGACAAGCGCGTTCGCGCCCTTGGAGATCGCGGCCTGGATCGCGGGGATCTGCGAGGACGGGGTGGCGGCGGTACCGCTGGTCTCGGTGCCGGACTCGCCGAGGGCGTTCAGCGCGGCGATCGCGCCCCCGGTCTTCGCGCTGTCCGCGACGGTGAAGTAGGGGTTGCCGAGCTGCTTGGGAACCACGTAGACCTTCAGGCCGGTCTTCAGGCCGCCGGAGGAAGAGCCGCCGGACGACCCGCCCGAGGCGCCCGGCGAGCAGGCCGCGAGCGCGGCGACGGCGGAGACTGCGAGGGCGGCGAGCCACGCCGCTCGTCTGGGGTTCATGACTGGATCCTTTCGGTGGTGGGGCGCCGCGACCAGGGCAACTGGCGCAACTGGCCGACCGCGAGCGGGGCGAAGACGCTGGCCAGGAGCAGCGCGCCGGTGACGACGCCGGTCGCCTCCTGGTTGAAGTTGGTGAGCAGCAGGAGGTTCTGGATGCCGGCGAACGCGAGCGCCGCGAGGACGACGCCGGCCACGCTGCCCTTGCCGCCGAAGATGGACACCCCGCCGAGCAGCACGATCGCCACGACGTCGAGCTCGAGGCCGAGGCCGTTGTCCTGCACGGCGGTGTCCAGGCGGAAGGTCCACAGCACCCCCGCGAGCGAGCAGACCAGGCCGGAGACCATGAACAGGACGGTCTTGATCCGCTTGACCCGGATCCCGGCGAACTGCGCCGCCTCCTCGCTCGCGCCCATCGCGAAGACCGACCGGCCGAAACCGGTGGCGTGCAGCACCACTCCACTCGCGATCGCGCCGACCAGGAAGACCAGGGTGGACCACGTCATGTCGTCGTTAGTGAACGGCACCCCGTTGACGCCGAGGTCCGTGTAGCCGACCGGGAAGCCCGAGACGGTGGTCGGGCCCAGCAGGATCGTGGCGATCCCCCGGTACAGCGCGAGGGTGCCGATCGTGACCGCGAGGCTCGGGAGCCGGAACCGGGTGACGAGCAGCCCGTTGACCGCGCCCGCCGCGAGGCCGACGACGGCGATCACGGCGAAGATGGCGGGCATCGGGACGTGCTCGCTCCACAGACGGCCGAGCAGGGCGCTGGCCATGCCGAGCATGGACGCGACCGACAGGTCGATCTCGCCGCTGATGATGATAAGCGTCATCGGCAGCGTCATGATCGCGATCTCGCCGTTGGACAGGCCGAGGTTGAACAGGTTGGTGCCGGTGAGGAAATCCGGCGAGATGGCGGGGCCTCCGATCAGCAGCGCGATCACGACGACCGCGAGGCCGGACTCCCACCGGGCGAGCCCCCGGGCGGCTTCCCGGAGCCGATCGCTCATGACGGGCCCTCCGGCGGCTCGCGGGTCCTCCGGCGGCGCAGCGCCGCGGTGAGGCGGGCGCCGATGGCCTGGTCGAGGGTGATCGCCACCAGCAGCAAGAAGCCCCAGATCGCCTGGTCCCAGAACGGCGAGATGCCGAGCACGTACAGCGCGGTGCTGATCGTGGCCAGCAGCAACGCGCCGAGCGCCGCCCCGACGACGCCGCCGCTGCCACCGAAGATCGCCACGCCGCCGACCACGACCGCGGAGATCACCTGCAGCTCGTAGCCGGTGCCCGCGCTGGAATTGACCGTGCCGTACTGCGCGGCCCACAGCACCCCGGCCAGGCCGGCGATCGCGCCGCTGGCCGCGAACGCGGTGAATACCCGCCGGCCCACTGGCAGGCCGACCAGGCGGGCGGCCTGCGGGCTGGACCCGATCGCGTACAGGTCCCGGCCGGACCGGAACGTCCGCAGGTAGTACGCGCCGATCCCGATGACCACCGCGACCGCGATCGCGACGTCCGGGACTCCGCCTACCGTGGCCTTGGGGATCTGCAGGAAGGAGGCGGGCAGCGACGCCGCGGTGACCTCCTTGCCGCCGACGATCAGGATGTCGATGCCGCGGATGATGTACAGCGTGGCCAGGGTGACGACGAGGCTGGGCACCCTCCCGCCCGCCACCAGGACCCCGTTGGCCAGGCCGCAGGCCAGCCCGATGCCGAGGCCGGCGCCGAAGACGAGGGGGACGACGGCGCCGGAGTGGCCCTGGAAGAGGCTGGCCGAGAGGTAGGCCGACAGGCCAAGGGTGGACCCGATCGACAGGTCGACGTTCCGGCTGATCACCACCATCGTCTCGCCCAGCGCCAGCAGCGCGAACACGGTCGTGTCGACGAGGACGAACTGGATGTTGGCGGCGTTCAGGAAGCGGTGCTGGACGCTCGCCGTGACCGCGACGAACACCGCGAGCACGACCACGATGCCCGATTCGCGGATCCGGAGGGCGCGGGCCGCGAGACCGCCGGGCATCAGGCGGGCACCTCGCGGGTTCCCATGGCGGCCGACATGACCGCCTCCTCGGTGGCCCGCTCGCGGGCGAGCTCGGCGACGAGCCGCCCCTCCCGCATCACCAGGATCCGGTCGCTGACGCCGAGAACCTCCGGCAGCTCGGAGGAGATCATCAGCACCGCCACGCCCTCGCGGGCCAGGTCCGCGAGCAGCCGGTGCACCTCCGCCTTGGTGCCGACGTCGATGCCGCGGGTGGGCTCGTCCACGATCAGCACCGCGGGCCTCCGGCCGAGCCACTTGGCCAGCACGACCTTCTGCTGGTTGCCGCCGGACAACGTGGCCACCGGGTCGGTCAGCCGCCCGCAGGCGATCGCCAGCCGGGCGGCCCAGTCCGATGCCATCCCGCGCTCGGAGGCCGCCCTGATCAGCCCGGCCTTGCGCAGCCGGCCCAGCGACGCGAGGGCGACGTTCTGCTGCACGGACATGTCCATGACCAGGCCCTGCTGGCGGCGGTCCTCGGGAACGAACCCGATGCCGGCGGCCATCGCGCTGGTGGGCGACGCCCGCTTCAGCTTCGCCCCGCCGACCGTCACGGCGCCCGCGTCATAGCGGTCGATCCCGAAGATGGCGCGGGCGACCTCGCTGCGCCCCGCGCCGACCAGGCCGGCCAGCGCGACGATCTCGCCGGCCGCGACGGTGAACGAGACGTCGGTGAAGGCGCCCTCGCGGGTGAGCCGCTCGACGCGCAGGACCGTCTCCCCCGGGCCGCCTCCGGTTGCCCGCGGCTCGCGTTCGGCCAGCTCGCGGCCGACCATGGCGCGGACCAGGTCCGCCGGGGTGAAGTCGCCGACGTCGCCGGTGAGCACGTGGCGGCCGTCGCGCATGACGGTGACCCGATCGCACAGCGCGAAGACCTCCTCCAGGCGGTGGGAGATGAACAGCACGGCCGCGCCGTGCGCCTTCAGCGCGCGGACCACGTCGAACAGGCGGTCGACCTCGGCGGCGGACAGGGCGGCGGTGGGCTCGTCCATCACGATCACCCGTGCGTCCAGCGACAGTGCCTTGCCGATCTCCACCACCTGCTGGTCGGCGATGGACAGGCCGCGGGCGATCACCGCCGGATCCAGCGGGACACCGAGCCGGCCGAAGATCTCCGCGGCCTGGTCGTGCATGGCCGCGCGGTCGATGCGCCGATCGGGGAGGCGGAAGCGGCCGCCTCGCGCTCCGCGGAGCGGCTGGCGGCCGACGAACATGTTCTCCGCGACCGTGAGGTCACCGAACAGCGCGGGCTCCTGGTAGATCACCGCGATGCCGGCGTCCCGGGCGGCGGCGGGACCGTGCAGCCGCGCCTCGCGGCCGTTGATCGCGAGGGCCCCGGCGTCCGGCTGGTGGACCCCGGCGAGGATCTTGACCAGGGTGGACTTGCCCGCGCCGTTCTCCCCGACAAGGGCGTGCACTTCCCCGGCCCGCAGCTCGATCTCCCCGTCGGCCAGCGCCCGCACCGCGCCGAACGCCTTGGCCGCGTGCCGCAGCTCCAGTAGCACAGCAGGGCTCATCGGCGCACCTCCCTGATGCCCGGCCCGGGCTCCTGAGGCTTCTGGAACGTTTCAACCCGTGTGTGGAGTCTCAATCCGGCGCGCGACCAAGTCAATCCGGGAAGCCACCGCCGAGACGCAATCGTTACAAAACGCGTCGACCGGCCAGCCTTCCGACCGCTCCCCGCGCGCCGCGAGGCTTGCCCGCGGTAGGACGTTTCCGCGGAAACGCCTGGCGCAATTGCGTTCCCCTGGAATGTCGTACCCGCCGCGTATCGTCGAACGCATGGACGATTACGTGGACGACGGTTACGTGGACGGCGATCGCGCGGATGGCAGGGGACCCGATTGCAGGGTGCCGCTTGCCGGCAAGCCCGCCTGGGACATTAGCCGGATCCCTTGCGAGAGCGAGGATCCGGCGGTGATGCCGGTCGAGCACCTGGAGGCGCGGATCTGCTCGCTGGCCGGGCACCTGGCCGCCGGGACCTGCCAGTTCCTGATGCTGGTGGCCGGCTTCGACGCCCGCGAGGGGTGGGCGGCGGCCGGGATGCCCTCGTGCGCCGCCTGGCTGGCGTGGAAGTGCCAGGAGGCGCCCGGCACGGCCCGCGAGCAGGTCCGGGTCGCCCGGGCCCTGAGGGAGCTGCCGGTGATCCGCGGCGGGTTCGCGGCCGGGCGGCTATCGTATGCGAAGGTCCGGGCGCTGACCCGGATCGCCACCCCGGACACCGAGCAGGAACTGGCGGAGTTCGCGGAGCCGATGACGGCCGGGCAGCTGGAGCGGTTCGCCCGCGGCTGCCGGCAGGTCTCGCGCGGGGAGCAGGGCGGGCGGCCGGCGTGCCGGGAGCCGAAGCTGACCTGGCGGCAGGACTCCACCGGCATCGCCATCACCGCCCACCTGCCCCACGCCGACGGCGCCGTCGTGCTGCGGGCGCTGCGCGCCTGGCTGGAGGACCTGGACCACCCGCACGATCCCGGGCACGACGCAGGCCCGGATCCCAGTGGCGGGGAGCCGGGGACGCGGGCCGAGCGGATGGCCGAGGCCGACGAGCGGGACGGGATCGACTGGGACGCCGATCAGGCCCCCTGGCAGCGGGACAAGACCCCGGCCGGGGACCTGGCCGAGGCGATGGTCGCGGTCTGCGGCCAGTACCTGTCCGGCCGCGCCGCCACCGCGGGCAACCCCGACACCTACCAGGTCATCATCCACGCCGGGACCGGCGCCATCACGGGCGCCCCCGAGCCCGCGCCCGCCGGCCCCGCCGGCCCCGGCCCCGGCGCAA
>JAFMRC010000411.1 GCA_017354375.1 Nocardiopsaceae bacterium | reverse complement strand
GCCGGCCGCCAGCGCGATCATGCCGGGCAGCCCCGGCGACCTCTCGGCCAGCACGACGAACTCGTCGCCGCCGATCCGGGCGGCGACGGCGCCGTGGTGACGGGCGATCCGGCCGATGCGCTCGGCGACTGTGGCGAGCAGCCGGTCCCCGGCCGCGTGGCCATGCGTGTCGTTGACCGACTTGAACCCGTCGAGGTCCACATAGCACAGGCCGACCCGGGCGCCTCCGTGACCGGCGGCCAGCGCCGCGGAAAGCCTGCCGAACACCGCGGCGCGGTTGAGCAGCCCGGTGAGCTGGTCGTGCGTCGCCTGGTGCAGCAGCCGACGGGACAGGACGCGCTCGGCGTCCAGTTCGGCCCGCCGGACGGCCTCCTGCTCGGCGAGGGTCCGGTCCCGCAACGCGCAGGCGTAGCCGTCGGCGAAAGCCCCGGCGACCTCGGTGAGCCGGCGGGTCAGGTCGCCTGGCACCGCGCCGGAGCCTGACCGGATGCGGATCAGCACGGGAAGCCGCATCATCAGCACCCGCAGGCTGCGACCGAGCACGTCGGTATCCGTGAAGTCCGCCGCGACGAGCGCGCGGCCCACCGGCTCCGCCGCCTCCGGCTCGAATGGCGTGCCGAAGAGGATGGACACGAGCCTGGAGGCTAGGCCAGTCAGGACTATCCGTTCGGCCGAATCCTGGGTGGGCCGCTCGCCCGCGGTCGAGGGCAGCGGGCCGCCGTCCTCGCCGTCGTGGTCGCCCAGCTCCGCCAGCCAGGCGAGCGCGAGCACGGACGCCAGCGCGTCTAGCGCGACGGGGCTGGCCGGGTAGCCGGAGGGACGCGTCCACTCCGTTTCGTGCAAGGCCGTCTCTGCCATGAGGGGGGCTCCTGTCCGGAACTGGCGGGAACAGCGCGCAAACGATGTCGTGCGTCACTATAGGCGATTCGCCTGACACGGGTAGTGCATACTCCGATAATCCGTGATCACGCGCTTGCGACCTGCGACCAACGGCGCGAGAACCGCCCGGCCGCGCCGGAGGCGGAAGCGGCAGCGGCAGCGGCAGCGGCGGCAGCCGACATCGGCGGCGCCAGCGTCGACGGCGCCGAACCCGGGTAGATGCCGGACATGGCCGATTCGGAAAGCCGGGACCCGGAGATCATGGAGAGCGCTGACGAGGACGCGGAGCGGGCAGCGGGGCGGGCCGCCGGGGTCGCGGTCGAGCTTTCGGAAACCGGCAGCCTTCCCGTACGCCGGCGGACGGCGAGGGCCCTCGGCGCCGTGACGCGGTCGGCCCGGTGGAGCGCCGGCCGCGGGGCGCATGCCTTCGGCTCGCTGCTGAACTGGCTGACCGGGCAGGTCATGGCGATGGCGCCGCGGCTGAAGGTCCGCGACACCGAGACGCTGCGCGCCCAGTTCCCCGGCAAGACCGACGACGAGATCGCGGAGCTGCTGATCAGCCACGCGGGGCGGGCGACCGCCGCGGTGGGAGGCACGACCGGGGCGTGGGCGGCGCTGCCGGTGCTGCCCGCGTTCCCCGCGGAGATCGCGGCGGAGACCCTCGCGATCACCGGAATCGAGATCAAGCTGGTGGCGGAGTTGCACGAGGCCTACGGCCTGGGGGTCACCGGAACCGCCGCCGAGCGGGGCCGCGCGTACATCGCGTCCTGGGCGAACCGCCGCGGCGTGTACGTGATACCCGGCGGGCTGCTGCTGGTGGGCGCGTCCCCGCTGGCCGGCCAGGTACGGCGGCGACTGGCGGCGCGTGTGCGCCGCTCGACCTTTTCCTTCGCGCCGCTGTTCACCGGGGCGGTGGCCGGCGCGATGATCAACAGCCGCGAGACCCGCAGGCTCGGCACCCAGGTCCGCGACGACCTCCGCCGCCGCCTCCTCAGCGAGTAACAGGGGGCCGGTTTTCCATAGGAAGAATACGTCAGTCGGACGGCTCCGGGGGGACCGGGACGCACCAGGAGACCTCGGTGCCGCCGCCTTCGGCGGGCGAGAGGCTGAACGTGCCGCCGAGCTTCTCGGCCCGCCTCGCCATGTTGGCCACGCCGCGATGGCCGCGCCGCGCGCCGGAGCCGGAAGCCGGAGCGCCGGAGCCGGCGCCGCCAGCCATGGCGCCATCGATTCCGACGCCGTTGTCCCGCACCAGGACCGTCAGCGTCCTGGAGTCGTCGGTGTCCACCGTGACGTCCACGCTGGTGGCGCGGGCATGCCTGACCGCGTTCGACAGGGCCTCGCGCAGCACCGCCAGCACCTGCTCGGACAGCTCCGCCGTCGCCCGGGAGTCCAGGCCGCCGCCCAGCCGCAGCGTGGGGGCGAAGCCGAGCGCGGTGGTCATCTCATCGACGACGGCTGCGATGTCACCGCGCAGGTGCGGCTTGTCGGACTGGTCGCTCGCCTGCAGCGCGTAGATCGTCGCGCGGATGTCCCTGATCGTGTCGTCCATCGCGTCCACCGCGTGCCTGATCCGGTCGCCGACCTCGCGGCGGCTCGCCATCGGGACCGCGCCCTCCAGCGACATCCCGGTGGCGTACAGCCGCTGGATGACCAGGTCGTGCAGGTCCCGGGCGATCCGGTCCCGGTCCGCGAGGACCGTCAGCTGCTCGGCGTCCTCGCGCCGCGCCGCCAGCTCGAGCGCGACCGCGGCCTGCGCGCCGAACGCCCTGAACATCTCGGTGTCGGCCGGAGGGAATGGCACCCTGCCCCGGCGCCGGGCAACGATGACCACGCCGCGCACGCCGTCCCGCGCGCCGAGCGGGAACGCGATCGCCGGCCCGAGGTGCCCCAGGGCCTGCCGGGTGACGTCCGCGGCCCGACCGTCGGTGGCGAGGTCGTCCACCACGACCGGATCGCCGGAGCCGAGCACCAAGCCGGACAGCGAGTCGTCCGCGGGCAGCACCAGGCCGCGGACCTCGTCGGCCCCGTCACCCTCGGCGAAGTCGATCGTCAGCCGCACGCCTTCCTCGTCCGGCAGCGCCAGCTGCACCAGGTCCGCCCCGGACAGCTCAAGGGCCTGGCCGGTGAGCGCGGACAGCACCGCCCGGGGCGGATCCCCCGACAGCAGCCGCATGGTCAGCTCGGCACTGGCCTGGAGCCAGCTCTGCTGCCGCCGTGACTCCTCATACAGCCGGGCGTTGTCCACGGCGATGCCGGCCGCGGCGCCGAGCGCGGTGAGGACCTCCTCGTCGTCTTCGGTGAACTCGCCGCCGCCGCGCTTCTCCGTCAGGTACAGGTTGCCGAAGACGCTGTCCCGCACCCGGAGCGGTACGCCGAGGAACGTGCGCATCGCCGGGTGCCCCTCGGGAAACCCGTGCGACGCCTCGTGCCCGGCGATGTCCGCCAGCCGGATCGGGCGCGGTTCGGCGATGAGCATTCCGAGGATCCCGTGGCCCTCCGGCCAGTGGTGGATCCTGGCGATCTCGGCGTCGTCCAGGCCGACGGGGATGAACCGGGCGAGCGTGTTGTCCTCGCCGATCATGCCGAGCGCGCCGTATCGCGCGTCCACCAGCTCGACGGCCGCCTCGACGATCCGGCGCAGCGTGGCCTCCAGCTCCAGGTCGGCACCGATCGCGACGACCGCCTCCAGCAGGCCGCGCATCCGGTCCCTGGTGGCGAGCACGGCGCCGAGCTGGGACTGGAGCTGGGCGAGCAGCTCATCGATCCGAAGCCTGGGCAGCAGGCTCCCACCGCCCGCGTTGTCCATGGAGGCGAGCCTAATCGACCATCATCACGGCCGGAAGTCCCGCCTTGGCAGCGATTTTAGGCCCTATCCTTGGTTATAGACGGAGACGCATCATCAAGGGGCACTGCCGGATCCGGCAGGATGTGGAGCCGTCTAGAGCTGAGGGTGGACAGCTAAGGGTGAGTACAGTGATGAGTAAGGGTCGAGGGCGGTCCGCGACTAAGGCAAACGGATTCGCCCGGTTCGTTCGAGGAATACGTCCGGATCGTAACCCGCTGCGCCGGACAAGTGACAAACTGGAAGTGCTCCTGCTAGCGGGCACCATTTCGGCGGCCGCCGCCGTCGCGCCGTTCGCGATACCCGCGGCGTCAGGCGCCGTTCACGCGGTCGCGGCCGGTACCCAGGCCACCGAGCGGGCCAGCAGGCATCGGGTCAACGCGGTACTGCTGCAAGGCGCGTCCGACTCGGGCGGCTACTCGCAGAATGCCCGGGTGCCGACGATGGCGACCTGGCGAGCGCCAGACGGGGCGACCCGGACCGGCGACGTGTCGGCCCCCGCCGGGACCCCCAAGGGCGGTTCGGTACGCGTATGGACCGACTCGGCGGGGCACCTGACGAGCGCGCCGCTGACCAACAGCGAGATCGCCGGCCAAGCCGACCTCGCTGGGGTCGCCGCGGCGGGCGGCCTCGCGATGCTGGTGCTGTACGAGATGCTGATCGTCCGGCTAATCCTGGACCGGCGCCGGATGGCGGAGTGGGACGCCGACTGGGCGCTCACCGAGCCGACGTGGAGCCACCAGCGCTAGCGGCTCCCGCCTGGGCTTGAGGCGCTTGAGGGCTTGAGGCGACGGTGCCGCAAGCCCCGTGCCGCGAAACCCGGT
>JAFMRC010000171.1:5653-11127 GCA_017354375.1 Nocardiopsaceae bacterium | reverse complement strand
ACGTCGCCGCGGCCGTCGAAGTCCCCGCGGCCGGGCGGGCCGGGCGCGACCCCGTCGCCCGCGGCACCGTCCGGTTCCGGATCCGGCACGCCGGATCCGCCTGCCCCGTCGGGGTCCGCTACTCCCTGACCTTTACTCCGTGAACTACTCCGTGAACAGGCGGGGGTAGACGCGGCGGGCGTTGAGCTCGAAGACCTTCCGCCGGTCTTCGTCGCTCAGCGGGGAGGACTCGATGTACCGCCTGGTGTCGTCCCAGGCGAAGCCGCCGTCGGGGTTGGCGCCTCGCACCGCGCCCAGCATCTCGGAGGCGAACAGGATGTTGCCCGGGTCGATGACGCTGGTCAGCAGGTCGATGCCGGGCTGGTGGTAGACGCAGGTGTCGAAGTACACGTTGCCCATCACGTGCTCGGCGATCGGCGGGCGCTTCTCCCGCACGGTCAGGCCGTGATAGCGGCCCCAGTGGTAGGGCACCGCGCCGCCGCCGTGCGGGATGACGAACCGCAGCGCGGGGAACCGGCCGAACAGGTCGCCGGAGACCAGCTGCATGAACGCGGTCGTGTCGGCGTTGAGGTAGTGCGCGCCGAGGGTGTGCGCCGCCGGGTTGCAGGACGTCGAGACGTGGATCATCGCCGGGACGTCCAGCTCGGTCATCTTCTCATACAGCGGGAACCAGTACTCGTCGGTCAGCGGCGGGGACGTCCAGTGGCCGCCGGACGGGTCCGGGTTGAGGTTGCAGCCGACGAAGCCGAGTTGCGTGACGCACCGCTCCAGTTCCGCCACGCACGGGCCGAGGGGCTCGCCGGGGTGGCCGACTTGCGGCAGCTGGCACGCGCCGGCGAAGCTGCCCGGGAACAGGGTGGTCACCCGGTGGATGAGGTCGTTGCATGCCCGCGCCCACTCGGTCGCCGACGCCTGGTCGCCGAGGTGGTGGCCCATGGACGAGGCCCGCGGGGAGAAGATCGTCAGGTCCGTGCCGCGCTCGCGGGCCAGCCGCAGCTGGTTGTTCTCGATCGTCTCGCGGATCTCGTCGTCACCGATCCGCGCCGGCTCCAGCGCGGGCGCGGATCGTCCCGGATCGGCCAGCCGGGCCAGCTGCGCGTCCCGGAACCGCTGGTGGGCCGCTGGGGCGGTGGTGTAGTGGCCGTGACAGTCGATGATCATGCTTCGCCTCCCGTCCGATCGTATCGGGAAGGTGAACGGCGTCACTACAGCCCATGACGTAACACAACCAAACAAAATGGGTCTCCCCACGGCGGGTTAGCGGTGGTATAAGGGAGGGGCGACGCACAGCTTTACCCACCAAATTGGCCACGGCGTCACCACTGGAGCGAGTAATGCGTTCAATTCGCACATTTACCATCAGCACGCTGGGCCTCTCCTCGGCGGCCGTCCTCGCGCTGTCCGCCTTCGGCGGCCCGGCCAAGGCCGCGTCGTCCGTCAACTACGTCGCCCTCGGCGACTCCTACTCCTCCGGCGTCGGCGCGGGCACCACCACCGGTTCCTGCGCCCAGAGCAACAGCGCCTACGGACCCCTGTGGGCGAAGGCCAACTCCCCCGCGTCGTTCACCTTCGCCGCCTGCTCGGGCGCGACGACGACCGACGTCATCAACAGCCAGCTGTCCTCCCTCAGCTCGTCGACGACGCTGGTCAGCCTCACGATCGGCGGCAACGACGCGGGCTTCTCCTCGGTGATGGAAACCTGCGTGCTGGAATCCACCAGCAGCTGCCAGGCCGCCGTCGCCAAGGCCGAGCAGTACGCGCAGACCACGCTGCCAGGGAAACTCGACACCATGCTGTCCGACATCAAGGCCAAGGCGCCCAACGCCAAGATCGTCATGCTCGGCTACCCCGAGTTCTACGACCTGTCCGCCTCGGTCTGCGTCGGCCTGAGCAGCGCCGACCACAAGGCCCTCGACCAGGCCGCCGACGTCCTGGACGGCGTGATCCAGACCGCGGCGAGCGGCAACGGCGCCTACTTCGCCGACGTCCGCGGCCAGTTCTCCGGCCACGAGCTGTGCGACAACGCCGGCTGGCTGAACTCCGTCGACATCACCAACATCGACGCCTCCTACCACCCGACCGCCACCGGCCAGCAGGACGGCTACCTCCCCGTCTTCTCCGCCGCCGCCAAGGCCGTCGGCCAGTAACCCGCGTAGCGCCCCGGCTCCCGCTCCCGGCTCCCGAAGAGGGTCGCTGTCACATTCAGCCCCCTCTTCGGGGGTCGGTGCCACATCCACCCCCTTCCCGAAGGGGCCAGCGCCACGTCCACCGCCTCCCCGAGGCTCCTCCCAGGCCGCCCAGGGGCCAGTTTTCATCGCCATCGCTGCTGCGGGATCGTGTACCCGATGGCGTCATCGCGGTCGCCCCGGTGTACCCGATGGCACCGTTGCGTACATTGCCGGGCTGCGTTGATGGCGCCGCTGCTGTTGCTGCGGCCCGGCCGACCCGGGCAGGATCAACTTTTGGGGCATGAGGGCCCTAAATGCGTCCGGTTTGCCGCATTTGAGGGGCCGTCATTCACTAAAAGTCGCGGCTACCGTCGGGGATCACCTGCGCGCGGCGCGCGCGTCCGCCGCCCGCCGCTCGTTCCTGGCGTGCAGCACGACCGAGTGCCCCTGCTCCGCCAGCAGCTGTCCCGCCATCAGCCCGAGCCCGTCCGCCGAGCCGGTAATGAAGATCCTCGCCATCGCGCCCTCCGCCGGTTCCTTCCTCGCTGCCAACGTATCCGCTGACGCATTCTGTGAAAGCTCTGAGAATTAGCGGCCACCATGTCTCAGGCAGCGACGAGGTCCGAGGAAGGGCGTCATGACCTTAGCCCACTCGCGCTGATCACGTACGAAGAGGTGCGTCTTGGGAATAGTCGATAGCGGAAAGCAATTCCGGCTGCGAAGGCTTTCGGGTTCGGGCGACGGAAGACACCTGTTCGTCCCGCTCGACCACAGCGTCTCCGACGGGCCGGTGGTCCCGCAGGCACGCTGGAACGATCTGCTCAAGAGCGTGGTGGAGGGCGGCGCCGACGCGATCGTCGTGCACAAGGGCCGGATGCGCACCATCCCCCCGGGCATCCTCCGGCAGTGCGCCCTGATAGTGCACCTGAGCGCCGGGACGGCCCATGCCGCCGACACCGACGCCAAGGTACTCGTCGGCGGCGTGGAGGAAGCCGTGCGCCGGGGAGCCGACGCGGTCAGCGTGCACGTGAACCTCGGCTCGGACACCGAGCACCGGCAGCTGACCGACCTCGGCACCGTCGCGGCGTCCTGCGACTTCTGGAACATGCCGCTGCTCGCGATGATCTACCCCAGGGGACCGCGGATCACCGACCCCCGTGACCCGGCGCTGGTCGCGCACGCGGTCAACATCGCCGCGGACCTGGGCGCCGACCTGGTGAAGACCACCGCCCCGATGCCGCCGGACCGGATGGCCGAGGTAGTGGACAACTGCCCGATTCCCGTCCTCGCCGCGGGCGGCCCGGCCAGCGGCTCGGACCTCATCGGTTACGCCACCTCGGTGATGCTCAGCGGTTGCCGTGGCCTCGCGGTCGGCCGCCGGGTCTTCTCCTCTCCCTCGCCGGGCGCGCTGGTATCCCGGCTCGCCGCCGTCGTGCACGCCGACGGTCCCGGAACGTCCCCCCATCAGCAAGCGATCACGGCGGGTGTGGCATGAAATTCGCGTGGATAGACCTCAGGGCAGTTCCGGAGCAGCAGCGTGAGTCCATCGTGGACGCCGCCATCCACGCCCGGATCGGCGGCGTGATCTCCGACGACAAGAACCTGCTGGAATCGCTGCCCCCGACCATCGCGGGCATCACCCCCACCGTGGTCACCGAGGAGGACCAGCTGCACAGCCTCGGCGAGGACGCCGTCGGCTGGATCGACGTGCGCGACGACCCGACGCTCCGGCTGGCCTGCGCCGCCGCGGTCACGCTGGCCCGCACCGTGGTCCGGTTCGCGGATCCGACCAAGATCCCCCTGGAGATCGTGCTCGCCGCCGCGGACCGTTCCGCCGGCCAGCTGGTCACGGCCTGCGAGGACCTGGAAGAGGCGGCGATCGTGCTGGACGTGCTGGAGCGGGGCTCGGACGGGGTGCTGCTCGCCCCCTCCACCGCCGACGAGGTGTTCGCCCTGGCCCGGCTGCTGGAAGCCGGCTCACCGCCGTTGCAGCTGACCACGCTGACCGTCGACCGGATCGACCATCACGGGCTGGGCGACCGGGTCTGCGTGGACACCTGCACCCACTTCCACGAGGACGAGGGGATCCTGGTCGGCTCGTACTCGACCGGCTTCATCCTGTGCTGCAGCGAGACCCATCCGCTGCCGTACATGCCGACCCGCCCCTTCCGGGTCAACGCCGGCGCGCTGCACTCCTACGTGCTTGGCCCGCAGAACCGGACGAACTACCTCAGCGAGCTGCGATCCGGCAGCACCACGCTGGCCGTCAACGCCGAGGGCCGGGTCCGGCAGGTCGTGGTCGGCCGGGCCAAGATGGAGTCCCGGCCGCTGCTGACCATCACCGCGCGGTCGGGCGACGGGACGGTGGTGAGCCTGACCGTGCAGGACGACTGGCACGTGCGGGTGCTCGGACCGGGCGGGAAGGTGCTGAACGTCACCGAATTGCGATCCGGCGACGAGCTGCTCGGCTACCTGGCCACGGACCAGCGGCACGTGGGCTTCCCGATCGGCGAGTTCTGCAAGGAGAACTGATGGGATCGCTTGCGAGTGAACTCGTCGGGTCCTTGCTCGACGCTCATCCCGGCCACCTGCCCTGGATCATCCACGGGGACGACACGGTAAGCCGTGAGCAGTTCCGGACCGCGGTGGCCTGGGAGGCATCGGTGTTCAGGGCGCACGGTGTCGGCCCGGGGCACGCGGTGATGCTCCAGGTGCCGCCGAGCTACACCCAGGCCGAAGTGCTGATCGCGCTGTGGCAGCTGGACGCCCAGGTGATACTGGTCGACCATCGGCTCAAGCCGCCCGAGGTAGACCGCCTGCGGTCCCTGTGCCGCCCCCAGTTCTTCGTCCAGGCCGGCCCGCGGGGACGGCCCCCGCTGGGATTCGAGCCGAGGTACGAGGTGATCACCACCCGGTGCCCCGACGGTCGCGCTGCGGCCACCGGGCACCGGCTCGTGCAGTTCAGCTCGGGATCCACCGGGCTGCCCAAGGTGATAGGCCGGACGGCGGATGCCCTCTCGGCGGAGGTCCGCCGGTTCACCCAGATCGAGGGCATGCCCACGGTGGGCGAGCGAAGCCTGCTGCTCAGCTCGACCGCCCACAGCTTCGGCCTGATCGGGGGCATGCTGCATTCCCTGGCCGCGGGATCCGCGGTGGTGTTCGCCCGGCGGCCGTCGGCCAGGGAGATGCTCGCCGCCGCCGCGCGGCACGACGTGCACGTGGTGTTCGGCACCCCGTTCCACTACGAGCTGCTGAGCACGGCCGGTGACCTGCCCGCGCTGCCCTCCCTCCGGGCGGCCGTCTCCG
>JAFMRC010000171.1:0-5643 GCA_017354375.1 Nocardiopsaceae bacterium | reverse complement strand
GACGGCCGGGCGGTTCGCCGCCCGGTTCGGCATCGGCGTCGGCGAATCCTACGGAACCACCGAAACGGGCGTCATCGCGATGGACGTAAGCGGCGCCACCCGTCCGGCGGTCGGCCCGGCGGCACCCGGCGTGTGCCTGCGGATCCACCAGGGCGAGCTGGAGGTCCGGATGCCCGAGGGCACTCCGTACCTGCACGATTCCGGGGAGGACCGCTACGCCGACGGGTGGCTGCGCACCCGCGACCGGGCGGAGCTGGACGCGGCGGGAGCGGTACGGCTGCTGGGCCGCAGCGACTCCATGGTGGTCATCGGCGGCCTCAACCTGGACCTCACGGAGGTGGAGGGCGTGCTGTGCCAGCATCCCGGGGTCACGGGCGCGGTGGTCCTGCACGACCGCGCCACCGAGGCCTACGTCTCCACCGACGCCGAAGGCGGCCTCTCGGCCGGGGAGTTGCTGCGCTGGTGCCGCGACCGGCTGGCCGACTACAAGGTCCCCCGGTCCGTCGAGGTGCTGCCGGCCCTGCCCCGCACGTCCAACGGCAAGCTCGTCCGGCGCCGCGACGTGCTGCTCGCCCAGCTGGCCGACCGCTGACCCCTGCTACCTGACCACCGACACCGGCACGAAAGGACCTGGCCCATGCCGACGACGACCTCCTACTCCGAGATCCGCGAGTTCGTCCTCCACGCCATCACCAACGACATGAACCACCCGCTCGACCTCGGCGAGATCACCGACGACAGCCCGCTGGGCGCGGACGGCATCGATCTCGACTCGCTGAGCCTGATCGAGCTGACCCTCCGGATCGAGCACCGGTTCGGCGTGCAGTTCCCGGACACCGACATCGAGCCGGTCGGCGCGATGAAGCTGCGTGAGCTGGTCGATGACGTGATCGCGCGGAGCGCCGCGGCATGACCGCCGAGTCCGGGGCCAGGGCACCGATCACCACCGAGGCGGTGCGGGACTTGCTCTCCGACCCGAAGATCTTCCCCGGCTTGTCCCCGCGGCTGGACGACGACGCCGAGCTCGTCCTGGACTCCCTGGGGCTGGTCTGGTTCCTGCACCAGCTGGAGCTGAGGTACGGCCTGGAGATCGACCCGGCGGACGCGGACGGCTTTACCTCGGTACGGCGGATCACCGAGTACCTGGCTGGCCTCGATGAGCCGTGAGGTGCTGCTGACCGGTTTCGGGGTCCGGACGGCATTCGGCTCCGGGGCGGACGCGCTCCGGGAGGGCGTCTTCGACGGGAGGCCCGCGTTCGCGCCGATCACCCGCTTCGACACGGGCCCGTACCGGACGGGCCTGGCCGCTACCGCGGGCGAGGCCGTTCCCCTCCACGAGTCGCTGGCCAAGACCGCCACCGCGGCCATCGGCATGGCCGGGCTGCCGGCGCGCGCCGACGCCGCCGTCCTGGTGGGCACCGCGGGCGACTTCGCGAGCCTCACCCGGTTCTGGCGGGCTGAGGCGGAGAACCGGGGCACGCCCGGCGGCACCGGGCAGACCGTGCCGGCCTGGCAGGCCGAGGCGCTGGCGGGCGAGCTGGGCGCGCGCGGGCCGCGGCTGGCGTTCACCAACGCGTGCGTCGCGTCGGCCACGGCGATCGTGCACGCCTGCCGGCTCATCGCCTCCGGCCGGGTCGACATCGCGATCTGCGCCGGGGCCTACCTCGTGGAGGAGGAGAACCTCGCCAAGTTCGGCTCGGGGTTCGCGCTGTCCAGGGACGGGATGGTGCGCCCGTTCTGCGCCGGCCGCAGCGGCCTGCTCCTAGGGGACGGAGCCGCGGCCGTCGTGCTGGAGTCGGCGGACAGCGCCCGGCGCCGGGGCGCACGCGCGCTAGCCGCGCTGACCGGCTGGGGTGCCGCCTGTGATGCCTACCACGTCGCCAAGCCGCATCCCGACGGCGCCGGGCTGGCCAGCGCGGCCAGGCAGGCCCTGAGGCGGGCCGGCGATCCGCGGATCGACTACGTGAACGCGCACGGAACCGCCACCAAGGCCAATGACCCCGCCGAGACCCGCGGGCTTCGCGCCCTGTTCGGCGACCGCGCGGAGGCGGTGCCGGTGAGCTCGACCAAGAGCACCACCGGCCACCTGCTGGAGGCAGCGGGCGTGGTGGAGCTGGTGATCACCCTGCTCGCGCTGCGGGACGGCGTCCTGCCGCCCACCGCCGGATTCACCGAGCCAGACCCCGCCTGCGACCTGGACTACGTGCCGAACCGGCCCCTGCGGGCCGAGATCCGGCGGGCGATGTCGGTCAACGCCGCGTTCGGCGGCGCCAACACCGCGCTGGTGCTGGAGCGAGCATGATCGCCGCGATCGTCGACGACGGGGCGCCGCCGGTAAGCGGTTTCGTGGAGTCCGCCTTCAGCCCGCTGGCCTACCAGGCCGTCAGCCAGTGCCTGACCGGACTGCAGTGCCCGACCGGACAACCGAGCCCGACCGGGCGGCCGGCCGACGGCGCCAGGACCGCGCTGGTCCTGGCCAGCACGATGGGTGACGCCGACACCCTCGATCTCGGCAGCCGACGGCTCGTCGCCGGGCAGGTGAACAATCCGCTGCTGTTCATGCAGAGCACCGCGAACGCGATCCTCGGCCGGATCTGCCTCGATTTCGCCATCACCGGGCCGACGCTGGCCATATCCGTCCTGGGGGACCTGGCCGGCGAGCTGCTGGCCACCGCGGAACTGCTGCGGGCGGACGAGGACCCGGACCGGATCGTGCTCGTCGGAGTCGAGCTAGCCGGCTCCGAGCGCGCCGCGGCGGCCCACCGCGAGCTTGGCACGTGCCCGCCCGCCGCCAGCGCGGCCGTGGCGATCGCGCTCGACCGCGGCGAGGAGATCCCGCCAGTCCCGCCCGCCGGGCCAGCCACGTACGGCAGCCTCCGCGGCCTCGCCGAAGTGGCCGCCCGTATCCGAGGAGCGACACCATGACCATCCGAGGAGCGACACCATGATCACCAAGCAGGAACGCGCGCAGATCGTCAGGGACACCACCCTGGGCGCCGGAAACGTGATCCACCGCCTGAAGGCGTACGGCAGGCCGCTCGATGAGCGGGTGCTGTGGACTGACGGCAGCTGGCAGGCGCCGGACGGCAGCCGCCCCGAGGTGCTAACCCTGGGGGAACTGCACGAGGTCGTCGAGGTCTACGCGGGCTGGTACCACGCCCGCGGCGTCCGGCCGCGCGACCCGGTGGCGATCCTCACCTACTCCAGCACCGAGTTCGCCATCAACTTCCTCGCGCTGACCTCGCTCGGCGCGATCCCCTCGTTCGTCAACGGCAACCTCCGCCCGGAGATCGCCCGCGAGTACGTGCGCCGCCAGGGCGCGGTGGGTGCCCTCACCGACCAGGCCCACGACACGGTCCTGGCCACCAGCCAGGCGGAACTGGGCCTGGGCTTCTGCGTCACCGCCGCCGGCATCCAGGCCGGCGGGCGGGGGCCCCTGCCCGCCGGCTACCCGTACTCCCACCACGACACGGACCCGATCATCATCTCGCACTCCTCGGGCACCACCGGAATGCCCAAGCCCGTCCCGCACACGCACCAGACCTTGCTGTACGCGCAACTGCACCGGCTGAAGCTGTCGGTCGGCTCCGCGATGGGCAGGCTGCTGGTCGCGATGCCCGGCTCGCACAACGCCTCTATGTCGGTCATGCTCTTCGGCTTCCTGCTGCGCTCGCCGGTGCTCCTGCTGTCCAGCCAGCGGGGCGACGACGTGCTCGACGCCATGGAGTCCTTCCGCCCCAGCACCGTGTTCGCGTTCGCCGGAACCTACGGCGAAATGGCCGTCCAGGATCTCTCCGCCCGCGACCTGTCCAGCGTCGAAGCCTGGTACAACACGGGGGACGCGGCGCACGAGGCGCACGTCAGGGCGCTGATCGCGCTGGGCAGTCACGAGACGGTCGGCCGGGACCTGAAGCGGCACCGGGTCGAGGGGTCGGTCTTCACCGACGGCCTCGGTTCCTCGGAGACCGGCTACTCGCTCTTCCACAACGGGCACCGGCCCGGCAGCTCCTCGTTCGGCCGATGCATTGGCAAGCCGATGAGCTTCGTCGAGGCCGCGGTGCTGGCCGAGGACGGGACCCCGCTGCCACCGGGAGAGCCGGGCCGCATCGGCGTGCGCTCCCCCACCCTCACCCCCGGGTACTGGAATGACTCGCTGATGTTCTACCGGCTGCGACTCGGCGGCTACTGGCTCACCGGTGACCTGGGCTATCGCGACGCCGACGGGCGCTTCTACCATCTGGACCGCGCGCCGGACGCGATCAGGACCGCCGCGGGCGTCGTCTTCAGCACCCGCACCGAGGAATTGCTCCTGCGTGAACTGCCCGGACTCGACGACTGCACGGTGGTGGCGGCCGCGCCGGAAGGCGTGCGCGCGGACTGGGACGGTGACGGGCAGGCCGAGGCCTACGCCCTGCTCCAGCTCAACGCCGCGGCGAAGCCGGACGCGGCCGGCTGGGCGGCCAAGGTCGGCCAGGCGCTGGAGGCCGCCGGCCTCCCGCCGCTAACCGGGGTCCTGCTGATGGACGCGAGCGACGTGGTCAAGGGGGCCACCGGCAAGGTGCTCAAGCGGGAGATGCGCGAGCGCTTCCGGGCCAGGGTGGCCAACGGCGAGCTCAGCGGGACGTCCCGGTGACCGCGGCCGAGGCGATCGGCCCCCGCCCGCGCACCCTGGACGTCTACCACCAGTGGTGGCTGCACGACGCGCGCTGGTACCAGGGAGTGGCGAAACGGTTCGGGTACGCCGCGGCCAACGAGATCAACGCCGAGGCCCTGCGCTATGTGGCTGTCCACGTGGGCAAGCGGGTCGCCCGCCAGTTCGGCGGCAAGCCCGCGAGGGACACCGAGGAACTCCGCCGGCGCTACGACGCGTGCGCGGAGTGGATGTTCCCCGGCGAACTGCGGGACGGCGGCACCGAGGTGCTCGCCAGCGGGGACATCGAGCTGACCATGCGGCAGAACTTCGCGGTGACCATGGTGCGGATGGCCGGCTCGCTGGACGGCTACGAGTGCCCGTGCACCGACATCCACGCCGGCTGGTCGGAAGGGCTCGGAGTGCGGCTCACCCGCAACTGCGCCACCGCGTGCCTGAGGGACGGCGATCCCGCCTGCCGGCTGCTGATGAGGGCGGACCCGGCATGACGGCGCGTGTCCTGATCGCCGGGGCCACCGGGGTGATCGGCCGGGCGCTGGTCCCCCTGCTGCGCGATCGCGGGCACCGGGTCACCGCGCTGGTGCGGAAGCCGTCCCTGGCCGCCGGGGCGGAGCCGGACGGCATCGTGGTCGCCGATGCCCTCGACGCGCCCGCCACGGCCTCGGCGGTCCTTTCGGCCCGGCCCGACGTGGTGGTGCACCTGCTGAGCGCGCTGGGCGGGGCAACGGGCACGCCGGCCGCGGATGGCCTGGAGGAAACCGCGCGGCTGCGCACCCAGGGAACCGCCAACCTCATCACCGCGGCCGCCCGCGCCGGGGCCAGCCGGATCGTGGCGGCGAGCATCGCCTTCGCCACGGCCCCGGCCGGCGGGCCCGTGCTCACCGAGGACGCCGAGCTCTACCTCGACGCGCCCGATCCCGGCTGGGCGCGCACCGTGCGCGCGGTCGCCGAGCACGAGCGGCTCGTGCTCGGCACCCCGGGCCTTCCCGGCA
>JAFMRC010000410.1 GCA_017354375.1 Nocardiopsaceae bacterium | reverse complement strand
CCCCCACGCCGCGGCCGCCGACGGGCATCAGCAACTGCCCGTCGGCGTGGGAGTGCCAGAAGGTCCGCGCGCCCGGCTCGAACATCACGCTGTTGACCCGGACCTGCCGGCCGCCGTCGTCGCTGGCGAGCACCGGGGCGACGAACACCCGCCCGGTGAACGTGCCGGATCCCTGCCGCGCCGGGGTAGCGTCGGCGTGCCCGCGTGCGTACTCCATTGCGCGCATGCTCCTTCCTGCCGCCCGGCCGCCTGCCGGGTCCTGTGCGGATAACGCTAGCCCGCCGGGGCGTACTCCGCCATCACCTCGTCGCTGGCGCGGGCGGGGACGAGCAGGCTGCCGGCCACGGTGACCACGGCGTTGGCGACGAGGGCGACGAACCCGGCGTTCATCCCCCACAACGGGTCGTGCCCGCCGATCACCAGGAACAGCACGAGCCCGACGCCGACCACCAAGCCCGCTACCACGCCGGCCCTGGACGTGCGCCGCCACAGCAGGGACAACACGACGGCGGGGAAGAACTGGGTCACGCCGTCGTAGGCGGTGAGCAGCAGGTTGGCGATCAGCCCCGGGGAGGCGATCGCGACCCACAGCGAGAAGGCCATGACGACCAGCACGAACACCCGCGACACCCGCAGCACGGACGCCGGCGACGCGGATGGCCGGATGAGGTCGCGGTAGATGTTCCGCCCGATCAGGGTGGAGGCGGCGAGCACGATCGCGGCGGCCGGGACGATCGCGGCGAGCGCCCCGGCGCCGCCGACCAGGCCGGTGATCGCCGGCGGCTCCCCCTTCTTCACCAGGTCGAGCAGCGCGAAGTTAGTGTCGGATCCCTTCAGGCCGGGCACGACCAGCAGCGCCGCGAACCCGACGTAGAACATCAGCAGCAACAGCACCTGGTAGAACGGCAGGAACGTGGCGTTGCGCCGGATGGCCTTGCTCGATCTCGCCGAGTAGGTGGCCATGAACGCGTGCGGGTACATGTAGAAGCCCATGCTGGTCAGCGCGATGGTGGAGACCAGCCAGCCGACCCCCAGCGAGCCGTCCGGGCTGCTGCCGGGGACGGCGAGGTCCCCGGGGTGGGCGTGGTTGACGGCGTTCAGCAGGCCGCTGAAGGATCCGAAGTACTTCAGCGGCAGCGCGATGCCGACGATGAGCACGGTGATCACCAGCAGCGCGTCCTTGAGCACGGATGTCCAGGCGGCGGCGCGCAGCCCGGAGGTGAACACGAACAGCGCGGTCAGCCCGAACGCGACGAGCATCGCGGTGGCGCTGGTGACCTTTCCGCTGGTCACGGTGGTCACGATGTCGCCGAGGCCCTCCAGCTGCAGGGTGCCGTACGGCACGACGAACACGACGCCGACCACCGCCGCGAGCGCGCCGACCCAGCGGCTTCCGAACCGGCTGGTGAAGTAGTCGGCCTGGGTCAGCAGCCCGTTGCGCTTGGCGTACCGCCACAGCGGCGGCAGCAGGAAGAACGAGATGACGTAGGCGAGGGCCCCGTAACCGAGGATGTAGAAGACCGGGCCGCCATTGGCGTACGCGTACCCGGCCGCGCCGAGGTAGGTGAAGGTGGTGTAGATCTCGCCGGCGGCGAGGACCCACAGCAGCAGCCCGCCGTAGCGGCGCCCGGCGACGCTCCAGTCCTCGATGCCCATCGTGGTGCGGCCGTGCGCGGCGAACCCGATGATCACCGCCACCCCGACGATGACCGCGGTGATGACGAGGGGGAGGTTCACAGCCGGTCCTCCTTCTCCGCGCGCGGCAGCAGGCGGCCGGCCAGGGCCAGGAACGCCGGCACCAGCACCACCCAGATGACGATCCACAGCGCGAGCAGCGGAACCCCGCCCTCGTTCACGGACTTGTTGAAGAACGGGATGCCCGCCAGCATGACCACATAAGGAACAAAAGCGACAATCATCGACCTGCGCATCAGGGCCGCCTTCGCGTCAGGGCCAGGGGTTATCACCCCCGTACCCCTCCATCGGCCCACATATCCCTTTATAAACCCACAAATCAGCAGCGATGGCGCCATTGGGTACCCCGAGGCTGGGCACAGGCGAGTGTTCGAGTCAGCAGGGCGTGCCGCGTCCCCATTATCCAGCTTCCCGCAAAATCCCCATATGCCAACAAAACGGACATCCGAATAAGGAGACCGAGAAGGTTAAAACTTGAGCTAAGCGGGGCGGGCGGCCGAGCTTGCCTTGGGCTCTCATTTCATGCCGGACGGCTTCGGCTGATCGGTGAAGATCTCTTCCAGGCTGTGCGCGACCGCCGCCCGGTCGGCCCACTTCTCCAGGTTCGCGGTGTCCTGGTGTGCCTCGATCCACCCGCGGGCCTCCTCGGGGACCGTGATGCCCCGGGCGGCCAGGATCCGCAGCAACATGCGCGCCTCGCCTGCGGCCTGGCCCTCAGCCCGTCCCTGCGCCCGTCCCTGCGCCCGTCCCTGCGCCCGTCCCTGCGCCCGTCCCTCAGCCAGCCCCTTTGCCAGCCCCTTTGCCAGCCCCTTCTCCAGTCCTTCCGCCAGTCCTTCCGCGATGAAGCTGTCGATGAAAGGATCTTTGATAACGGTTTTCACCAGGTCCCCCAGGGCTTCTCCCACGGCATCCGGCACGACCGCGCGGATGATTCGAGTGTAGACCGCACGCCGGTCGGGCGGCGCCGTCGCGATGTTGATCAGAGCGAGCATTCGGGCCTCATGGGTGCCCAGATCCAGGTCGCCGGTGATGACGTTCAGCACTGTCAGCTCAGCGGCGAAGGCCGGACCCCCAGGGCCTGGCAGCCTGCCGGAGCCAGCCACGAATGGCGCCAGTTCCAGGCCAGGGTGTCCTGTCCGGATCGTTCGCAGGCATCCCGCCGCCGCGTCCGCGGTCAGCGCGATCACCAGGAACAGCACGTCACATTTGAGCAGCGACCTCGCCACGCACGCGTAAGCGGGCCAGGCCAGCGACCGGGATCGGTCCGGCCGCGCCGACTGGATCTCGGTGACAACCGCTACCTTGCGACGTTTGCCCTGGAAAACGAACACGTTGTCGGCGAGCAGCTGCTTCTTCAGCCCCGGATCGCGGACCGACAGGTTGCTGTCGGCTATCAGCGGGGCCGCGCCGGAAGGGATCCGCACGCCAGACCCCGCGAGCAGCATGGCGACAAGGCCCGGCTCGTTACGCAGGATCTCAACGACGGCCTCATGAGGGATATCGGGCATGGTCACAGCATGACGCCTACCCCTGACATTCCGCCGACCCCAGTAGCCCAGAGGTCAGCGGGGCGGTCGGCCAGTCAGCCGGTCGATCTTGCGACGATCGCGCTTGGTCGGGCGGCCCGCGCCGCGCTCGCGGATGGCCACCGGGGCGACCTTCTCGCGCGAGGGGGGCGGCGGGCTGTTGTCGATGTAGCACTCGGCGGCGACGGGCGCCCCGACGCGCTTGGCGATGATCCGCTCGACGACCACGACGCGCTCGCGCCCGCCGGCCCGGAGCCGGACCACGTCCCCGGGCCGGACCGGATGCGAGGGCTTGACCCGGTCCCCGTTGACCCTGACGTGCCCGCCCTTGCAGGCGGCGGACGCGCCGGAGCGGGTCTTCACCAGCCGCACCGCCCAGATCCAGCTGTCCACCCGCCCGCTGCCCTGCTCACCTGCCATCGGCTAACTGTAACGCCTCGATCCGGGGGACACGCTTTGCCTGAACTTCTGTCTTTACCTGAACGCGTGACGCCAGCAATCGTTTGCAGGCGCTATTTAGCGTCAGGAACTCAGGCAAAGACGGAATCTCAGGTAAAGCAGCCGCGTCCAGCCCACCAGAACCTCCCACACCGCCAGCCACCGGCAGGAGTTCCCGCAGAAGGGGTGTTGCAAAAGATTCTGGACTCTAAGCCGACAAAGAAGTACGGGAGTGACGGGTGTGGGTGGCGGGAACGACGTGGACAGGGCACGAGTACCGGCGGCCCCCATAATCAGCGACAGCGATCATCATTCGCCAAGAATGGCGTGTTAACTCCGCGGGGGCGGGGACCACGACGGTGCCGGTGGCGGTGACCGCGACGAGCGGCGGGTCGAGGACCCTCGCGGCGGACGGGCCGCGGGAGGGATCGGCGCGGCAGGTCACCCGCGCCTCGAACGACAGCCGCCGCGAACGGCGGCCCACCGACGTCACGACGCACGAGATCTCGATCATGTCCCCGGCCATCACCGGCGCGCGGAACTGCACGTCGGAATAGGACGCGAACAGCCCCTCGTCGCCGTCCATCCGCACGCAGGCCTCGGTCGCCACGTCGCCGAACAGCCCGAGCACGTACGCCCCGTCCACCAGGCCGCCGCCGTAGTGGGCCTCGCCGTGGGTGACGTACCTCCGGTGGGTGACGGTCAGGCCCGTGCGCGGGTCATCGCTCATGAGCTGGGCTCCGAGGAGGTTGAGGCGATAGTGGAGGTTGAGGCGGGACGGGAGCCGGCGGGCGGGGCCGAGGCGAGCGCGTGAACCAGGTAGCTGGCCACCTCGCCGGGGGTGGTGCCCTTGCCGAAGACCTTGTCCGCGCCAAGGTCCGCCGCGGCGTCCGGCGCGTACCGGGGGCCGCCCACGACCAGCAGCGGCC
>JAFMRC010000409.1 GCA_017354375.1 Nocardiopsaceae bacterium | reverse complement strand
CGGGGGTCCCGGTCACCGCGGGGGCGGGGGTGCCGGTGGCGGGCGCGAGGGTGGGTGCGGGCGCGAGGGACCCGGGGGCAGGGGCGGGCGCGGGGGGGAGCAGCGATGCCGCCGCCTCGGTGAGCGTGCGGTGCCTGGCGGTCGCGGCGGCGAGCGGGGCGAGGGTGGCGCGGAACGACAGGTCCCGCGACCGGCCGGCGTAGACGCCGCCGAGCAGCGGATCGACGAGACGATCGACGACCTCGGGGCCGAGCCGGGCGCCGATGTACTCGGCGACCGACGCGTCGCCGTCGCCGGGAGGCAGCGGCGTCTCGGCCTTCGCCCGGGCGACGCCCTCGGGCGAGACGACGCCGGTGGCGGCCAGTTCCGCGATGTCGGCGGGCACGCCCATGAACTGGCGCTTCGGCAGCGGGCGCAGCGCGCCGCGGGTGTAGATGGCGCTGGAGGTGACGCCGGCCGGGACGAGGCTGCCGCCGAGGCCTGTTGCTGTTATCAGGTCGATGCCCTCGGGGCGGCGGGCCAGCAGCGCCTCCGCGCCCTCGTCCACCCGGACTCCGGCCACGTCACTGGCCGACAGCTTCCCGCCCAGCGTTTTCGATCCCTCGCAGATGGTGACCCGGACCGGCTCGTCCCTCAGGAAGAACGCCGCCGCCAGCCCGGCGATCCCGCCCCCGATGACGACCACGTGCGGGAGCGACCCTTGTCCCATGTCCCCTATCATGCCGCAGCGTCTCCGGGAGGCGGCATCGCGGTCTGCAAAGAGTGCGGCGGGTTTTCAGTACCCCGGTACCGAAAGCCCACCGCACTCTCGTTCCCGGCAGCTGGGATCAGAGCAGCGGGGGGATGTCCATCAGCGAGGGGACGGAGCGGAAGCGGGGGTCGGGCGCGGTGCCGTCGCGCGCCACCTGGATGGCGCGGACGCCGGCGGCCTCGGCGCCGGCGCAGTAGGACGGCTGGTCGTCGATCATGACGGCCTGCCCGGCGGGCACGCCGAGGGCGTCCAGGGCGCGGTGGTAGATCTCCGGCTCCGGTTTCGGGCACCCGACCTCGCAGGACAGGATCACCTCGTCGGCCAGCTCGATCAGGTTCAGCCGGCCCAGTAGCGGGCGGGTGTCCGCGCCGCAGTTGCTGACCAGCGCGATCTTCAGGCCACGGTCGCGCGCCTCGCGCAGGAACGGGATGGCGTCCGGGTACCGGCCGCAATCGGCCATCAGGGACGTCTGCGCACGGGCCAGGCGGCCGACGAGGTCCGGGCTCGGCTCGATATGGCAGTCGGTGAGGTTGCGCGTCATCGCGGCGTCCACCGACAGGAGGCCGGCGTCGAAGTCGCGCGTGGCGGCGATCTGCGAGCGCTGCCAGTCCCCGGGGTCGGCGCCGGCCAGCGCGGCCAGGTGCCGGGAGTGCGCCTCGAAGTCGTAGGCGACGAGGGTCTGGTAGACGTCGACCAGGCAGGCGCGGACGCCGTCCATCTCCGGGCTCATCGCGCGGGCTCGCGGAGGAACGCGCGCAGGCGGGCCAGGTCGTCGCTGCCGAAGCCGTTGTCCGCGAGCCACCTGGTGAGGCCGCCGTAGCGGACGTCGAGCTGCTCAAGGAACGCCTTCATCGTCTCCGGCCGGGGCGCGTGCGCGCCGACCGGCTGGGTCTTCATGTCCTCGGAGTAGGTCCGAGAGCTGGTCAGGCGGGCGACCACGGCGTCGATCCGCTCGGCGCTGGCGGTGTAGTCCGCGATCACCGCGTCGGCGCCGACACCCGCGGCGGTCAGCGCCATCGCCACGATCACGCCGGTGCGGTCCTTGCCCGCCGCGCAGTTCACGATCGCCGCCCCCCGCGAGGTAGCGATCGTGCGCAGCGCGCCGGTGACCTCCTCGGGGCGTTCGGTCAGGTAGCCGAGGTAGTGACCGGTCGTCACGTCGTCCGGGTAGCGCTCGGCGTCCCTGGCCATCTGCTGGGTCAGCAGGGCGCGGGAGACCTCGTCCTTGCGGGACGGGAAGGCGGGAAGCACCGGGTGGCAGGCGTGCCGCACGCCCGGCGCCGCGTCCAGCGGCCCGGGGCCCTCCTGCTCGACCTCCCTCGTCGTGCGCAGGTCCACGATCGTGGTGACGCCGAACTCGTCCAGCAGCCGGCTGGTGTCATTCGCCGTGAGTCCCTGCAGGTTGTCCGAGCGCAGCAGCCGGTGCACCGCGATCCGCCCGCCGTCTTCGGTGGGCGTCCCGCCCAGGTCGCGCATGTTGGCAGCGCCCTCAACATCGATCCACGTCATGTCCCCTATTGTCGCCGCTTGTGGGGACAATAGGCGACCCGAGTGCGCGTCACCCGCCCTCCCGCTGCGGCGCCCCCGCCCTCCCGCAGCGGCCCGAGTGCGCGCTTGGGCTTGCTCTAGCTGGCCCGAGTGCGCACTTGGCACGCTAGGTGGGGGTGGCGGCGGGGGCGGCGGAGGCGCGGGCGCGGGTGGGCTAGGCGCGGGCGGAGGCGGAGTGGACTAGGTCCACCAGGCGGGACAGGACGCCGGGGTCGGTGCCGGGGAGAACCCCGTGACCGAGGTTGAAGATGTGGCCGCCGCCGGCGGCGGCGCCGCGGCGCAGGACCTCGCGGGCACGGGACTCGATCACGTCCCACGGCGCCAGCAGGACGGCCGGATCCAGGTTGCCCTGCACGGCCTTGCCGGCGCCGATCCGGCGGGAGGCCTCGTCCAGCCCGATCCGCCAGTCCACGCCGACCACGTCGGCACCCGCCTCGCCGAGGAGGCCGAGCAACTCGCCGGTGCCGACGCCGAAGTGGATCCTCGGCACCCGCGTCGGCTCCAGCGCGGCGAAGATCTTCGACGTGTGCGGGCCGACCAATTCCCGGTAGTCATCCGGCCCGACCACGCCCACCCAGGAGTCGAACAGCTGGATCGCCGACGCGCCCGCCGCGACCTGCGCGGACAGGAACCCGATCGCGATGTCCGCGAGCGCGTCCAGCAACTGGTGCCATAGCGCCGGCTCGCCGTACATCATCGCCTTGGTGCGCTCGTGGTTCTTCGACGGGCCGCCCTCGATCAGGTACGACGCCAGGGTGAACGGCGCGCCGGCGAACCCGATCAGCGGCGTGGGGCCGAGCCAGGCGACCAGCTCCCGCACCGCCGCGGTGATGTAGGGCACGTCATCCGGCTCCAGCGGGCGCAGCCGTGCCAGGTCGGCCGCCGACCGCAGCGGCTGGCCCACCACCGGGCCGACGTCCGGCTTGATCTCCACGTCCACGCCCACCGCGCGCAGCGGGACCACGATGTCGCTGAACAGGATCGCCGCGTCCACGTCGTAGCGGCGCAGCGGCTGCAGCGTGATCTCGGTGACCAGCTCGGGCCGGGCGCACGCCTCGAGCATGCCGATGCTCCCCCGGGCCTGGCGGTATTCCGGCAGCGAGCGGCCGGCCTGGCGCATGAACCATACCGGGGTCACACCGACGGGCTCCCCCCGGCACGCGCGGAGGAAGGAAGAGGCGGACTGGAGCTGAGCCACCGCGCGATTGTCCCACACCCGGCCGGCGGCCGACAGGCCGACCTACGTGCGACACGCCGGGTGATATCCGCGCTAACCCCGGCGATGCATGCCAAACTCGGGACGAGCCAGCCACAGGAGAGGGGGCGCGTCCCATGAGCCAGCCGGTCGGGGGCTGCCGGAGTTGCGGCGGCGACGAGCCGTTCGAGCAGATCCACGCCGGGCCCTGCCCCGACACGGGCGGCGAGTGCCCGGAATGGGCATGCGTGTCCTGCGGCGCGGCGGTCATCATGGGCACCGTCCCGGCGGCCGGCGCCACCGCTACGGAGGCCACGGCCGTGGATACCGCCGACCCGGCCCCCGCGGCCGGCCATGCTTCCGCGGGCCGGGACGTCCGTGTCGCGTAGCCGCCGCCGACGGCGAACCGGGCACCGGTGGACGTACCGCTACCCCGGCCGACGTACGCTCAGGTCATGGGATTGAAGGCCCCGGCGGGCGGAAACACGCCGGGCGGGCCGGTAGCGGATGGCGCGGCGCCTGGGGAGGTTCCGTCCGGGACCGACGCGGTGTTCCGGCTCGCCGCGGCCGGGTTCTACGCGGCCAGGGACGCTCTTTCCGGGGTGCGGCACGGCATCGCCTTCGAGGACTCCCCCGCGCCGCGGCGCCTTGCCCCGTACGCGGCGGCCATCGGCGCGGTGGCCTACCGCGACGAAACCCCTGACGACGAGATCGCCAGCGGGCGGCTCGTCCTGCTGTACGACCCGGACGGCCAGCCCGGCTGGACGGGAGTGTTCCGCCTGGTCGTGCTGGTGCGCGCCGACATCGAGGAGGAAATGGCCGCCGACCCGCTGCTGGGCGCGGTCGGCTGGAGCTGGCTCACCGACGCCCTCGACCTGCACGCCCCCGGCTATTCGGCGCCGAGCGGGACCGTGACCAGGGTGATCACGGAGGGGTTCGGGGCCAAGGCCGACGAGCCGCCGCGCACCGAGCTTGAGTTGCGCGCGTCCTGGTCGCCGCCGGAGGACACCGACCTCGGGGTGAACGTCGCGGCCTGGTACGACCTGCTGGCCGCCGCCGCGGGGCTGCCGGCGCAGCCGCCCGGCACCACGGCCCTGCGCCC
>JAFMRC010000170.1 GCA_017354375.1 Nocardiopsaceae bacterium | reverse complement strand
GGCGACCCGGGCGACCCGGGCGGCCCGGGCGGCGGCCCGCGGGGCGGGGAGCACGTTCCGCATGCCATCCATAGTGCCCGCTCCGCGCTCACGCGTCGCTCACGCGTCGCTCACGCGTCGTTCACGCGTCCCGGCGGGCGAGCAGCCAGCCGCCGATCACCAGCGGGACCGCCGCGTACAGGCACAGCATCCCGAATCCCGTCCACGGCGACAGGAAGTGGATGCACTGCGCGCCGTTCCCCGGCCCGGTCACGCACTCGGTCCTGGTCGTCGAGATCGAGTTCCCGACGATCAGGATCGGCATGTAGATCCCGGCGCTGTGACTGAACGCGCCGACCATCTGGGCCAGCACGTACACCCCGCCGACCAGCACGCCGATGGCGGCCGGGGAATGCCGGATGATGGCGCCCAGGCCGAGGCCGAGCAGCCCGATCAGGCAGAAGCTCGTCCCGGACAGGGCCACCGCCTGGAGCACCCCTGGCTGGCCCAGGGTGGGGGCCGCGATGCCGTGCCGCAGCGCCGCGCCGGCGGCGAAGAAGGACACGAAGGCGCTGGCCTCGCCGAGGGCGAGCGTCACGGCGCCGAACACGGCGGACTTGGCCGCCAGCAGCAGCACCCGCCTCGGGGCGGCGGTCAGCGTCGCGCGGATCGTCCCGGACGTGTACTCGCCGGTCATCGCCAGCACGCCGAGCACTCCGGTGAACAGGAGCCCGGGAACCATCCCGGCCAGCGCGTTGTTGGTCAGGTCGCCCGCGGCGTTCCGGGTGTTGAAGCCGATGGCCACGCCCATTCCGACCGAGCCGACCGCGGTGATCGCCAGGGTCCACCAGGTGGAGCGGAGGGTGCGCAGCTTGATCCATTCCATCCGGGCCACCTGCGCGAACCCGTAGTGCCCGCGGAGCCTTTCCGCCGGAGCCGACGGGGCCGCTGGGGTTCCCGGGATTCCCGGGGCCGCCGAGGTCATGCCGGCCCCCGATGCGCGGCACGGAACTCGGCGCTGCCCGAGGTCAGCTCCAGGAACGCGTCCTCTAGCGACGCCGACCGGGCGGCGAGCTCGCCGACGGTCGTGTCGGCCAGCAGCCGGCCGCCGCCGATGACGATGACGTGCTCGGCGGTCTGCGCCATCTCGCTGATCAGGTGGCTGGACACGAACACGGTCCGGCCCTCGGCGGCGAGGGACTTCATCAGGTCGCGGATCCAGCGAACGCCCTCGGGGTCCAGGCCGTTGACCGGCTCGTCGAGCAGCAGGATGCCCGGGTCGCCGAGCAGCGCCGCCGCGAGGCCCAGCCGCTGGCCCATGCCGAGGGAGAACTTCCCCGCCCGCCGGTCCCGCGCGGTGTCCAGGCCGACCTGCCGCAGCACCTCATCGACCCGCCTGGACGGGATGGAGTTGGCCGCCGCCAGGGCCGCCAGGTGCGCGCGGGCGCTGCGGCCGGGGTGGAACGCCCTGGCGTCCAGCAGCGCGCCGACCTCGCGCAGCGGCCAGGCCAGGTCACGGTAGCGGCGGCCGCCGATGGTCACGGTTCCGCCGTCCGGCCGGTCCAGGCCGAGCATCAGCCGCATCGTGGTGGTCTTGCCGGATCCGTTGGGGCCGAGGAAACCGGTCACAGCGCCGGGGCGGACGTCGAAGCTCAGCGCGTCCACCGCCTTGACCGTGCCGTAGCGCTTGGTAAGGCCACGGGCCTTGATCATGGGAAACCTCCTAGCGGGCACGCTCCACATGCGTCACGTGCTGTCACCAGGTCACGCTACGGATTCCGGGGCCGGCGGCGGAACGCGGAAACCACCCGACTTCTCCCCCGGGTTTTCCCCGGGGTTCCGCGTTTCCCGGGGTTTCCCGGGTTCCCCGGGCCGGACCCGGCTAGCAGGCGTTGTACTTCGCGCGGTAGCTCGACGGCGGGTTGACCATCTGGTAGCCGCCGCTGGCCGGAGTCAGGTACAGGGAAATGCTCCAGTGGTCGCAGGTCGTCTTGGTGGGGCTTTCCGCCGTGCCCTGATGGCTGGTGAACGTCACCTGCGCGACGGCCTGCCCGCCGGCGGCCGTGGAGATCCCGGTCAGCGTCTCGCCCGTGTCGGTGACCCCGGCGTATCCGCTGTTGAACTTGGACTGGCTCAAGCCGGGTCCTCCCGGCGCGACCAGCGCCATGTACGCCTGGTAATCGTGCTGGTTGACGGCGTTGAAGTACCGGTCGAGGAACTTGGTGACCGACGTCGCCTTCGGGTTGCCCGCCACGCTGGAGGCGACCGTCACCGGCCCCGGTGGCGCCGACTTGGACGGGGCCGGAGCGGAGGGGGACGAGCTCAAGGACGGGCTCGCCGCGGATGGGCTCGGCGAAGAGGGGCCTTGTGACGCGGGACCCTGGGACGGGTCCGTGGTCTTGGTGGTGTTGCCCTTCTGGTTCCCGTTCGCGCTCGCGTGCGACCCGGCGTGCCCTACGAGGAACCAGGTCCCGACCCCCACCCCGGCCAGCGCCAGCACCCCCACCACGCAGAGCACCACGGTCAGGGAGCGGGACCGGCCGCCGAACGCCCCCGGGGACTGCCCCCACGGGGGGATCTCGCTGCCGGGGAAGGGCGTCCCGCACCGCATGCAGAACTGGTCTCCCGGGCTCGCCGGCTGCCCGCAATTACCGCAGTTCGCCGGAGGAGGCGGAAAGGACGACCCCGGGGGCGGCGGTCCCTGGGATGGTCCCGAGGGCGGCCCCGGCGGGCCCGGGGGCTGGCCCTGGGGCGGCCCCGAGGACTGGACCTGGCTGCCGGGGAACGGCGTCCCGCACCGCATGCAGAACTGGTCTCCCGGGCTCGCCGACTGCCCGCAATTACCGCAATTCCACATCGGGGTCGCCTGCTTCCCTGGGCCAGGTGGTGAGGAATTTACGTTCAAATACGAAGGATACGGCAGGAACGACCATCATCCCGAACGGATAGTCGCGCCTGGTTCGCCGCCGGCTCCTGGGTCCGTGGAGCCCGCGCGGAGGGCGTCCATCAGGGCGGCGGCCAGCTCGCCGGGGGCGGCACCGGTGCGGGACAGCAGGCCGACCGGTTCGGCACCACCGGGGACGGGGACGTCGAGGCGGCGCAGCAGGCCGGCGTCGAGGTCGAGCTGGACCGCGCGCTGGGACGTGATCCAGACCGCGTCGGTCGTCAGGGCGAGCGCGCGGCCGAGCGGGACCGACTGGGTCTCGCACGAACCGGGCGGCACGGTGATGCCGTGCACGGCGAAGATGCTCTCGGCGTCGTGCCGCGGCGCGGTGCCGGTGCCGGGGATCACCAGCGGGTAGGCGAGCAGCGCGAGCGGCGGGACGCCGGCCCCCTCCCCGGTCGCCAGCGGGTGCCCCGGCCGGGTCACTACCGCCAGCGACTCGGCGTACAGCAGCTCGAACGACACGCCCTGCATCATCGCGGGCTCGGCCATCCGCCCGACGGCGAAGTCGGCCGCGCCCGATTTCACGGCCGCCAGCAGCTCCGGGTTGGAGTCCGTCTCCACCTCGATCCGGGCATGCGGCCGACGTTCCCGCAGCGTCGCTATCGCCTGCGCGAGCGGGCCGCCGGCCACGGTGGGAAGAGCCGCGACCCGCACGGCGGGGACGTCCGGGACCCGGGTTCCGGCCAGCTCGTCCGCGGCCGTCTCCAGCGCCCGCGTCACCCCGATCGCGTACCGCAGGAACCGCTCGCCGTCCGGCGTCAGCCGGGCGCCCGCGCGGCCACGCTCGACCAGCCGCCTGCCCGCCAGCGCCTCCAGCTCGGCCAGCGTCTTGGAGACCGCGGGCTGGCTCAGGTGAAGTTTCCCCGCCGCGCCGGCGAGAGTCCGCTGCTGGGCGATCGCCACGAAACAGCTGAGGTGCCTGAGCCGGATGCGGGAAAGCACCGTGCCCGAATCCATTACCTCATGTTATTAATTAATGATCAACTAGTCAATTTACATTACCTACGGGTATCTATTACTGTCGCTTGCACAGTCGCTTGCATCGCATCCGATCGCGGTAGCAGCGCGGCAGCAGGAGGAGAAATGGCCCGGATCATCGGCGGCGTCGCGGCCTCGCACACGCCGACCATCGGCTTCGCCTACGACCAGGGCAAGCAGGACACCCCCGACTGGGGCCCCATCTTCAAGGCGTTCGAGCCGGTGCAGGAGTGGTTTCGCCAGAGGAAGCCGGACGCGATCGTCTACATCTTCAACGACCACGTCACCTCGTTCTTCTTCGACCACTACTCGGCGTTCACGCTGGGCATCGGCGAGGAGTACGCCGTCGCCGACGAGGGCGGCGGCCCGCGGGACCTGCCGCCGGTCAAGGGGAACCCGGAACTCGCCCGGCACGTCGCGACCAGCCTGGTCACCGACGAGTTCGACCTGTCCTACTTCCAGGACAAGCCGCTGGACCACGGCTTCTTCTCCCCCATGTCGGTGCTGCTCGACCGGGAGGACGGCGGGTGGCCGACCACGATCGTGCCGCTGCAGGTCGGCGTGCTGCAGTTCCCGATCCCGACGGCGGCGCGCTGCTACAAGCTCGGCAAGGCACTGCGCCGGGCGATCGAGAGCTACCCCGAAGACATCGACGTGGCCGTCGTCGCCACCGGCGGGCTCTCGCACCAGGTGCACGGCGAGGCCGCGGGCTTCAACAACCCGGAGTGGGACCGCACGTTCCTGGACGCGATCACCGACGACCCGGCCGCGCTGGCCGCGATGACGCACGCCGAGTACGCGACGCTCGGCGGGTTCGAGGGCGCCGAGGTCATCATGTGGCTGATCATGCGCGGCGCGCTGTCGGAGCGGGTGAGCCGGGTGCACAGCTCTTACTGCCTGCCGTCGATGACCGGCATCGCGACGCTGGTGCTGGAGAACGAGGCGGCCGGCGGCCTTCCCGAGGCCGTCGCCGAGCGGCACCGGTCGCGGATGGCGGAGCAGCTCAAGGGCATCGACGAGCTGAAGGGCACCTACCCCTTCGACATTGCCGCCAGCGTCAGGGCCTACCGGCTCAACAAGTACCTGCACGCGATGACCGACCCGGCGCACCGCGCCCGCTTCCTGTCCGACCCCGAGGCGTCCTTCGCCGAGGCCGGCCTCACCGAGGAGGAGGCCGACCTGGTCCGGCGACGGGACTGGCCGGGCCTGATTCACTACGGCGTCATCTTCTTCATGCTGGAGAAACTGGCCGCGGTCACCGGCGTGTCGAACCAGCACGTGTACGCGGCGATGCGGGGGGAGTCGCTGGAGGATTTCCTCGCCACCCGTAACACCCAGGCTCTCTACTCGGTGTCGGGTGCCTCCGCCGGCGACCCGGCCTGAGGAGCGCGAGCGACCCACCTGAACTCGTCGCTATACTCCTGCGGCATGACCAAGCACGCGATGGTGCGGCAGGCGGTGATCCTGGCGGGAGGCCAGGGATCGCGACTGCGGCCGTACACCGACACGCGCCCGAAGCCGATGATCGAGATAACCGGCCGGTGCATCATCGATCACCAGATCGAGTGGCTATCCGAGGCCGGGGTCACGGACCTGGTCGTCTCGGCCGGGTACCTGCATGATGTGCTGATAGACCACCTGACGTCGAACCAGCAGCCGCTCCGGGTCCGCACGGTGGTCGAAGACGAGCCGCTGGGCCGCGGGGGCGGGCTCAAGTACGCGGGCAAGCACCTGCCGGCCCCGAACGACCCGTGGTACGCCCTCAACGGCGACATCTGGACCAGGTTCTCCCTGGAAGAGATGGCGGCACGCCACGCCGAGCAGCGGGCGACCGCCACGGTCGCGCTCGCCCGGCCCAAGATCCCCTGGGGCGTAGTGGACGTGGACGAAGCCGGCAAGATAATCGACTTCGTCGAGGCGCCGCCGTCCCCGTACCACATCAACGCCGGGATCTACGTGTTCGGAGCCGAGATCATGGACCTCCTCCCGGACGTCGGCGACCACGAGCGGACCACGTTCCCGCAGCTCGCGCGGGAACGCCGGCTGGCCGGGTTCCCGATCGAGGGTTTCTGGCGCGCGATCGACACCGTCAAGGACATCCGCGAGGCCGGCAAGGAGCTGGAGGCCCTGCGCGCCGCACAGGGCGAGTCTCAGCCGGAGGCGTAACGGGCGGGTCGCCGGACACGCCGCCGCGGACCTTCACCGGCGGCGGGCCGGCTCCGGCCTCCATCTTCCGCGAACGAGTGGCGCACGACAATTGGTAGTGACACAATTACCCCCTGGAATCAGACCGCAGGGGGAATGAGTGATCATGATCAAGCATCGGGCGATGAGCGCTGCCCTCGCAACGGCTTTCGCCGCGGCGACGCTGGCCAGCGGCGGCACGGCGGAAGCGGACTCCGCGACGGGCAGGTGCGCGCCGCCGCCGGACGCGGCCTGGCAAACGACGTCACGCGAGACTTCCTACCAGCACGGTTCGTTCATCCTGGACTCGAATGAGTGGAACCAGCCGGGCGGCTACGGCACGCCCGCCAGCTGGATGACCACGTGGGCTGGGCACGACAGCAGCTGGGGGGTATGCGCGAACGAGCCGGGGACCGGGTACCCGTACCCCGAGGAGCGGATGCCGCTGGGCAATACGCCGATGAGCTCGCTGTCCAGCGTCACCAGCGGCTACGACGAGACGACGCCAGCCGACGGGCAGTGGGACAGCGCCTACGACATCTGGCTGAAGCCGCCGTCCAGCGCGCCGGGGCAGTCGCCGACGGAGTTGATGATCTGGACGGCGAACCACGGGGAGCAGACGGGGAACCAGGCGAACCTGGGGACGGCGAACATCGGGGGTCACCAGTACCAGGTGTCGGCGTGCGACTCGTGCAACCGGGTCAGCTTCGTGTTCCCGTCGGACGTGCCCACCACGACCGTGAACCTCCTCGCGGTGCTGCGGTACGCGGCCCAGAACCCGGCGATCAACCCGATCACCGGCAAGGATCCGGTCGTCACGGAGATCGACAGGGGCTGGGAGATCCACAAGACCGACGGCACCGAAGCGTTCACCACGAACCACTACTGGCTGTCCGTCCTGCACAAGGCCCGGCTCCTGCGCAAGCGCAAGCCCCACCACACTGGACCTCGTTAGCTTGGGACGGAAGATGGCTAGAAAATGGTTCGCTAAATCGTTTCAATTGACCATCTTCCGTACCAGGCCGCAAGCCATCGAAGGATGGGTCATGTTCGCGGGGGCTGGAAGCGGCGGAGGCGGAGGCTGTTGGTGACCACGAACACAGAGCTGAACGCCATCGCCGCCCCGGCGATCAGCGGGGACAGCAGCCCCAGCGCCGCGAGCGGGATCGCCAGGACGTTGTAGCCGAACGCCCACACCAGGTTGCCCTTGATCGTCCGCAGCACCCGCCGGGACAGGGCGATGGCCTCACTCGCCGCACGCAGGTCGCCGCGGACCAGGGTGAGGTCGGATGCCTCGATCGCGGCGTCGGTCCCGGTTCCCATGGCCAGGCCGAGGTCGGCCTGGGCGAGGGCGGCGGAGTCGTTGACCCCGTCCCCGGCCATCGCCACCACCCGGCCCGCGCCTTGCAGCCGCCTGACCGCCTCGACCTTGCCCGCGGGCAGCACCCCGGCGATGACCTCGCCGATTCCGACGGCGTCCGCGACGGCGCGGGCGGCGCGCTCGTTGTCGCCGGTGAGCAGCACCGGCCGCAGCCCCAGCTCGCGCAGCCGGGCGACCGCCTCCGCCGAGGTGGGCTTGACCGTGTCGGCGACGGCGAGCAACCCCCGGGCCTTGCCGTCCCAGCCGACGAAAACGGTCGTCTGCCCGGCGGCCTCCGCCTCGGCGGCCCGGCCCGCCAGTTCCGCCGGAACGGTCATCGCCCATTCGGACTCCAGCCAGGAGGCCCGGCCGACGGCCACCGCGCGGGAATCCACGACTCCGGTCACGACCCCGGAAACGCCAAAACCGGCATAAGCCGAAAAGTCCGAAATATCGGTCAGGGATGTGGTGGATGCGGCGCTGGTGATGGCGGCGGCGATGGGGTGCTCGGATGCCGCTTCTACCGCGCCGGCCAGGCGCAGCACCTCGTCGGCGCTCTCGCCGGGCGCCGCGAAGACGTTCGCGAGCGACATCTTCCCGGTGGTGACCGTTCCTGTCTTGTCCAGCACGATCGTGTCGATCGCGCGGGTGGACTCCAGGATCTCCGGCCCCTTGATCACGATGCCGAGCTGCGCGCCGCGGCCGGTGCCGACCAGTATCGCGGTGGGCGTGGCCAGGCCCATCGCGCACGGGCAGGCGATGATCAGCACCGCCACGGCGGCGGTGAATGCCGCTCCGGGCCCCTGCCCGGTCGCCAGCCACGCGACGAGGGTGACCAGCGCGATCACGATGACGACGGGGACGAACAGAGCGGAGATCCGGTCCGCTAGCCGCTGCGCCGGCGCCTTACCGGCCTGTGCCTGCTCCACCAGGCGGGCTATCTGGGCGAGCTGGGTGTCCGCCCCGACCCTGATCGCCCTGACCGTCAGCCGCCCGCTGGCGTTCACGCAGCCGCCGGCCACCGAATCGCCCGCCGCAACCTCGGCGGGGACCGGTTCCCCGGTCAGCATCGAGGTGTCCACAGCGGAGCTGCCTGAGGTCACGATCCCGTCGGCGGCGATCTTCTCCCCCGGCCGGACCACGAATTCCTCCCCCGCCGCGAGCTGATCGACCGGGATCCGGGCCTCGACGCCGCCGCGCAGCACCGCGACGTCCTTCGCCCCGAGGGACAGCAGCGCCCGCAGCGCGGCACCGGACCGTCGCTTGGCCCGCGCCTCGAAGTACCGGCCGAGCAGGATCAGCGCCGTGATCCCGGAAGCGGCGTCGAGGTAGATCGCCCCAGTCCCGGTTCCGCGGGCCAGCCAGTCGAAGCTCATCCGCATCCCCGGCTGCCCGGCGTCACCGAGGAACAGCGCGTACACCGACCACAGGTACGCGGCGCTCACGCCGAGCGAGACCAGCGTGTCCATCGTGGCCGCGCCGTGCCTCAGGCTGACTAGCGCGGCGCGGTGGAACGGCCAGGCGCCCCACACCGCGACCGGGGAGGCCAGCGCGAGGCTGGCCCACTGCCAGTCACGGAACTGCAGCGCCGGGACCATCGCCAGCGCCACGACCGGCACCGCGAGCAGCAACGAGATCAGCAGCCGCTGCCGCAGCGCGGCTACCTCATCCGGCCTGCCGGACCCCGCGGGCCCATCGGCCTCGTCATCCCCTGCCGCGGGTGCGGGCAGCGGAGCGGGCGCGGGCAACGCGGCGGTGTAACCGGTCCGCTCGACGACCCCGATCAGGTCGCCGGGGGTGACCGCGGACGGGAAGCTGACCCGGGCCTTCTCGGTGGCGTAGTTCACCGTGGCGGAAACGCCATCGACCTTGTTCAGCTTCTTCTCGATCCTGGCGGCGCACGAGGCGCACGTCATCCCGCCGATCTCCAGCTCGACTTCGCGTTCCGCGGCGGCCGTCATAACAGAATCCCCTCTCGCTCCAGCGGGCTACCGGGCGAGCTGGTAGTCCCCCGCCTCGTCCAGCGCGGAGGCGACCGCGTCCGCGGTGAGCGGCTCGTCGCTGACGACCGTCACCGTGGACTGTCCGCCCGGGTTAAGGCCGATCGTCACCTCGCTCACGCCGCCGAGGTTCCTCAGCTCCTCATCGACCGCGTGCGCGCAGTGCTCGCAGGTCATCCCGGTCACCTGGTAAGTCGCCGTCGTCATCGGCTTCCTCCCGTCGTCGCTCCGTCACACGGCCTTGCCTTTTTAAGGCTACCCTAGGGTGGTATAGATCAGTGGTCCAGGGCTACCGCTAGTCGTAACATGCATTCTGACCACGCCATTCCCGCAAGCACCGGCTGTCCTACGGCGTCTTATTAATACTATACCCCGGTATTAACTAGCCAACCTATGCAATGAACACGCTGGTAGTAGCGTTACCGCGCAGCACACCCCGGCTGTCGTGTGCCAGGCTGGACGGTAAGGGAGAAGTCGTTGCGGAGGAGGCGGCGTGACGGGCGAGGTGTACTGGGCGGCGTTCGTGCCGTCGGCGATCGCGATGGCGGCGACGCCGGGCGCGAACCAGCTGCTCGCGCTGCGCAACGGGCTGCGGCACGGACCCGTCCGGGCGATCGGCGCCACGCTGGGGCGGTTCACCGCGTTCGCGCTGATGGTCGCCGCGGTGGCCGGCGGCGTCGGGGCGCTGCTCGTGGCCTCGCAGCTCGCGTTCAGCGTGCTGAAGTGGGGCGGCGTGGCGTACCTGACGTGGCTGGGGATCCGCACGATCCTCACCGCCGGGCGAGCCGGGCAAACCGGCGCTCACGCTCCCGTGCCAGATGGCGAGCCCGGCCGGAAGGCTCCGCTGAGGCGGCTGGCGCGGCAGGAGTTCGTGGTCGCCGCGGCGAACCCGAAGGCGCTGATCTTGTTTACGGTGTTCCTGCCGCAATTCGTGACGGCCGGGGGCAGGCAGCACATCGCCGAGCCGATCCTGATCGTGGGGGCTGCCTACATCGCGGTGGAGTTCTGCTGCGCGTGCGGGTACGCGACGCTCGGCGGACGGCTGGGGCTGAACGGGATCCGCGAGAGCGCCAGGCGCTGGCTCGACCGCGGGACCGGGGTGGCGATGCTGGGCCTGGCCGGCTGGCTCGCCACGGAGAACGCCTGAACGGCGCTGACCCGCACGCGCCCGGATCGGGTCCACGATCTTGCCGCGGTGCCGGGCGAATGACGGTGATTTCTTGGGATACTTAGGCCATGTCCCCTCGCCGTACCGGTATGCCGACCTTCTCCCCCTCAAGCGTGATCGTCGAGTTCCACGAGTTCGGGGGCCGCTGGTTCGTGACCGACCGCTGGGGGTTCGGTTCCGGTGCCGCGGTCAACCGGAAGATCAGGAAGTCGGCCCTGGGCAAGACGGTGCTGGAACGCGCGGAGGCGGCCCGCAGCGGGTGGCGTTCGGCCATGACCGAGATCGACGAGGCCGAGCTCTGGGAGCGGTTCTGCACCACCGAGGCCGGAGTGCCGACGGAACGCTACCTGCCGGAGAAGAGGCTGGTGATCCTGGCCGGCCAGGCGGGAATCCGGTGCCACGATTCGCGGCAGTCGCCGCCCAGCTGGGAACCCCTGCCGACCAGGTCTCCCCGGGCGCTCGGCGCGGCCCTGCTCAAGCGCATCGCCCGGCTCGAGCCGTCGCCGCCGACGGCACAGCCGAGTTCGGACGCCGGTCAGCGATAACCAGTAGTGTCAGCGCGACGGCCCGGACGTGGCCGACCGCTGGCGTCCGCACGGGGAAGGGGAATCATGGTGGAGTCACAGCGCACAAGAAGATACGCCGCCATCGCCATGGCCGCGGTCGCGGCGAGCCTGG
>JAFMRC010000036.1:8699-25460 GCA_017354375.1 Nocardiopsaceae bacterium | reverse complement strand
GGCGGTCGCGCCCGCGGCGCGGGCGGACAGCAGGGCCAGCGCCGGGCGCAGCCCCTTCCCGCTTCCCTTGCGGACCGGATTGCCGTCGGCGTCAGCGAACCCGTAGTGATAGGCGGCCACCCGGCGCACGCCGGGGCTCAGCCGGCCTACGGCCGCCTCCGTGGCGGGCCCGACCAGGTCACGCGCCACCGCCACGCCAGCGGGCATCGTCACCGTCACGAGCGCATCCCCTCCTCGAGGTCGACAGGCTTATCCTTCACTTGCCCATCAACAGACTCAATTGTCACTTACCTCACTCCGCTCCTGCTGTTATCCCCATCCCCACGTTCCCCTCGGCATCACTCCCGTGGATGCGGAACAGGTCCAGATATCGATATAAGACCATTTGTCCCTATAAGAGCGGCAGCCGGAGCCGCTTGGGAAACAGGAGCCGCCTGGGGAACCGGAACGGCCTCGGAGGCCGGACCCACGCCGGCTTGCCGGAGCGCGAGGACCGCGTTCAGGCCGCTGCGGACGGCGCTCTCCATGGTGTCCGGCCAGCCCGTATCGGTCCACGAGCCGGCCAGCACCAGGCCGGGCAGCCCGGTCGCGGCCGGCGGGCGCAGCCGCGCGGTTCCCGGCACCTGACGGAACGTCGCCCGCCGCTCCCGCGTCACGAAGAACTCCGTCACCCGGGCCTCCCTCGCCGCCGGCAGCACCTCGGCCAGCGCCGGGACGAACCGCTCCCGCAGTTCCGCCACCGGCTGGTCCACGTACTCATCCGCCGCCGACAGCGAGACGGCCAGGTACTGGCCGCTGCCCCCGCGGGCGTGCAGCCCCGAGATCCGGGTCCGGTCGAACACCCACTGCACCGGCGAGTCCACCGCCGCCGCGAACGGCAGGTCCATGACCTTCCTGTCGTAGCTGACGTGGACGTTCACGATAGGGGCGGCGCCGAGCCCGGACCAGCCGCTGACCGTGGCCCCGGGCAGCGCCCCTGGCGGGATCAGCTTCGCCGCGGCCTCATGCGGCACCGCGAGCACTACCGCGTCCGCCTCGATGACCTCCCCGCCACGCGCCAGCCGCACGGCGAACCCCGGCTCCCTCGCCTCAATGGCGGTGACCTTGGTATTCAGCCTCACGCTAGCGCCGAGTGAGGCGAGCTTGCGCTCCGCGGCGGCGCCGTGCAGCTCCCCCAGCGGCAGCGCCGGCACGCCGATGTCGGCGGCACCGGAATCGGCAAGCAACCCGGTCCGCACGACCTTCGCGGCCAGCGCGAGGGACGCGTCGTCGCCGGGGACGTTCAGCGTCGCGACAGTGAACAGGTCCCATAGCGCGCGGCGGGCACGCTCGTCCTGCCCGCGAGCCGCCATCCAGTCGCCTAGCCGGATCCGGTCGGCCTCGGGATCCGCCGGGTCGACGGAGCGAAACGCCAGGGCGGCCGCAGACGCCTTGATCCGTTCGGGATAAGAAAGAAGGGCATAGCGGGCCAGGGCCGGGCCAAGGTGCAGCGGTGCGGGTGCCTTCGCGCGCCGTAGCCGGGCGGGACCCCGGGGCGAGAGGACCGTCACGTCGAAGCGAGGCTGCAGCGGGGCGTGCGCGGTCATGCCAAGCCGGTCGAGCAGGCCGCGGTAGGCCGTGCAGCAGCGCAGGAAAACGTGCTGGCCGGTGTCCACGGCCAGGCCGTCACGGCTGAACGACGTTGTCGCCCCGCCGAGCCGCGGCCTGGCCTCCAGCAGGGTGACGTCCGTGCCGGCGCTGGCGAGCGCGATGGCAGCGGTGATCCCGGCGAGGCCGCCGCCGATGATCACGCTCTTCTTAGCGCGCAACAACCCCGAGCGCATCAAGCGGCCGCCCCCCTCCGGACTCGGGGGCGCCGACGGGGCTCCGGCGGATGATCTCCTCCCCTGGAGCGGAACCGCCTGCGATCGACGCCGGTCAGCGCCTGGGCGGCGACCAGTGCCTTCTCCCCGGCCGACAGCGACACGCGGGTCCGCAGGGCGGTGACCGGGTCATCCGCGATCTTTTCCAGCAGGCGGCGGTAGATGCCGGCCATCGCCCCGGTACAGGCGGCGCTGCGCCGGTCGATCACGGCCAGCAGCGGCAGGCCGGAGGCGTACCATTCGCGGGCGCGGGCCGCCTCGAAGTCCACCAGGCGAGCGAACCGTTCCTGCGCACCCGCGGAGAAGGGCTCGGCGTCGCCGGGCGTGATCTGGAAGCCGAACCTCTCCAGGTCCTCCCTGGGGAGGTACACGCGGCCGTTGCGGTAGTCCTCCCGGATGTCGCGCAGGATGTTCGTGAGCTGGAGGGCGACGCCGAGGTCGTCGGCCATCTGCTCGGCTGACCGCGGGCTCCGCTCCGCTGGCCCCGCTTTCCCGGGGTCCGCTTCCCGGGAGGGCGGGCCCTGGTATATCCCGAGGGACAGCCGGCCGATCGAGCCTGCCACGCAACGGCAATAGTGCAGCAGCTCGTCGAACGTCTCGTAGGTCGCCCCGTTCACGTCGGCCAGGCAACCGTCGATCAGCTCGCCGAACGCCCCGAACGGGATACCGAAATTCTCGCCCGCGCGATGCAGGGCGACCATCACCGGGTCGGTATCGTCCGGGTTGCCGCCGGCGGCGAGGGCATGGACTTGCCGGCGTGCCTCTTCGAGCCGCCAGGTCTTCTCGGCAGCGCGGAGGTCGCCGTCGCCGATGTCGTCGATCCGTCGCGCGAACGCGTACACGGCGGCCAGCGCGCACCGCTTGGGCGAGGGCAGGAGCCGGATACCGTAGGCGAAGTTCCGCGCCTGGGACCAGGTGATCCGCTCGCACTCGGCGTACGCCTCTTTCGCGTCCACGCTCACCTCCCGGTCACGTAACAGCTGACCATGCCGGCCAGCGTGGTCGCCTTCGACGGTTTCGGCGTCGCGGCGAGGACGTCGTAGCCCTCCCGCTCGATCGCCGCCAGCGCCGCGCGGCCCCCCGCGATGTAGCCGGAGATCGCGAGCCGGGCCGCTCCCTTCAGGGTTCCCGCCAGCGGGGCGCCGGCGTCCAGGAGCTCTCGTGCCCGGTTGACCTCGAAGGCCATCAGGCGCCTGACCGCCTCGCTGGCGGCCGGGCTGGCGAGGTCGCCGGGCCCGACGCCGAAGCTCTCGAGGTCTTCCTGCGGCAGGTAGATCCGGTCGTTCCCCAGATCCTCGGCGACGTCCTGCCAGTGCTCGGCGAGTTGCAAGGCGGTGCAGATGTCATCGGAAAGCCCGAGGCGGTCTTCGGTGGCCGCCCCGACGATGTGCAGTACGACCCGGCCCACCGGGTTCGCCGACAGCTCGCAGTATTTCACCAGGTCGTCATAGGACTGGTAGCGGGTGACCGTCTGGTCCTGGCGGTTGGCCTGGATGAGGTCATCCAGCGGCTGGCGCGGGACCTGGCACTGCTCCACGGTCTCCTTCAGCGCCCTGATCGCGGCCAGCTCGGGGGTACCGCCCTCGTAGATGCGGGCGACGTCGGCCTGCAGCTCGTCCAGCAGGCGAAGCCGCGTCGCGGTGCAGGCGCCTTCCGGCGTGGTGCCGGGGTCGAGGCCGGGGAGCGGCTCGTCGCCGATGTCGTCGACCAGGCGAGCGAAGCCATACAGGGCGGTCAGGTGCCGGCGCATGGTTTTAGGCAGGATCTTGAGCGCGACCGGGAAGTTCTCGCCGGATGCCTTGGCGGCCACCGCAAGCGACACCTCCGCCGCGATCCCAGCGGATCCCTCCGTCGTCCCTTCTGTCCCTGCGCCTCCCACCCGTCTATTGGCGCACAGCCGGGAAATAAATGCAAACAATGACGCACTCGTCACCTGACGGGGATGTCGGAGAAGGCGCGGCGGGTACGGCTAAACTGACGAGCGCGTCAGGAACGCCTCCGCCTTATGCGCCTAATTAGTTTGCGCCGCGCAATCGGGATATGCTAAGAGAAATCCCACTTTGCCGGAAGTCTCGCCCATGACCTGCCATGACTCGCGCTCGAACCGCGACAAGCGCGCCCCCGCCCCGGGGCATTTCGAAGCCGACGCGGCTCTACCCGGACCCGCTGCGCAACGATTTCTCGCGGACCCGCGGAATCGCGATTATGGCGCGCCGCCGAACAATTCCAGTGCGCAGCGTTTTGACGACCCCCCGTTTACTGGCTTACCGGGCGGCGCGGTTCTCATGAGCGCCAGATGAGGACCAGGGCGCAGTCGTCGCCGCTGCCGATGGTGCGCTGCATGGTCGTGACGAGTTCCGGAGCCCCGGCCTTGTAACCGGTGACCACCATGCGCTCGGCCTCGCCGAGCAACTGGCCGATGCCGTCGTCGATGTCCCGACCCGGCGCTTCCACCAGGCCGTCGGTGTACAGCATGATCGTGTCCCCGCGGCGCAGCACGCCCTCCTCCGGCTTCTCCGGCGCGCCGGCCAGGTCCGGGACGACGCCGAGCACGATTCCGCGCGCGGTCGACAGCCGCCACCGCCCGGTGCTCCCGTCAAAGTGCGCGGCCGGAGGGTGCCCGGCCGAGGACAGCACGTACTCCCCCGACTGGAGATCCAGCGCGAGATGGACGGCGGTCACGAATCCTTCCGGCGCGTTGCCGCGGCGCATGTACGCGTTGCACGCGGGCAGGAACTGCTCGCGCGGCACCGATCCGAGAACGCCGCCGAAGGCCCCGGACAACAGCAGCGCCCGTGTCGCCGCGTCCATGCCCTTGCCGGACACGTCGACGAGCGCCACCTCGAGCGTCTTGCCGTCGCTGTGCGACACGACGAAATCGCCGCCGAACGACGAGCCGTCCGCCGGGCGCAGCACCACGGACGAGCCCCAGCCGTCGCCGAGGTCGGGAAGCGTGCCCTGGGCGCGGATGCGGTCCCGCAGCTCGATCATCATCCGTTCCGCGCGCCGCCCGCGGGTACCCAGCTTGCCCCGGGCGTTCGCGAGCACGTCGGCGTAGAACGCGGTGACCACGATCGTCGCGATGATCCCCACTCCGGCCTTGCCCTTGACAACGTCGTAGGCGAGGCACACGGCCGCGACGCCGAAGAGGATCCGCAGCGCCCGCGGCCACATCCACAGGCCGCCGCACAGGATCGGCAGGATCATGGCCCCGGGCGAGAACCACCAGGCGGACACGTGCACCGCGGCCACCGCTATCACCACGATGACCAGGGACAGCCCGAACGCCACCCGCCGGTTCCGGGTGATGAACTGGTGCCGGACCAGGTTGCTCACCCGGTCGATCGCACGAGGCGCCACGCTATTTATCGTCCTGCCTTCCGGCTGCCTGCGGAACGGATTGCCCGCCGGGTAAGACTTTAACGTGCCAAGTGCGCGATCGGGCCCACTCATCCACCCCACCCAACGTGCCAAGTGCGCAATCGGGCCGGCTAGAGGCTGCCCAAGTGCGCACTCGGGTCGCAGCGGGGGGCGTCCACCCGGAACCCCAGGTGCCGCTCAGGGCAGGGGCGGCAGCTCGCCGGTCTTCTCGTAGTCGGCGAGCATGGCGATGCGGCGGGCGTGCCGCGGTTCCTCCGAGAAAGGCGTGTCCAGGAAGGCCTTCGCGAACTTCACCGCGTCGGTGACGCTGTACTCCCGCGCGCCGAGGCTGAGGACGTTCGCGTCGTTGTGCTGACGGGCCAGGCGCGCGGTCTCTTCGGTCCACGCCAGGGCCGCCCGGACGCCGGCCACCTTGTTCGCGGCGATCTGCTCGCCGTTGCCGGAACCGCCGATCACGATGCCGAGGGTGCCCGGCTCGTCGATGACCTTCTGAGCCGCGCGCATCACGTACGGCGGATAGTCATCCTCGGCGTCGTAGGCAGCCGGCCCGCAGTCCACCGGCTCGTGGCCGGCCTCGCGCAGCGAGGCCACCAGGGCTTCCTTCAGCTCGAAGCCCGCATGATCGGAACCCAGGTACACGCGCACGTAGGCCAGTGTGCCAGATGTAAGGGACGGCCTGGCGACGGTATCGGGAACGCGGCGTTTCAGGTAAAGTTACTAATCACAGGCAATGACTAAATGGACACTCGGTGTAATAATGGTGAGAAGCTCGCCGGGCGGGCGAGCGGGGACTACCCGCGCGCCGTCGATAAGGTGAGGCAAGTCGCGATCATGAAGGGACCACCTGGTGGCAGCAAACCTCACCCAGGACGAAGCAATCGAGCGCGCAGCGCTGCTCACCGTCTCCTCGTATCAGGTCGAGCTGGATCTGACCGGGGGAGACACCACGTTCCGTTCTGTATCACGGGTTTCGTTTGACTGCGTCCGGCCGGGAAGCCGCACCTTCGTCAACCTCGCCGCGCCCGAGGTTCGCGCGATCACCCTCAACGGGGTTGCGGTCGGTACCGACGCGTTCGACGGCGAGCGGATCATGCTGGACGGGCTCGCGGCCCGCAATGAGCTCGTGGTCGATGCGGAGTGCGCGTACTCGCGCAGCGGCGAGGGGCTGCACCGGTTCGCCGATCCGGCCGACGGCAACGTGTACATGTACTCCGACCTGGAGACATTCGACGCGCACCAGATATATGCCTGTTTCGACCAGCCTGACCTGAAGGCCACGTACGAGCTGACCGTGCTCGCGCCCGACGGCTGGCAGGTGGTATCCAACCTGGCGCCCGATTCCGACGGCGGGGAGGACGTGGCGGGCAGGCCCGGCGTCCGGCGGTGGCACTTCCCGCCCACGCCGGTGATCTCCACCTACATCACGCACATCTCGGCCGGTCCGTACCACGTGGTCCGCGACGTTCACGACGGCGTCCCGCTGGGCATTTACTGCCGCCAGTCGCTCGCCGAGCACCTCGACCCCGAGGAGATATTCGAGACCACCAAGCAGGGCTTCGACTTCTACCACGAGGCTTTCGGGATCCGGTACCCGTTCGCCAAGTACGACCAGCTCTTCGTGCCCGAATTCAAGGAAGGCGCGATGGAGAACGCGGGCGCGGTCACGATCCTGGAAAGCTACATCTTCCGCTCCCGGGTCACCGACTTCGCCCGGGAGCGGCGCGCGGAGACGATCCTGCACGAGCTGGCGCACATGTGGTTCGGCGACCTGGTGACCATGCGCTGGTGGGATGACCTGTGGCTGAACGAGTCGTTCGCCACCTGGGCGAGCACCCTCTGCCAGGCCGAGGCCACCAGGTGGAACGCGTCCTGGACCACGTTCGCCCAGCTCTACAAGGCGTGGGCCTACCGGCAAGACCAGCTGCCGTCCACCCACCCGATCGCCGCCGACATCCCCGACATCCATGCCGTCGAGGTGAACTTCGACGGCATCACCTACGCCAAGGGCGCCGCCGTCCTCAAGCAGCTCGTCGCCTACGTTGGCCGGGAGAACTTCCTCGCGGGCGTGCGCCGCTACTTTGACTCGCACGCCTGGGGAAACGCGACGCTCGCTGACCTGCTTTCCTCCCTGGAGGCGGTCTCCGGCCGGGATCTCGGCGCCTGGTCCGCGGAATGGCTACAGACGGCGGGCGTGAACACGCTGCGGCCGTCGGTTTCGGTCGGCGCGGACGGCCGGTTCACGTCCTTCGAGGTCGTGCAGGAGGCGACCGCCGCCCACCCCGTGCTGCGCTCGCACCGGATCGGCATCGGGCTCTACTCCATGTCCGAAGGCAAGCTGGTCCGCACCTCGTTCGTCGAGACCGACATCGCCGGCGAGCGCACCTCCGTGCCCGACCTGGTCGGTTCGTCCCGCCCGGATCTGGTGCTGGTCAACGACGACGACCTCAGCTACGCCAAGATCCGGCTGGATGACCACTCGCTGGAAACGCTGGTGTCGTCGATCGGGTCGTTCACCTCGTCGCTGCCAGCCGCGGTGTGCTGGGCCGCCGCCTGGGACATGACCCGCGACGGCGAGATGGCGGCGCGCGACTACGTTCGGCTGGTGCTCGGCGGGGTCGACTCGGTGCGGGACATCAGCGTCGTGCAGACCCTGCTCCGGCAGGCCGCGATGGCGGTACGGCGGTACGCCGACCCGGCCTGGACGAACGAGGGGCTGGCGCTGATGGCGTCGGCGCTGCGGTCCCTCCTGACGTCGGCGGCGCCGGGCTCGGACAAGCAGCTCGCCTACGCGCGGGCGTTCGCGGGCGTCGCCACCTCCCCGGACGACCTGACGCTGCTGCGACAGCTGCTGTCCGGCGCCTCGGTGATCGAGGGGCTGGCCGTCGACACCGAACTGCGCTGGGCGTTCCTGCACCGGCTGGCCAGTCGCGGGACCGTCGGCGACGCGGAGATCGACGCCGAGCTGTCCTCCGACGCGACCGACGCGGGCGAGCGGCACGCCGCCACCTGCCGGGCCGCGCTGCCGTCCCCCGCGAGCAAGCGGGAGACCTGGGAGACGCTTACCAGCGGGAAGCTGACGATCGCGATGTTCCGCGCGGTCCTCGCCGGGTTCGCCGATCCCGACCAGCAGGACCTGACCGGGCCGTACCGCCCGGAGTACTTCGCGGTGATCGGCGAGGTGTGGCGGGACTGGAGCTCCGCGATCGCGCAGGACTTCGCGGAGGGCGCCTACCAGATCTGCCCCGTGGACCCGGAGACGATAGCGGCGACGGATTCCTACCTGGCGTCGGAGGAGCCGTCGGCATCGCTGCGCCGCCTGCTGATCGAGGGCCGCGACGACGTGCAGCGCTCGCTCCGCTGCCAGGCCCGCGACCGCGCCGCGGCCTCCGCGTAAGCCTCGCGAATGGGGTGCTCGCGCCGCGCCCACCCCATTCGCGAAGGGGCTCAGGAGAGGGAGATCGCGGCGGCGACGGCCTCGCGGACGTGCTTGGGTACCTGGTCGAACGGGACCTCGGCGGTCTCGCCGGTGGCGCGGTCGGTTACCTCGGCGGTCCCGGCCGCCAGGCCGCGCTTGCCGATCGTCACCCGGAACGGGATGCCCACCAGTTCGGCGTCGCTGAACTTCACGCCCGCGCGCACCTCACGGTCGTCGATGATCACATCGACCCCCGCGTCGGCCAGTCCCCGGTACACCTGCTCGCCCTTCTCCGCGACCTCGGCGTTGTTCTGCTGGGCGACCACGACGACCGCCTCGAACGGGGCGATCGAGGCGGGCCACGCGATGCCCTTGTCGTCGTGGTGCACCTCGATGCAGGCGGCCATCGCGCGCTCGACGCCGATGCCGTAGCAGCCCATGACCGGCCTGGCCGGCTTGCCGTCCGGCCCGGACACCGACAGCTCGAACGCGTCGGTGTACTTGGTGCCGAGCTTGAAGATGTGCCCGACCTCGATGCCCTTGACGACCTCGAGCGGCGACCCGCAGCGGACGCAGGACTCCCCCGCCTGAGCGGCCCGCAGGTCCGCCCAGGTGCCGACCGCGATGTCCCGTGCCACGTCCACGCCGCGCACGTGCACGTCGTCGGTGTTGGCCCCGGTCACCATGCCGGACCGGCCCCGCAGCGCCTCGTCGGCGATGACCGGCAGGTCCGTGACGCCGACCGCCCCGAGGGAACCGGGGTGCGCGCCGAGGGCCGCGAAGATCTCCTCGGCCGTGGCGGGGCGGGCATCCGCCTTGCCGGTCGCGTCGATGAGCTTCTGCTCCTCAAGGGCGTGGTCGCCGCGCACCAGGACCAGCGTCAGCTCGCCGCCCAGGACGTAGACCAGCGTCTTGAGCTGCCGGTCGCCCGGCGCGTCGTAGTCCCTGGCCAGGTCTTCGATCGTCCGCACGCCCGGGGTGTCGAACCGCTCCGGGGCGTCGGCGGCGGCGGCCGCGTCCGCCGCGGCGTCGGCGGGGGGCAGCGTCGAGGTCGCCTTCTCGGCGTTTCCCGCGTACCCGCAGTTCGGGCAGTGGACGACGTCGTCCTCGCCGCTCTCGGCCGGGCAGACGAACTCGATGGAGCCCGAGCCGCCCATGGCGCCGTTGGACGCCTCGGCGGGGATCGCGGGGATGCCCATCCGCGCGAACGACCGCGAGTAGGCCTCATAGTGCAGGTCGAACGACTTATCCAGCCCGGCGGCGTCCAGGTCGAAGCTGTAGGAGTCCTTCATCGTGAACTCCCGGGTCCGCATCAGGCCGGCCTTCGGCCGCGCCTCGTCCCGCAGCTTCGTCTGGAACTGGTACAGGCTCTTCGGCAGCTCACGGTAGGAGTTCAGCTCGGACGCGAGCGTCGTCACGGTCTCCTCGTGCGTCATGCCCAGGACGAGGTCGGCGCCCTTGCGGTCCTTGAGCCGGAACATCTCATCGCCGATCGCGTACCAGCGCCCGCTCCGCTGCCAGACCTCCGCCGGGTGCATGACCGGCATCAGGATCTCCTGCGCCCCGATGCGGTTCATCTCCTCGCGGATGACGCCGATCACCTTCAGCCGGACCCGCACCGCCAGCGGCAGCAGCGAGTAGTGCCCGGCGTACAGCTGGCGGATGTAGCCGGCGCGCAACAGCAGCCGGTGGCTGGGCGCTCCCGCCTCCGCGGGATCCTCGCGCAGCGTCGGGATGTGCATGGTTGACCAGCGCACGTGTCCCCTCCGTTTCCTCTTGCCGCGCAGTCTAGTAGCGCCGCCGACCCCCCGACGAACTTAATAAGTACGGGCTGTTCGCTTTGAATGCCTTGCGGATGCGGCCGATGACGACATTGGGCTGATGGAACGCCTCGTACCAGGTGACGTGGACGATCTTGTATCCCGCATCCCGGAGCAGCCGGTCGCGGTGAAACTGCTTCCTGAGGTCCTTCCTGTCCTCGTACTTCAGCATGCCGTCGGCCTCGAGGATCGTGTTCTGCTCGCGGAACAGGAAATCGACGATGAGATCATCGCTGGCCGCGTGAATCGTGACGTTAGTCTCCGGCGGGTCGAAGCCCCACTCTTGCAGGAAAACCCTCAGGCATGACTCGAACACCGAGTCCGCGCCCGGGTCGGCGAACTCGATGACCTTGCGTGCCCTGCTCGCGCCTGGCCAGCCACCGCATGCCTTCAGTACTGGCTCGAACTCGGATTCCGTCAGGCCTTCATCCGCCCGGAACGCCGAGTCCGCGGCCACGACCGCGTCCATGAACGGGAGCGCTCTGGCCAGGTCGACCACGGTGCGAAGGACCGTCGTAACGGGAATTCCACGCCATTTCGTGACGTGCCGCGGCGGAAGCTGCGACCGATAGAAAACGATTCCCTTGTGTGCGTTGCGGTTCTGGTTCCCGGTCCGGGTAAGTGCTACCAGGCCCGCCGGAGGCGGGTGTAGCAGATCGAGCCCGTGGAGGCGGGCGGCCGAGTGATGGCTCGCGACCGCGCCCTCGCCGATGGCCACCATCGCCGAACGGATTTCCAGCGCATGCCCAAGTCTCGGGCCAGCCGCTGCCCTCTCGACCGCGGATCTTGTCGCGTACACTCCACGTCGCGTGCGGATCATGTCCCCAGAGCGGGCCAGTGTCCGGAGTCGCTGCCGCGACACTCCGCGCCTTTCCCACTCGGCCGCGGTCGCGACTCGCGACTCGCGGACCGCATCCGGAACGTCACGTGACGCCACATTCCCATGGTCTCAGATGGCTACCGTATCCGCCTCTGCATCCCTCAAGCGATAATCTATTATTACGATCGTTTTTCTTTGTATGGCAAATGGTTGGAAAATCGCTCCTTGAATCGTTCCAATCCAACCGTTTACCGTACAAAGCCATCTGGCCTTCCTTTGGAGCAGCCTCACACGCTACGACATGCGCCGATTATCACCTTTGTCCCGCGGCAGAGAGGCAGACGCGGCAGAGAGTCAGACGCGGCAGAGAGGCCGAACAGGGTGAGTGGCGACGGAGCAGGGGCCGCGCTTACGATACGAAACGGCATGGATGAACTCCCGGCCCATGACCGGCCGCCGATCTCCCGGTTGCCCGCCGCCTAGGTCCGACGAGGCCAGGCGTACGGCACGAGGGCGCGGGCGAGCCAGGCGCCCGCGAGCACCTGGAGCAATGCCAGCAGCAGGGTGACCACGACGGTGACGAAGGCATGCGGCGGCAGGCCCGCTAGGGCGGCGATCACGCGGGCGGTGGCGCCCGTCGGCTGGCCGCGCAGCGCGAGGATCCACAGCGGCAGCGCCCAGCCCACGACGGCACCGGCGACCGCGACCGGTACGACCCAGCGCCACGAAAGCAATCCGACGGCCACTCCGATAACGAACGGCACGAACCACAGCCCCGCCCAGGCGGTCAGTGCCGTCGCCGCGACGACGCAAGCGAACAGCAGCGAGCGCTTAACCATCGAGCGTCCATTTCACCCCGTCATCCACCGAGCCCGGCGCGGGGACCGGCAGGTACTTGCCGTTCCACCACAGCGGCACCAGGTTCGCGTACCACGGGGACGCCGGGTTCTCCGACTGCCCGCCCGGGTAGACGCCAATTGCTGAAATATCCGATTTGTCAGCCGAGGAGGCTTGGGCTGAGGAGGTCGAGGAGGGGCGGGGCAGGGACACGATCATGCGCCAGCTCGGGCCGGCCGTGGCCGTCATGCCGCCGTCCGCAGCGTCCTCGGTGAACGGGTCACCGCCCGAGGCGCGCGGCCCGTAGCCGAGCCCGGCCGTGCCCGTGACCGACGGGAACTCCCGCGAGTGCACCTTCCCCCATGTCCACGACGACGGCGGCCCGCCCTGCGACGACGCCAGGTGAGAGACCGCCTCCCGGAAGGCTGCCGCCATCGCCGCGGAGGCGTTGGCGTACCCGTGCCCGGAAGGTCCGCGGAACGCCCGGTTTGACGGGTCCGACGTGGTCCATGCCTGCAGGTCCTCGTCCAGCGGCACCTGCCCGGCCCCCACGGCCAGGCCGACGGGATCCTTCCCCACCGGCACGTGCCCCGCCTTCCACCACGGCGAGAACACCTTTGACAGGTAATCGTCCCAGAACGTCCACCAGATAGTCGCCGCCGCCGACCCGGCGCCCATGGAGTAGTTCCAGGAACACAGGAGAGCCGCCGCCGCCCGCTCCCCCGGAGTGGCGGCATGCAAGGATGCCACCAGCTTCGGCACCATCTGGGACGCGAGACTGTCGGTCACGCTGGTTTGCAGCGCGGCGATCGAGGACGCCGACAACGGCTCGCCCGCCCGCAATGACTGGTATGCGTACCCAGCCCGGTACCCGGGGTCGAAGAAATCGGCGGATGTCCCGATGTAATAGGGATAGGAGGCGCTTACCGGACGCTGGTTGGCGGTGACGATCAGGTGCGACGGTGGGTCGTAAGCCTGCGGTATCGCGTTATAGGGGATAACTCCCTTAATGTCGCACGACCCAGTACCGGACATCGGCAGCCACGGCTTGCACCCCTTCGGAACCTGCGGGTAGTACCCCGCCGCGTATACGCCGATATTTCCGACTTGTCCGGAGGGGGAAGCGGGCGCAGAGGGGGAAGCGGGCGCAGAGGGGGAAGCGGAGGCCGAGGGGGAAGCGGAGGCCGAGGAGGAAGCGGACGCGGAAGCGGAGGCGGACGAGGCGGGGACGGGGTTGTCGTCGGCGTACGTGAAGTTCTGCGTGGGGGCGCGCCATCCCGCCAGCGCGGCCTTGAACTGCCCGAAGTTCTTCGCCTGATTTATCCTGATAAGTGCTGCCAAATCATTCGATGGGACATTCCCCATCCAGTCCACGGCCATCTTCTGGCCCGCCTGAGTCATGATCGGCCCGTGCGCGGTGATGTCCACCGTCAGCCGCGCGGCCGCCCCGCCGCGGACCGGGATCGTATAGTGCACCGCGGTCATCGGGCGCCACGAGCCGCGCCAGAAGTAGGAATCGCCGCGGATCCGTTCGGCGTAATAGAGGGTCGCCTCGTTCTGGGTGTCGGTGAGCGACCACGCGATATGCGAGTTATGTCCGAGAAGTACCCCCGGCACGCCCGGCACGGTCGCCCCCGCCGCCTGGTAGCCGGGCGCGGACAGCGCGGCCTCGTACCACACCGACGGCAGCGTCTGCGGCAGGTGCGGGTCGCCGCCCAGCAGCGCTCCCCCGCCGGCGACCGCCGGCCCGTTGGCCGCCCAGGCGTTGCTATCCGGATATTCATGGATTTGACCGGTCGGCAACTGGCCGAGCTGGGCGAGCAGCTGACCCGCCGCCTCGGCTACCGCGTCCGATTTCCCCGAACGGGTAGTAGCGACTCCCCCAGCACCACCCGCCTCGCCCGTGCCCTCACCACCGTCCGCCACGCCAGCACCTTGAGACCCGCCCGCCTCACCAGTGGAGGTAAAGGTGGAGGGAGAAGCTGGAGAAGTGGGCGATGCGACGGGCGAGGCATGAGTGGTCGCTGCGGTAAGCGAGGCCCCGCCGGGGGCGCTGCTGGCCACGTTCGGCGGAACGGGGGTCAGCGGTTCCTTCTTGTACGGTCCGGTGTCATATGGGGACGATTCGTTCGCCGGAAGGGCCGGGAACCAGGACGTGGTGTTCCTGGCGCCGAGCGAGCGCTTGAGCAGGGCTTCGTCCAGCGGGCTGGTCGTGTAGTCCAGTTCCTGGGTGAGCACGCCCTGGATGACGATGCTGTCGACCGGCGTCCAGGGCCGCGGGTAGGTCCCGGTCAGCGTGAACAGCGCGGGCCAGTCGCCGTTCGCGCGGACCTGTGCGATGTCGTCGTTGACGCCCTTGGCGTAGGCGATGAGCGCCTTCCTCGCCTGGCCGGAGGTGCGCGCCCACTCGTTCCGGGCGGTGCGGAGCAGGCCGAGGCGCAGCTCAAACTTGTCGCTGACGAGGCCGGACGGGCCGGCGAGCTGGGCGAGCCGGCCCTCGCCGAGACGTCGCTCGGCGTCCATTTGCGCCAGCCTGAACTTCGCGTGCACGTAGCCGAGCGCCAGGAACATGTCGTGGTCGCTCGCCGCGTTGATCGAGGCGATGCCGTCGGAGGTGAACGAGACCGTGACGGGCCGGCTCAGCCCCGGGACGCGCAGCGTACGGGAACTGACTGGATCCCCCGAAGACGCCGAGGTCCACGCGCCGCGGCCGGGGTCGAGGGCAGGGCCGAGAGCGGGTATCGTCCCGTAGCCGAAGCCCATGACGCCGAGCAGCGCCACCGACACGACGACCGCGCCGACGGCGCTGGCGATGCGGCGGACGCGCCTGTTCCGCCTGCCCCTTCGCTCGCGCGCATACATCCTGCCCGTTTTATCACGTCCGCCCCCTCATCCGTCCCGTCCGCCCCGCGCCCCTGGAGTGCCCAGAGGAGCCCGAATGCGCTTTCGGGGAGCAAAGAGCGGACCCGAATGCGCTTTTGGTTAACCAAGATTGACGAGCACGCGGGAAACCGTCGCGGAGACGATGGAATTACGTGAGGTCATTCGCTATAAAGTCGAGCACGGCAGGGGACAACTGATTACGGAGCGCTGTGCTTGAGCAACGCTGGAATCGGTACGCTGAGATGGTGAGATGGATGGGTTGGCCCCGCGCGAAGAAACCCAAGTCATCGGGGAACGGCCAGAACACGGGGATCAGCGGCGCGCAGCACGCCGTGGCCGACACCGGCCAGGCGACGGCTAGCGCCGAACCAGCGATAAACGAGGAAATGGCACCCATCAACGAGGAAATAGTGAATCCGGAGGCGTCCGAAACGAGAGTCATATCCGGGACCGTCGTCCCCGGCGACGACTCCGGTGGAACCGAGCACGGGGAGGCCGGACCCGTCGGCTACGACGAGACCGCCGGCATCGTGTACGAGGCGCGCCCGCAGGGGTTCGAGGCCCTCGGCCTCGACGGCCCCGCGCATGAGGACGCGCCCGGCGGGGCTGCCGCGGCAGCGACCCCCTCAAGCGGACCCGCCGCGGGAGCCTCGGCCCCCGACGAGCCGCCGACGCTGGAGCAGACGGCGGTCGTCGACCATCCGTCCCCGCCGAACGGCGAGTCGGCCGACAGCGGTCCGCGACAGCCATCTGGCCGGGCGCTCTTCAACCAGACGATGGCGTCCGCCCCGCAACCGGTGGAATCGGAACGGAACAGGCGCGACAATCCGTTCGGGCGGATATCCGGGCTTCTGCTCGGGCAGCGGGGAAGCGGCGCTGCACCCGGTGACGGCGAGCCGCCGCTGACCCGCTTCCGGGACCTGCCGCTGGACGAGAAGCTGCGCATCTGGCGGCTGCGAGCGCTGATCGTCATCGTCGTCGGCATCTTGTTCACCATCATCGCGAGCTGGCAGGTCGGCATCACCCTCGCGATCATCGCGGGCATCGCCGACACGATCTACCGGTCCCGCACCGTCGAGACGCATCACGCCACGCCGGCCGGCGCCGTCGACCGCGCCACGCTCAAGGCGCAGAAGGCCACCATCAAGCAGCTCGCCGGGATGGAGCGCAGCGGTTACCTCGCGCTGCACAAGCGGCCCATCCCGGGCAGCGAAGAGGTCATCGACCACCTCGTCGTCGGCCCCACGGGCGTCTACGCGATCGACTCCGAGAAGTGGAACAAGGACCTGCCGGTCAGGACCAGCAGCCAGAAGCAGTTGTGGCTCGGCCCGGAGAGCAAGAAGGACCGGCTGAAGCACGCCCACTGGGAGGCGGGCAAGGCCAGCGAGCGGTTGTCGGAGAAGCTCGGCACGGAGGTCACCGTCCAGCCGGCGCTCGCCATCTACGGGCCGAAGATCTCGTGGGACGTCGTGGCCGTCAGGGGCGTCGACGTATTCAGCGGAAACCGGCTGAAGAAGTACCTGAAGCGGCGCGCCCGGCGCAAGGGCCTGCCGCGCCTGTCCGAGGAGCAGATCCGGAAGATCTACGAGGCCGCGTCGGACGTCCTGCCGCTCGAATGGCAGAACACGGCGACACCGGTAGGCTGAACCTCCCAGCACAGTCCTGAGAGGGAGCTCGGCAATGCCGCCACTAAGGTCACGCACGGTCACGCACGGTCGCAACATGGCAGGGGCGCGCGCGCTG
>JAFMRC010000036.1:6011-8689 GCA_017354375.1 Nocardiopsaceae bacterium | reverse complement strand
GCTGCGCGCGACCGGGGTAGCCCGCGAGGACTTCGGCAAGCCGATCGTCGCGGTCGCCAACAGCTTCACCGAGTTCGTTCCCGGTCACGTGCACCTGGCCGAGGTCGGCCGGGTGGTGTCCGGCGCGGTGCGGGCCGCGGGCGCGATCCCGCGGGAGTTCAACACGATCGCGGTGGACGACGGCATCGCGATGGGCCACGGCGGCATGCTGTACTCGCTGCCGTCCCGCGAGCTGATCGCGGACTCCGTCGAGTACATGGCTAACGCGCATTGCGCGGATGCGCTGATCTGCGTCTCCAACTGCGACAAGATCACGCCCGGCATGCTGATCGCCGCGATGCGGCTGAACATCCCGACCGTGTTCGTGTCTGGCGGGCCGATGGAGGCCGGGAAGCCGGTGGCCGGCATCTCCGGCTCCCGCAAGCTCGACCTGATCGACTCGATGGTGGCGTCGGCCGACCCGTCGGTGTCGGAGGACGCGCTGGCCGAGGCCGAAGACGCCGCCTGCCCGACCTGCGGATCCTGCTCGGGCATGTTCACCGCGAACTCGATGAACTGCCTCACCGAGGCTATCGGGCTGGCGCTGCCCGGCAACGGGACCGTGCTCGCCACGCACACCGCGCGGAAGGCCCTGTTCGAGAAGGCCGGAGCCCTCGTGGTCGAGATCGCGAAGCGGTACTACCAGGCCGACGACGAGACGGTGCTGCCGCGGTCGATCGCGTCGCGGGACGCCTTCGAGAACGCGATGGCCTTGGACGTCGCGATGGGCGGCTCGACGAACACGATCCTGCACCTGCTCGCGGCCGCGCACGAGGCGGGCGTGAACTTCGGGCTCAAGGAGATCGACGAGCTGTCCCGCCGGGTGCCGTGCCTGTGCAAGGTCGCGCCGTCGAGTTCCTACCACGTCGAGGACGTGCACCGGGCCGGGGGCATCCACACGATCCTCGGCGAACTGGACCGGGCCGGGCTGCTGAACCGTTCGGTGCACACGGTGCACGGGTCGCCGCTCGCTTCCTGGGACTTGCGGTCGGGGCAGGCCTCGCCGGAGGCCGTTGAGCTGTACCACGCCGCGCCGGGCGGCGTCAGGACCACGCGCGGGTACTCGCAATCGGCGCGGTGGGAGGAGCTTGACCGTGACGTCGAGTCCGGGTGCATCCGGGACGTGCCGCACGCCTACACCGCGGACGGCGGGCTGGCGGTGCTGTACGGCAACCTGGCGCCGGACGGCGCGATCGTGAAGACCGCGGGCGTGCCGGAGGAGCTGTTCACCTTCTCCGGCCCCGCGAAGGTCTTCGAGTCACAGGAATCCGCCGTGGACGGGATCCTTTCCGGCGCGGTCACCGCCGGGGACGTCGTCGTCATACGGTACGAGGGGCCGAAGGGCGGGCCGGGGATGCAGGAGATGCTCTACCCGACCAGCTTCCTCAAGGGCAAGGGCCTCGGCCAGAAGTGCGCGCTGATCACCGACGGGCGGTTCTCCGGCGGGACGTCGGGGCTGTCGGTCTGCCACATCGCCCCCGAGGCGGCGAGCGGCGGCGCGATCGCCCTGGCGAGGGACGGGGACACGGTCGTGATCGACATCCCCCGGCGCGAACTGCGGCTGGACGTGCCCGACGCGGAGCTTTCTTCGCGGCGTGCCGCCTTGCTGGCCTCGCTGGGGTCCTACCGCCCGGCTGGCCGGCAGCGGCCGGTCAGCACGGCGCTGCAGCTGTACGCGGCCACCGCGACCTCCGCATCGACCGGCGCCGCCCGCGACATCTCGCAGCTCGGGCAGCCGTCGAGGTGACGGCCGGGTTCGTACGCGAGGCCCGAGCGTCGGACGCGGCGGGGCTCGCGCGGATCCAGGTCGAGAGCTGGCGCTCCTCCCTCGCCGGGCTGGTGCCAGACGAGGTGCTCGCCGAGCTCGGCGAGGCCGAGGCGTCCGGGCAGTTCGCCGAGCGCTGGCGGGACGCGATCACCAACCCGCCGACCAGCAGGCACAAGGTGCACGTCGCCGTCGATCCGGCTGACCCCGTCGGGTTCGCTTCCGCCGGCCCGGCCACCGACGAGGACAAGTGGCCAGCGACCGACGCCGAGCTGTACGAGCTGCACGTGCTCCCCTCCGCCGACGATGCCGGGCACGGCGCCCGGCTGCTGCACGCGGTCGCCGACACCCTCGCCGAGGACGGCTTCCGCACCGCCTGCACCTGGGCGCTGTCTGGCGACGCTCCGCGCCTATCGTTCCTGGAGGCGGCGGGCTGGGTGCCCGACGGCGTGCACAGCAACCTGGACATGGGCGTCAAGGTCCACGTCGTCCGCCTCCACACCCAGCTCTCTTAGCTCAAGCTTTTGACCGTCCCGGTCACTTGGGGACCGCGCGGAGCGGATGAGCGGCGGCTCCTCGGCAAGAGACCGCACGGATGATCGGCGGCTCCCCGGTGCGCGATATGAGGCATATGCCCGTTCCTCGGAGGTTTCTGCCGCAGATTATGGGGAGCCGCCGCTCCCGGCCCCCCGCCCGCGCCGCTCCCGCCGCCCACACCCGCCGCTCCCGTACTTCTTTGTCGGAGTTCCGGCCACTTCCGTGCCCGTTTCCGACCCTTTTGCCCGTGCGGAACTCCTACAAACAAGGATCCAGGCGGCCCGGCGGAGCGCCCAGCCCGCGCGATCACACGGCATCACCCGCAGCGTGGAGTTTT
>JAFMRC010000036.1:0-6001 GCA_017354375.1 Nocardiopsaceae bacterium | reverse complement strand
CTTATAGTGTCAAAAAACTCCACGCTGATGGAAAATGACTGCTTCGCACCCCCCGGGGAGTCGGCATGGGCTTACCGTGCGATGAAAATGTACTCGTCGACGGTCCTGCGGGCGGCAGACTGGTGAGTGCCGTAGTGGTAGGTATGGGGGATGGCGCGCACCTCAACGTCTTGCTTGACTTCGAGCAGCAATTTGACGACCGTCTCCTTATCGGGCAACGCGTTGGACCCATATGAGAGAACAAGCGTCCCTGATTCCCGGAATCGCTTAAAGGTGTCGCGGAACGCCTCGGCGATCGTGCGCTTGTTGCTATATCCGGTGACCGGTTTCGGCAACTTCCTCGTGCGTGTATTCAGCATCAGGGTGTCCCCATCCCAGTAACGGGACAGCCCTTCGAGGAAGTGGAATCTCTTGATGTAACAGTTGTCATCGCGCGGTGGCGCATACGGCGGATCCAGATACACCACGTCGTACGGCCGTGACTCCATCTGGGACGCCTCCTCGCGGGTTACCGTCGCGGGAGCCCCCGCGAACACCGCCCGGTTGTAGTCTCTCACATGCTCGATGAAGTGCTCGCGCATGGAGATCCGCAGGTCACGTCTGCCATCGTCGTAGTTACTCAGGTCCCCTGTAATCGTGAAGACGCCACGGGGTTGCTTGCGTGCAGCCGACAGGACCAGGGCGCTAATGGCAAGCGCCCGCTTTGGTCCATGCAATGTAGCGATGTGCGACCAGGCCGAGTCCAGGAAGGCGAGGTCGTTGGGGGTGAAGAAGACACCACTGAACGTCTTGCGGATGAAGTCACGACTGTCAGCCGCCGGGCCAGTGATGCGCTCGACGTCAGCTTCCGTCAGCTGAGTCGAGTTGTTTACCACCGTTGCAGTCGCCAACGCGCCGGGAAACTCCAGCATGTCGTTCGCCGTGACGGCGAATCCCTGGCGCTTCAGCAGGTAGGAGACAACACCAGAACCCGAGAAGGCATCGAGAGCGGTCGTGCCTCCAACCTCGGCGAATACTTCGGCGAGGTGCGGGAGCAGTTTGTACTTGCTGCCCATGTACCGAATCCGGGGATACAGCGCGGCTGTTAGCTCCGCAGCGCCAGAGGGGTTGGACACCTGAACCGTCAGATCCGCGCTACGCACGCCCTGCGACCTCCTCCGATACCAGCCCTCCAACGAACGGTACAGGTTGCGCCTGTCAGTTCGGCTCAGTTGGGTCGGCGTGGCTACTTCCAAATTAACTGCGCCTTGAACTCATGCTCCGCCCCGACGACCTCCCTGAAGATCTTGGTCCCTTCAGTACGGGGAAGCCCTGATACGACCGCAACTCTGATGAGTTGCGAGATGATTACGTTCGGGAGATAATTGGTTCATGGATGCCCGATCGAGACAGGGGCACATGATGGCCAGACTATGGGAAGTCGATCCGAGTGCCACGTTCCGGCGTCGGCTGGGCAAGACGGCTGCCGAGCTGGGAGAGAGCCGAACCAACAACGACTGCCCCGATATCTGGCAGCTTGACAACGGAGATATCGCGATTGTAGGGCGCGACGTTACCGATGCCTTCGCCGATAGGCTGCCTGCCGACGTACGGGTAGGCGGCGATGAGCGGCTTGTGGTGATCCCTGGCAGTATGCTCGCTGCGGCGAAGCCTGATATTCCAGATGCTGGATAGCATCCGGCAGGCCCCAGGGACACGGCTCGATCGTAAGTCGTATCACGAGCACATGCGTGTGGAGACCGCGCACGTGACTGGCATCGTCTGGAAGCTTGAACGCTCCCAGTTCTTCACGGAGTCGGCCGATGACCCGGCATGGCAGGCATTCATTTCCGGTGACTGGCCCAAGTCCATCGCGATCTTGGAGAGCGAGCGCCCGGACATACAGGACGAGGCGGCGAAGTACAACCGTCAAGGTGCCGAGTTCCGCCGACTGCGAATCGTTGAGCAACCTGTGTTGGCTTATGTGCAGTGGGAACTGCAATCCCTCAAGATCTTCGATGAGAGCGGCATGCCCATCCGCGTCCTCGATGCCAGTCAGATCCGCGAGTATGAGCGCGACCGGCAGGTTCCCGAGCTAGTGATAGTTGGCGAGCAGGCTCTTTTTGAAGTTCAGTACGATGATCAGTGGGCCGCCTGCGGCGCGCGCCGTATCGATGACCGGGACATAATTCGTCAGGCAGCAGCGGATATCGCGGGACTCTGGGTCAAGGCCGAACCATTGGCTCGCTACTTTAGCCGGGAGATCGCTCCGCTCCCCCCGCCATCCGCTGGCTGATCCGTCCGCTGATACTGTACCGTGATGGCCCGACCAGGTGGCGGTAGGTCGGCACGACTGCCCGTTGGCGTCATCACCTTGCTGATAGCGCTGCTAGCGGTGTCGCTGATCGGTGTCTCGCCGCTGGCTCTTGGGTTCTTTCATGGGGCGACAACGCGGTGGGAACGGCTCAGCTTCATCGGCCAGACATACGGAGCGGCCTCGGCCGTAATATCAGTGCTCGCTCTCGTAGGTGTCGTGCTCACGCTGAGCTACCAGGCTAGAGAAACCAAACGCGCACGCGAGGAAACCCGCCGCCAGGCCATTAGTGACCTGCTGAAGATGGCGATGGACGATCCCGATCTCGATGAATGCTGGGGGCCGATCCCCGAGCCAGATGACCTCAAGAGCCGCAAGCAGCAGCTTTACACGAACATGATCGTCGCGGCATGGGAGGCGTCATTCGAGATGGGCGCGACTCCGGAGCACAGGCTGCGCTACAACGCGAACGAGATGTTTCGCGGGCCGGTGGGGCGCGAGTACTGGCGCAACGCCCGTGAGGGGCGGATATCGACGTCGGCGAACAGCCGCGAGCGACGCTTCCACCAGATCCTCGATGAGGAGTACCAGAAGATCGATAACTCCGAGGGACGGCACTCTAGTTACTCGGGAATCCAGCAGCACGAGAGAGATTCATCCGGCCGTTTCCCCATCATGGCGCGCCGCGTCTTGCTAATCGCGGTCGGCGCGGGAATCGCGATTCTCGCGCGCAGGGTGTTGCGGAGGCGCGGTAGCCGCCCCCTTCGGGGGCCTTCCGGGGTCTTCGGGGGACAAGCGGCAGTAGCTGGGGGCGGGGGGAGGCGGGATGATCCGTTCGGGCGAAATAGGATCTCGGGGTGGCAACAGGACGTGAATGGGTCGCGGGGGCACGGCCGCGCACCCTGCCCGCGGCCGTCGTCCCGGTGATGATCGGGTCCGGCGTCGCGGCTGGGTACGGCGAGTTCGGCTGGTGGCGGGCGCTGCTCGCGCTGGTGGTGGCGCTCGCGCTGCAGGTCGGGGTGAACTTCGCCAACGACTACAGTGACGGGATCCGCGGCTCGGACTCCGCCGGGAAGCGGGTGGGGCCGGCCCGCCTCGTGGGCTCCGGGGTGGCGGCGCCGCGCACCGTGCTGGCCGCGGCGGTCGGCAGCTTCCTCGTGGCCGGGTGCGCGGGACTCGCGCTGGCCGCCGTGACGTCGTGGTGGCTGGTGCTCCTTGGCGCGTGCTGCGTAGCCGGCGCCTGGTTCTACACCGGCGGATCGCGCCCCTACGGGTACGCCGGGCTGGGCGAGGTCGCGGTATTCGCGTTCTTCGGCATCGCGGCGGTGGCGGGCACGGCGCTGGTGCAGATGCGCGCCCTGTCGTGGCTCGGGCTGGCGGCGTCGGTCCCGGCCGGGCTGCTGTCCTGCGCGCTGCTGATGATCAACAACCTGCGGGACATCTCCTCTGACCGCGTATCCGGGAAGCGGACGCTCGCGGTGCGGCTCGGGGACGCGCGCAGCCGGATGGCGTACGCGGCGTTCCTCCTGTCGCCGTTCGTGCTGGCGGCCATCCTCGGAGTGTTCCGGCCGCTGGCGCTGCTGACGGTGCTGGCGCTGCCGCTGGCGATCGCGCCGGTGCGCGCCGTGCGCGGGGGCTCCGGCGGGTCCGCGCTGATCACGGCACTGGGGCAGACCGGGCGGCTGCAGCTGGCGTTCGGCATCGCGTTCACAGTCGGGCTCGCGATCCGCGTGTGACCTAATCCGCGTGTGACCTGATCCGCGTGCGATCTGATCCGCGTGTGACCAGCGTGACGAATCAGGCCTAGCGGACTCGCGATCCGCCCCTTATCCTCGCCTTCGCATGACTAGCCTGTATTTCGAGGTCTGGTCAGCTGGTCAGCGGGCTCGCGGCGACAGAGGGGAACGTGAGTGGAACAAGGTGACACGGGACCGGGTGAGAATTCGCGTGTGGCACGGGACACGACGGGACAGTTCCTGAGCGAGCTACGGGCGCTGCGCGCTCAGGCCGGCATCGACCAGGGCGAGCTAGCGGCCCGCGCGCACTACCCGCGCAACGTGATCGTCGAGGCGGAATCCGGTGTCCCGGAGCTTCCGGTCCTGGCTGCCTACGTCCGCGGCTGCGGCAAGACCGCCGACGAGGTGGCCGCGTGGGAGGACCGCTGGCGTTCGGTGACCGGGGCCACGGCAAGCCCGATGCTGCCGACCCGGGACGGGGGCTACTCCGACGCGGCCGCGGCCGGGAGCGCTCAGGCCGGGGTCCTGGACTCCCTGGCATCGGCCGACGGGCAGGTTCCGGCCGTGATCATGGGCGCGCTGAACCGATTCGCGGAACGCATGGCCCAGCCCGCGGACCCCGTCCGCGACCTGAACCCTGCCCCCGACCTGAACCCGGCCCGCGACCTGAACCCGGCCCGCGACCTGGAACCTGCCCCCGACCTGGAACCGGTCCCCGACCTGGAACCGGACGCCAGCCCGGACCTGGCCCCCGAAGGCACGAACGGCACCACCCAGAACCGCACCGCTACGGATACCGGGGCCACCGATACCGAGGCCAGCAACGTCAACGCAGGCCAGGAGCGCGCGGGCGCAGAGCGCGCGGGCAGTGAGTACGCGGGGTCGCTCCAGCGCCCGCCCCGGCGGGATCGCCACCACGACCGCCATCACGGCATGCCCGGCCGGGTCCTCACGGTCGCCGCGATCGCCGTCGTTCTGCTCTGCCTGCTCCTCCTCCTGCTGGCCCTTTTATGCCCATGACTATTCCCGGGGGTAGACGAGGGCGGTCGCGCCGTCGATCTGCATGACGTCGACCGTGGTGCCGACGCCGATGACCAGCGAGTCGTCATAGGGGCGTGCCGTCCAGACCTCGCCGCCGATGCGGACCCGGCCGCCGTGCGCCGTGACCTCCTCAAGCACGCTGGCGCTCTTCCCGACGAGCGCCGCGGCGCCTGTCCTCAGCAGCGGAGGCTGCCTGATGTGCCGTCGCGCGATGGGCAGCACGAGCCCGAGGCCCGCTCCAGCGGCGACCACGAACGCCAGCAGCTGAAACTCCAGCCCGGCGCCCACCGCGCCGACGCCGGCGGCGACAAGCGCCGCCACCGCGATGATGCCGAGCGCGAACGTGGTGGTCAGCACCTCGGCGACGCCGAGCACGGCCGCAACGATCAGCCAGGGGATCCACGCCATCATGGCAGCTCCGCAGCGTTCGGTTTCCGGCGCCGCATCCGCCGCACGCCGTCGGGCGCGGGCGGAGCTGCATGCCCTGTCCATAAAGGCTAATCCCCCGGTCGCAACGACACCAGTGCCGGCACCGGCGCGCGCCGGGGGCAGTTACCCGCCGATCCGCACCGAAACCCGGGCCAATTAGCCGGCTGCTTCCGGTATCCAGCCCCATTCACGCCTACACTCGATACGTGGGGGACTGCTGCGTGGTGGCGTGCGTCCGTCGTCGCGCAACGCGCTCGGCGTACCGCCGCAGGCAGCCGTGCACATCGTCAGTCCAGGAGGTACCCGGTGATTCGTCGGAAGAGCGGGCCTACCCGGCAGGTGCCGGGGTCGGCCGACGGCTATCCGCAGGCGGAGGAGCCGTACCTAGAGGCGCAGGCATACCCGGTCGATCCCGGATACCAGGGGTCTGGCGGCGAGCCGCGCCCCGCGGACGCCCCGGTGGGCGGGCCGTACACCCGCCCGGAGCGCGCCATGCCGCCGC
>JAFMRC010000169.1 GCA_017354375.1 Nocardiopsaceae bacterium | reverse complement strand
GGGCGGACGGGCTAATCGACGCGGCGCTGCTCGGGCCGCCCGCGCTGGCCGCGGTGGCCGACGGAGGCCAGCTCATCGCGGTCCGCCCGTTCCGCGGCGAGGCCGAGCGCGGCATCACGATCTCCCTCGTGCTGGTCGGCGAGCACCTGCACGAGGGCGCGCGCCTGGCCGAGCTGGCCAGCCTGGCCGCCGAGGGCGTCCTCACCCTGCGCGTCGCCGAGCTGATCAGTGCCGAGCGCGCCGCCGACGCCCACCGCAAGCTGGAGGCGGGCGGCGTTCGCGGCCGGCTGGTCCTCACGTTCTGACCTCCCTGGCCGCTCCCGACCGGGGGTGGAGCGCGTCCCAGATCGCCCCGGAGCACTCGTCGATCTGCTCTCGCAGCGCCGCGAGGTCCGCGCCGCGATCCGGGTTCGGATGCTCGGTGCAGCGCCAGGGGCAGCCACGGCGCCCGGCCAGCCGCGCGGTGAAGAGGCTAACCCGGTCCAGCGCGCACGCCAGCTGGACGGCCAGGGCCCGGTCGGCGACTGCGATGTCGGCCCGTATCGCCGGGACGACCTGCGCCGCGGCGTCGACCAGCGCGGACAGGTAGGCGCCCGTCTCCTCGCAGTCACGCCCGCCCCGGTCGAACGTGGCGAGCACGTCCCGCGCCACGTCGGCCAGGTTCAGCGCCCGCCGGACGGCGACGTTGCCCGAATCCCGGCAGCACCGTCCGGCGTCGAGCGCGCTGTAGCGGTCCTCGCAGCGGGCATGCAGCCAGTCCGGCCACGAGATCCACTGATCGATCCCGCCTTCGTACCACGACGCGCCATACCAGTGATCCCCGTCCTCGGCGGCCCGCCGCTGCCGGAAGTACGCCGCCAGCTCATTGAACGAGGCAATCGTATCTGTCTGTGCTACCACGGAGCCCTCCCGTACATCGATCGAACGGATAATCGGATCGTACGACGGGGGTCTGACATTCGGGTCGGCGCGGACGATGAACCCGGCGCGGGCGGCTGGCGCTACGCTTCTTGCTGTTATCACCTCCTCTTGCCCGATGAAAGTGCCGTTGCTACGGCTGCAGCCGTAGCAACGCGCCGTTGATGCGGACTCAGCAAGCGGACTCAATACAATGCCGTGGTGGCACTTGAGGCTGAGGTCGTGGCAGAGGCCCGGCTCGACCGGATCCGTTCCGTTATCGAGACTGACGGCACCCGCTCGGCCTTCACCGTCGAGGCCGGGGACGGTCTTCTCGTCCTGGACCCCGACCTGACGGTCCAGGACGAATGGCGCACGAGCCTGCCCCGGCGCGGTACGCATGCCGCCGACCCAGCTCGCGGGATCGCGCTGATCTCCGATTCGGATCAGGTCAGGCTGATCGATCGGCGGGGCCGGCTCCTGTGGTCTCATGAGCACGTGCCCTGGAAGCCCGGCCGCGGCTTCGAAGCCGGCTGCGCGTGGTTCGACCACGGCGGCGACGCGTACGCCGTGGTGCCGGAGCCTTCCTTCGAGGGGTGCCACATCGTCCGGCTGGACATCGGGTCCGGCCAGGTCAAGGCGCGTTCACTCATCGAGGCGGTACCCGCGGGGATCACCCCGGTCCACCACCGGGACGGATGGGTTGGCCTCTCCGAAGGCGAGGGGCAGGACGGGCTCCGGGCCTGGTGGGTCAGGTCGCGACCTGAGCCGTCGCCGGAATTCGACCTCCTCGACGGAGGCTGGGACGACGAGATCCTCGTCGACGTGGATCCCACCGGGACGCGGATCCTCAACGCGACGCCCGACGGCGGCCCACTCCAGGTCCGTTCGTTTCCCGGCCTGGACGTCCTCCGGATCATCGAACCTCCGGAGGGGGACGAGGACAGGGGGTGGGACTGGTCAGCCTGCTTCGCGGATGACTTCATCATCTCGAAGCTGACCAACTACGACCGCGACACCGAGGACCTCCTCGCCGTGGCCCCCGACGGCACCATCCACTCCCTGGGCATCACCTACCGCCTGGACACCGACTACGACGGGGAAGACCTGACCCCAGCGGGCGACGGCACGTGGCTCATGACCTCCAAGACCGGGATCCGCCGCTACTGCCTGACTCGGCGCTAGCCTGCCCAGCCACCGAGTCCTGTCGCGCACAGATCGCGCCGGGAACACGCGTTGCGGTTACCACGTTGCAGAAATATTGGATTCAGGAATCCCTTACCTGGAGGTGGCATGCCTGCGAGGCGCCTTTCACTGCAGGATCTGATTCAGGGACGGCAGCAAAGCGGTTTCGTGGGACGCCAGGGGCAGGTAGATCAGTACCGAGACAACCTTCGGCTGCCGGTCGACGACGAACGGCGCCGGTTCCTGTTCAACGTCCACGGGGACGCGGGCGTCGGAAAGACGTACCTGACCAAGCAGCTTCGGCAGATCGCCGACTCCTCCGGAGCCCTGACCGCCTACGTTGACGACAACGCCCATGATGTAATATCGACGATGAATGCCATCGCGGGTGAGTTTAGCCGGGGCGGGGCGGCGCTCACCGAGTTTGAGAAGAAGGCCGACAAGTACCGGGCGAAACGGCAGGAACTGGAGTCCGATCCGCACGCTCCCGACGGGGTTGCCTCATTCCTCACCAAGGCCGCCGTGACGATTGGCATGCAGGCGGCCCGCGATATCCCCTTCGCCGGGAGCCTGCTGGCCCCGCTGGACACGAACACGCTCGCCGAGCAGGCCGACCGCGCACGCTCCTATATCGCCAAGAAGTTCGATCACGCAGACGTCCGGCTCTTGCTGTCGCCGGAGGACGAGCTTTCACCCGTCTTCGTCGAAGACCTGAACCGGGTGGCCGCGGGGCGGCAAATTGCCTTGTTCTTCGATACGTACGAGCGCACCGTCCTGTTCCTCGACGGATGGATGCGGAATCTTTACGCGGGACTTTACGGAGGACTGCCAGCCACGCTGGTAACCACCATCTCCGGGCAAAATCCGCTTAACCCGAATTTGTGGGGCGAGTACCTTCCGGTCATTACCGACGTTCCGCTGGAGCCATTTAGCGACGCGGAGGCACGCCAGTTCCTGGGGAGTAAGAATGTCAGCGACGAGCATGTGGTCCAGGTCATTCTCACGCTCTCGGGCAGGCTGCCCATGTGGCTGGCCACGCTCGCGGACGCCCGGCCAAGTGATCCCGCCGATATCGGCGACCCCGCCGGGGATGCCGTGGAGCGGTTTCTCAAATGGGAGGCCGATCCGGTCCGGCGCGCCGTTGCCGTGACCGCGGCGCTGCCCAGGGCGCTTAACCAGGATGTGCTGGCCACGATTTCCTCGCCTGATCAGGCGGGCGGCTTGTTCGGCTGGCTCTGCGGCCTTCCCTTCGTGAGCCGCCAGGGCGCCTCATGGCGGTATCACGAGGTAGTCCGCTCGGCCATGCTCCGCCTGAAGCGCGCCCAGTCTCCCAACGAGTGGCGGGAATATCATTCGGCGCTGGCGAAAGCTAATGAGCAATGGGCCACCGAGGCGGTCGGCGACACCAAGAAGACCTGGTCAAATCCCGACTGGGTCGATTACACCTGCGAAGAAGTATATCACCGGCTATGCGCCGATCCCGCTGGCGCCCTGAAGCAAGCACTCGGGCTGGCGGTTAAGGCAGCCGAGCATAGCGTCGTCCGCGCACGTCAGTGGGCGGCTCTTCTCGCCGAAGCCGGCCGCGACTCCGCCAACGGCGAACTCCAGAACTGGGGTAACCGTTTGCAGGACGGCATCATGGACCAAGATCTGACAGAGTACCTCAGCTGCCTCATTGATGATGCTTCCCTCAGCACCGCCTATCGCGTTATAGCACTAGAGGAGCGCGGCTACAGTTACCGGTCAGATAATCGCTATGAGGATGCGCTCTCCGATTTCAACCGCGCCATCGAGCTCGACCCCGAACGCACATGGGCCATTGCCCAACGCGGGGAACTTTATCGGATACGGGGACGATACGAGGAAGCGCTCAAGGATTTCGACCGCGCCATCGAACTCGACCCAGATTACTACTGGGCCATCGCGAGCCGCGGGCAGGCCCATCAGGCAGCAGGACGGTACGATGAAGCACTCACAGACTTCGACCGCGCCATCGAACTTTACCCAAACTTCCAGTGGGCCATTGGCATGCGCGGCCGAACTTACGAGGCGATGGGACGGTACGGGGAAGCACTAGCTGACTTCAACCGCGCCATCGAACTCGATCCGGACAGCGAATGGCCGGTAGATGATCGTGAAGATCTATACCAGGTTATGAACAGCTATGCTGATGAACTAAATGCTCTCGACCTGGCGATTGCGGCAAGCCCCGTCAACGCATCCCATATCCTCAACCGTGGAGCAATTAGAATAATAAGAGGAAATGTTGACGAAGGGGTTACGGACCTACGTCGCGCGGTAGAGCTGGATGCCAGCCTTACCGATGATCTCGCACGTAAGTTTATACCCGCTGCCGCGGATTATCTGAGGAATAGCAGGCCGGAGATGGCCGTGGCGCTGTTCGAGGCCGCGGTGGCAGCCGTCCCGGACGATGCGGGATCCCACAACAACCTGGGATTCTGTCTGCTTCCCCTAGATATTCCCGCCGCGCTCGCGGAGCTGAGGAAGGCCCGCGACCTCGATTACAAGAATCCCATGAACCTGCCCAACCGCGTGCTGGCGCTGCATCTATTGGGCCGCGATGCCGAATCCGCCGCCCTGGCAACCTCCGAAGAGGCGCGGAACATCAGCACCGTACATGCTCTCGCCTGGATTATCCGCGAGGATCACACGCTTCTTCTCAGCTCCTGGATTCCTATTAACGAATATTTTGAGGCATTGCGTATTCATATTCAAAACCACGCCGGTGAAACCGGTGAAACCGCCGTGTAGCCGGGGTGATGCCGCGCCCGCATACCGTGTCGGCATGACACAAATAGCCGCAATCGAGGCAGCCGGCCTGGTCAAGGCCTTCGGCAGGCTGCGCGCGGTCGACGGGATCGACCTGCGGGTGCGCCAGGGTGAGATCTTCGGGGTGCTCGGGCCGAACGGGGCGGGGAAGACGACGATGCTGCGGATGCTCGCGACCCTGCTGCCGGTCGACGCCGGGCAGGCCCGGGTGCTCGGCGTGGACGTGGCCCGCGAGCCGCACCGCGTCCGCCAGCTGCTGGGCATCACCGGGCAGTACGCGTCGGTGGACGAGGACCTGACCGCGACCGAGAACCTGTGGATGTTCGGACGGCTGCAGGGACTGCGCTCGCGTGACGCCCGGGCCTCGGCCAAGCGACTGCTTGAGCAGTTCGGGCTGGCCGACGCCGGCGGCAAGAGGCTCAAGGAGTTCTCCGGCGGGATGCGCCGCCGCCTGGACCTCGCGGTCAGCCTGATCACCAGGCCGCCGCTGATCTTCCTCGACGAGCCCACCACGGGGCTGGACCCGCGCACCCGCGGGCAGATGTGGGACACGATCCGCGGTCTGGCCGCCGACGGGTGCACGATCCTGCTCACCACCCAGTACCTCGACGAGGCGGACCAGCTCGCCGGGCGGATCGCGGTGATCGACCACGGCCGCAAGGTCGCCGAGGGCACCCCGGACGAGCTGAAGGCCTCCGTTGGCAACTCGACGCTGCAGCTCCGGCTGGCGCCGGGCGCGGATGCCGAGCTCGCCCGGGAGATCGTCCGGCGGGCCGCGGGCGCGGAACCGGTCTTGTCCCCGGAGCGGGGCGGGCTGAACGTGCCCCTCCAGGACGCCGGCCGGGCCGCCGACGTGCTGATCGGCTTCCGCGAGGCCGGGGTGCCGATCGCCTCGGTGAGCGTGGACAGGCCGACGCTGGACGAGGTCTTCCTCGCGCTGACCGGGCACGGCACGGGATCGGAAACCGAGGACGCCGAACTGGAGGTGGCCGCCGGATGAGCACCACGACCGTAGCCCCGCCGTCCGCCGGAATCCCGCCGCGATGGGCCGATCCCGCCGCCGCGGTGGCCGCCACCCGCCCGCGGGTGAGCGTCTTCGAGACCGCCGGCCAGACCCTCGTCATGGCCTGGCGGGCGCTGAAGAAGATGCGGCGGAACCCGGAGCAGTTCTTCGACGTCACGATCCAGCCGCTGCTATTCACCGCGATGTTCGCCTACATCTTCGGCGGGGCGATCTCCGGTAATGTCCGGGGCTACCTGCCGCTGATGATTCCCGGCATCGTCGCCCAGACCGTCCTCACGACCTGCATGTCCACCGGAGTCCAGCTCCGCGAGGACATGGAGAAGGGCGTGTTCGACCGGTTCAAGTCGCTGCCGATGGCCCGTATCGCGCCGCTGGCCGGGCCGATGGTGGCGGACCTGGTCCGCTACCTGATCGCCGCCGGCCTGACGTTCGCGACGGGAGCGGCCATCGGCTACCGTCCCGGCGGCGGCGCTTTCGGCGTCCTCGGCGCGATGGTGCTGTCGGTCTTCACCGGGTGGGCGCTCGCCTGGATCTTCACCTGGTTCGGCACGATCGCCAGCAACGCCCGGATGGTCCAGGGCTTGTCGATGATGATCCTGTTCCCGCTGACGTTCCTTTCCAACGCGTTCGTGCCGGTGAGCACGCTGCCGGGCTGGCTGCAGGCATTCGTCAGGGTCAACCCGGTCTCGCACCTGGTGTCCGCCACCCGGGACCTGGCCAACCACGCGGTGATCAGTTCCGAGGTGGGCTGGACGGTGCTGGCCTGCCTGGCCGTGATCGCGATCTTCGCGCCGCTGTCGGTGTGGGGGTACAAGCGGCAGCTCTAGGGCTGCGTAGCCGGGAAGCCGGGTTAGCCGGGAAGCCGGGTTAGCCGGGAAGCCGCTCGACGAGCCGGCCGGCCTCAGCGAGGAGGCCAGCCGGCTCGTCACTCGCGTATTCGGCCTGGAACCGGGCGAGGCGGCCGGGGGCGGCCTTCTCGGCCATCGGCACGATGCGCTCCCACATCAGGGTCGGGATGGTGCGGTGGTAGCGGAACCGGTCGGCGAGCGCCAGGAGCCGCAGCGCGACATCGGGATAGGACGCGTCCTCGGGGGATACGGCCTCAGCGGGCGGGCGCAGCAGCGTCCAGGTGCCGAGAGCGAAGAGCACCAGGCCCGCGGCCGGGTAGTCGAGGCGCACGGCCGAGCTCTCGTCCGCGCACGTCCGGAGCGCGTGCCGACGGCAGGCGCTCAGCAGCGCGCGCCCGAGCTGGATCTCCTCGCCCTCCGCGTAGTAGGCGTGCGCGGCCAGCGCCATCGACTCGCCGAACAGCGCCCACGGCTCCATGCCCGTCGGCTCGATTCCCGGCATCCGGAGCTCACGCATGTAGGTCGCGCACTTGCGGTGGAAGCGCAGGCCGGCCGCGTGGTCGCCGCGGGCCAGCGCCAGCTCCCCGTGACAGACGAGGCGGAAGGCACTGCTGGCGAACCCCGTCGCGGGCTCGTCCAGGACGTCGAGCCGGGCCAGCTCGTCTTCCGCGTCCGGGAGCCGGCCGTCGGCGATGGCGCACAGGGCGAGCAGCGACCGGAGCTGGATCTCGTCGTCGGTGGCGCCGAGCCGACTCATCACCGGCAGGGCGGCCCGGGTATGCGCGACCGCGGCGGCGCGGTCGTCGGCTTGGGTGGCGAGCTCCGCCAGGAAGACGTGCGCCATCGCCGCGGACCACGGGCCGTCGTCGTCGCGGACCAGCGCCAGCGTGCGCTCGGCGGCGGCCGTCGCGCCCGCCGGATCGCCGGCGTTCTCCCGCAGGTGGGTGAGCCACTGGCTGGCGGCGATCGCGGTGGCCCGGTCGTCGTCCTCCGCGAGCCGGGCCAGCTGGCGGATGGAGGCGGCGACGTCATCCGGGTCGTACGCCAGCAGCATCCGCGCCAGTCCCGACGAGTACCCGCCGTATCCGTCGCCGTCACGTCTTGGTCCCATTGGTCCCAGTCGTCGCAGCAGGCCTTCCAGCGGCTCGCTGCTCGCCCCGTTGGTCATCCGCGAGTTGGCCAGCATGATCGCCATGGCGGTACGTGCCTCGTCCGCGAGGTCCGCGGGCGGTTCCCAGTCCCGCATCGCGGCGGTGACCGCCTCGGCCAGGACGACGATGCGGACGTGCTGGCCGCGGATCGTCCACAGCAGTCCGAGCGTGGCCAGCAGCCCGGCCAGCGAGCCGTGGTCATCGTCGGCGATCGCGCCCCTCAATTCGTCGGCCAGGTTGGTCTCCTCGGCGCTCAGCGCGTCGATGGCCTCGAACTGGCCGCTCCCCATCACCTGAGCGCGGTATGCCCGCGCGTAGCCCACCGCCCACCGGCGCAGCGAGGCCCGCGCCGCCCGCTCCTCGCCGGCGTCCGCGAGCCGGAGCACGCCGAACTCGCGGACCGTTTCCAGCATCCGGTAGCGCAGCCCGGCGGCGGTCTCCCGGACGCTGAGCAGGGACTGGTCGACCAGGCCCGCAGCGACCTGGAACGCGTCCCCCCGGGCCAGTCCCTCCTGAGCCAGCACCGTCTCCGCGGCTTCGAGCGTGAACCCGTCGTGGAACAGCGCCAGCCAGCGCAGGGCGCGCTGTTCGCTCGCGTTCAGGAGGTTCCACGACCACTCGATCACCGTGAGCAGCGCCTGGTGCCGGTCGGGAGCGGACCGGTCGCCGCCCCGCAGGAGAGCGAACCGGTCTTCCAGGCGGCGGTCGATCTCGTCGGCCGACATGGCCCTGACCTTGGCCGCGGCGAGCTCGATCGCCAGCGGCAGCCCGTCCAGCCGGGCGACGATGCTGGCCACGGTCTCGTCCGGCAGGCGGGCGCCCGGACGGGCGGCGAGGGCCCGTTCGGTGAACAGCCGCCCGGAGTCGCTGGCCCCCAGTTCGCCCAGCGGGTAGACCCGCTCGGCGGCGATGGCCAGGGGCGCGCGGCTCGTGGTCAGCACGCGCAGGTCGGCGACCGCGGTGACGAGGTAGGCCACGAGGTCGGCGACCGCCCCGATCAGGTGCTCGCAGTTGTCCAGCATGAGCAGGCACGGCGACTGCGCGAGATGCTGGGCGATGCGGGCCTCGGCGTCGGCCCGCTGCCGCGGGGTCAGGAGCCGGCGGTCCCGGACGGAGTCGCGGACGCCGAGCGCGGACCCGACCTCGAGCGCGACGTCCTCGGGAGAGGTGACGCCGGCCAGTTCGACGACGTACACGGCCGGCTCGGCGGCGTCGCGCGCGAGGGCGTGCGCCAGCCGGGTCTTGCCCAGCCCGCCGGGGCCGGTGATGGACACCACCCGCGAGCTGGCCAGCAGCGACCGCAGCCGTTCCAGGTCGCCGTCCCGGCCGATGAGCTCGGTCGCGTCGTACCGGACGCCCCGCCGGACGGGACGGTCGAGCGCCAGCAGCCGGCGGTGCGCGCGCTGCAGGGCTTCGCCGGGATCGGTGCCGAGCCGGCCCCGGAGAGCTTCGCGGTAGCGCTCGAACCGGTCCAGTGCCGCGGCCGGGCCGCGGACGGCGGCTTCCGCGTTCAGCAGGTCGGCCAGCAGAGCCTCGTCGTGGGGGTGCTCGGAGTGCGCGGACTCCAGCACTGGAAGCGCTTGCGCGCAGGCCCCGGTCCGGCTGCGCGCACGGGCCGCGATTACGCGGGCGGCGGCGATGTCCGCCGCGGCATCCTGGCGGACGCCGACGAGGGCCCCATTGCCCATGATGTCCCCTGCGGGCGTGCCCCCAGGGCCAGGTAGTCCGTTACCGGCGGGCACGCCGTCGCTGTCCAGGCCGCCGACGAGCGCGAGTGCCTCCTGAGCGAGCTTCGCCGCGGTGACCGCGTCCTGGTCCAGCGCGGCGGACGCATCCCGGACGAGCCGGGCGAGCCGGATGCTGTCGACCTCGTCCGGGCCAATGCCGAGCCGGTATCCGGCCCCATCGCGGACGATCGCGTCACTGCCGCACGCGTTCCGCGTCCGGGCGACCAGCACCTGCAGGCCCTTCACCCCGTTAGCCGGCGGGTCGTCCCCCCAGACGAGCCCGATCAGCTTCTCGGCCGGCACCGGGCGGCCGTCATGAGCGGCCAGCGCGGCGAGCAGCTCCCCCGGGCGCTTTCCTGCCACGGGCCTCCCCCGCCAGCGCACGCCGTCAAGCAGGTTCAGCGCGATGCTCACCGGGCCATTCTAGAATCCGCCCCGCGGCCCGGGATCCGGCCGAAGATCCGAACCATCCTTCTACCGAACGGATCGGGGCGCCTGCCCCCTTACCAGGGCTTACCGCCCCCGTGACCCCGGGGCGTGGCCCCAGGGCGTGACCGGCATCGGGGAACTCCCGGCCAGCAGGGCGTAGATCTCGGCCATCGGGGCGGTCTGGTTGACCGGGGCCTCGCCCCCGGTCGGGTCGGGGTCGGAGATCAGGCCATCCGGCTGCCGGTCCTGGGTCCAGGCGGCCTGCGCGTACGCCGCGGCCATCTGGCGGTAGGACGTGTTCCCGGTGATCGAGGCCAGGTAGAACAGGTTGCGGAAGAAGATCGCGTTGAACGCGTCGGGCTGGCCGTCCAGGCTGCCGCCGGCGCCGCCGTAGTAGCTCACCGAGGCGGCCGCCGTCCGCTCCGCCTGGGCCAGGTAGTCCCGGTCGCCGGTTGCCTGGTACAGGAGCGCCCCGGCGCCGATCATCGTGCCCTGGTTGTAGCTCCACAGGGCCGTGTTGACCGACCCGTCCGGGTTGACGTGGTCGTCGTACATGCCGTTCGGGGCCTGCAGGCAGCCGCGCGTCCAGTCGTACATCTTCCGCGCCCAGTCCAGGTAGGAGGCCTGCCCGGTGGCCCGGTAGAGGAGCAGCCCGACCTCGGCGTTCGGCGCGTTCGAGACCGTGTTGCGCCCGGAGCCGGCCACGTCCTCCCAGAACACCCCGCCGGGACAGGGGTCGGACGAGCTGGTGTCCCAGCCGCTGGTCACGAAGCGGAACAGGCCTTCGGCGGTGCGCAGGTCGCCCGGGTCGCCGGTCACCCCGTAGGCGTACAGCTCATCCAGGGCGACCCAGGCGTTGTCGTCGTAGTAGGTGGGGGCGCCGGGCCCGATCGGCGGCTCGGCCAGCGAGGCGTAGGCGGGCGGCTGGGATCGCCCGGCGGGATCGGCCTCGCCGGTGTCGTAGTAGGCGGCCAGGCCCTGGCGCCGGTCGGGGATGGCGGCCCTGGCCGGGGCGCCGACGCCGGGCAGCGCCGCCAGGTAGCCAGTGGCGGCGAACGCGCTGGTGAACGGCCAGAGCGTGCCCACGTGGTTCGTGCTGTCGCAGATGCTGTCGCACTGGTACAGGTGGTACCGGGGAAGGTACAGATTCTCCTGGAGCGCCTGGTAGGTGGCCAGCGCCCGCTGCGCGTCCACCTGGTCCCGGGGCGCGCCGGTCGCGCTGGCCGGGCGGGCCGGGCGGGCCGGGCTGGTC
>JAFMRC010000408.1:2331-4621 GCA_017354375.1 Nocardiopsaceae bacterium | reverse complement strand
ACCCTGTGGGTCCTGCGAGCAGCCGGGACCTCGGGTACCGGGGAGCGGAACCAGGCCCGGGCCGCGGCCTCGCCGCGCAGCTCATCCGCGGAGGGGGCGGCCTGGAGAGCCTTCAGCGTGTCCGCGACCGGGCGGAGCGAGGCCGGGACATCGGCGCCGCCGGCCAGCAGCGAGTCGAGGTCGCGCTCGTCGAACGGCTGCGGACCCGAGGGCGGAAGCGGGAAGGTATCTGGCATGTCATCGTCTGGAGCGCCGTAGCGGGTCATGGCGTTACACCCGCTCCCGACAGCAGCGCCTGGAGCCTCTTCAGCCCCCGGTGCGCGAGTACCCGGATCGCGCCGGGAGACTTGCCCAGCATATTCGCGACCGTCTCGGTGTCGAGCCCGGCGACGACCCGTAGCAGGATGACCTCGGCCTGCTGCCCAGGCAGCCGGGTCAGGACCGCGAGCGCCGAGGAGGTAGCGAGGTTGTCCATGGCCGTCTGCGCCGCGTCCGGGGATCGCGGTACGTCCGCTGCGCGCAGGGAGTCCAGTGGCTCGGCCGGGTGCCGCTTGCGCGTGCGCGCCTGGTCCAGCATCCGGCGCCGCGCGTTGGTGAACAGCCAGGCCCGCCACGCCGACTCATCGCCGCTGAACCTGGGCAGCCCGCGGATCACCTGCACCCAGGCTTCCGCCGCGATGTCCTCAGCGTGATCGGGCGCGACCACGCGCAGATAGCGGAGCAGGGACGGGTTGACGTCCCGCCACAAGATCGCGAAGTCGTCCTCGCTCCCGTTCTGCGCGGCAGCCAGCACGCTCGCGAACTCCTCGCCTACCACAATGTTGAGTATCCGTATCTATCGGCGGCCCGCGCAGCGGAATCCTCATCAACATACCGGTCTGAGATGGAAAATCGGCTGTGTGGCGGATGCCCTGACATCCATGGCCGGGTTCACTACACTACGTGCCTAGAGCGTGGCTACATTCAGTTTCCGCGGCCCGGATTCCCGCTCGGGGCGGCGTCGGGTCGGCATGAGACCTAGCGGTTGAGCGGCACGAGGAGTGCGCGATAGGGGGACTGGCAAAGGACCACGGCGCGGTGGGTGCCGCGCGGCAGCAGGTCATGGTCGATTATGCAACCGGCTGGCTTGCTGGCCGTGTGGGCTGCACCCTCGCCGAGGCAGCGGAATCCCTGGCCGGGATGGCCAGGGAAGCTCATGTTGCCCTCGAAGAGGCCGCGGTGCGGCTGCTCGGCGACGGTGTCACCGACGCGTCGCGACAGGCGGACGGCTCTTCGGTGCCGCTCGCCCAGCACCTCCTGGTTCCGCAGCAGTCCGCCGGGGAAGAACTGCCGGACCTCGCTCAGTTCGCCGCGGCTCACGCCAAGGTCGAGCGGGACCGGCGGGAGGCGACGCTGCGGATGCAGCAGGCGATCCTGCCCACGCCGGAGCGCCAGTTCTCCTGCGGCATGTACGATGCCGCCGTCTGCTACCAGCCCGCGCAGTTCGACAGCCGGGTGGGTGGCGACTGGTACGAGGTCAGCGCCTGGTCTGGCGACGCCGCCCTGGTGACGATCGGAGACGTGGCGGGCCATGGCCTGACCGCCGCGACCGGGATGGCCCGGATCGGCAACGCGCTGCGCGGGATGACGGTCTCCGGGCAGCCGCCGGACACGCTGCTGCACTGGCTGAACGACCTGGTCTGCGCGGATGAGGTTCCCGAACTGGTCGCCTCCGCCGCGGTCGGCTCTCTCGACATCGGCGTACCGCGACTGCGCTGGGCGCAGGCCGGGCACCCGCCCCCGGTCCTCGTCAGGAACCGTGAGCCACGGCTGCTCGCGCGCCCGCCCGGCCTGCTGCTCGGCACCGTGCGAGGCGCGGAGTACGAGCTGGCGATCGAGGACCTGGCCCCCGGTGACCGGCTGGTCTTCTACACCGACGGGCTTGTCGAGCGGCGCGGCCAGGACATCGACGAGGGCCTGGTCGAGCTGCTCAATACGGCGGCGTGCTGCGCCGGCGCGACCGCGGCGGCGGGCGCCGCCGAATTGGCCGCCCGGCTGTCCCCCGGCAGCGACGACGACGTGACCGTCCTCGTGGTCGCTGTCGCTTGAGAAGGCAATGGCTGCGGAGTGGATGCCTTACGACAGGCATGCAATCGCATCCCTGGGGGCAGGCGAACGCTACACGGCGGCAGGCGGACCCCCAGGCGTTCGAGGACGAGGCATCCTGGTGGTCCAGGGTATTTGAAGAGATCGAGTTCGGGGTCCTTGCTCCCGAATAGCTTTTCACTACAGCATGCGCGTGGTGCGGCAG
>JAFMRC010000408.1:0-2321 GCA_017354375.1 Nocardiopsaceae bacterium | reverse complement strand
CTGCCGCACCACGCGCATGTCGGTCTTAACGTGAGAGGCGGATCTGGCGAAGCGTCCTTCGGGCGGACCGGGGAGCCGGCTGTGCGGAACGCTTCCGGGCCTCAGCCAAATGCCCGGTGCCGCTGCGCGTCCCGGCGCCCGATCACGAACCACCCGATGCTGCCGAGGGCCGGGGCGGCGAGGATGATTACCGTCCAGACGAGCTTCATGCCGCCGCTGTGCTGGGAGCGCAGGACGCTTACCAGGGCTCCAACCATAAAGAAGAAGATGCCGGCGACAACGGCGAGGATCAGCGCGCCCGCCGCTCCGCCAGCCAGAGTGAGGTGGCTTCCGCCGGTCGCGGCCAGAAGGTGGGCGGGCTGCCGCATGGCCAGTGTGCTCATCGGTGTTCTCCCTTGCCTGTTGAGGATGTGCTGTTCGCTTATGAGGTCGTTCCGTTTGAACACCTTCATCCTCGCCACGAGCCCTTCCGGGTACATCCTGCTTTCCGGCCGCGTCGGATTACCCGAAAGTCGTACGCGGACTGCCCGATCGCCAGACGCGCCGTCCTGCGGGCCCGGGGGAGTGTGGAACCCGATCACCTGCAGAACCGATCGCCCACAGGAGGGAACGGCATGATTCACGTACAGGGCTTGCGGAAGCGGTACGGTGACACGCTCGCCGTGGACGGCCTGTCCTTTACCGTCCGCCCCGGGGTCGTCACCGGCTTTCTCGGGCCGAACGGCGCTGGCAAGTCGACCACGATGCGCCTGATGCTCGGCCTGGACACCGGGGAGGGGAGAGCCACCTTCGGCGGCGCTTGCTACCGGGAACTCAGCTGCCCGGCTCGGAGGGTCGGCGCGCTCCTGAACCCGGACGCCGTTCACCCGGCCCGTAGCGTCCGCCAGCACTTGCGGATGGTGGCCGCAGGCGCGGGCCTGGAGGACCGGCGGGTGCGGGAGGTGCTGTCCCTGGTCGGCCTGGACGAGGTGGGCCACCGCCGCGCCGGGAGCCTGAGCCTGGGCATGCGGCAGCGGCTCGGCCTGGCCACGGCGCTGCTCGGCGATCCGGAGTACCTGATCCTGGACGAGCCGGCCAACGGCCTCGACCCGGAGGGGGTGCACTGGATGCGCCGCTTCCTGGTCAGGCTGGCCGAGGAGGGGCGCGTGGTTTTCGCCTCCTCGCACCTGCTGTCGGAGATGACCCAGCTCGCCGAGGATCTGGTGGTGATCGGGCGCGGCCGGCTGATCGCCGCGCAGCCAGCCCGGGACTTCATCGCCGCGCACGCTCGCTCCGGCAGCCTGGAGGACGCCTTCCTCGCGGCCACCGCCGAGGCGACCGAGTTCCGGGGGGCGGCCGCATGACCACTCAGAGCACTTCCTGGGACGAGACCGTCCCCCTCCCCCAGGGCGGTACCTTCCTCGCCCATGGTGGTGCCCTCCGCCGGGCCTTGAGCTACGAGTGGGTCGCCATGCGCTCGATCCGCGCGCCATGGCTGCTGTGCGGAGCGGCCCTGGTGGCCCAGATCCTGACGGATGCCTTCGAGGGCCGGAGCGCGATGGCCGGGAACGGGCAGCTGGCCAGCGGCATGCTAGGCGTGATCCTCGCCGGGTTCACGCTCTTCGCCGCGCTCGGCGTCACCGTCATCGGCGGCGAGTACCGGCACCACACCATCACCACGACCGTGCTGACGCTGTCGGACCGCCGCGGCATCCTGCTGGCGAAGGCCGTGGTGACCGCCGCGGTCACCGCGGTCACGGCGGCGGTCATGGTGCTGGTGAACGCGTTCAGCGTGCCGGTCTTGGGAGGGGTCCCGGTCTCCGCTTCCCGGGTCGCCGGGCTCGGCGCCGCCGCCGTCCTGTATGCGGTGCTGTGCGCGCTGGCGGGCCTGGCGGTAGGCGCGCTGACCCGGAACCCGGCGCTGTCCATCGCCCTGGCGATCCTCTGGCCGGCCGTTCTCGAGAAGGTCGCGATCCTGGCCCTCCACGTCAGCCAGGACCTGGCCCCGTTCACCGCGGCCGCGGCCCAGGCCGAGGCGCGCGACGGAGGGCCGCAATGGGCGCTGACGCTGCCGCTGGCCGCCCTCGTCGCGGTGCTGCTGGCCCTCGCCAGCACCCTGTTCTGCCGACGGGACGTATAAGGGGCCGCCCCGTCGGCCTGCCGGCCCCGTCGGCCCAACCGGCCTCGCCGGCCCAACCGGCCTCGCCGGCCCAAATGCGCACTTTCCCCGACAATGGATATATGCCCAGGTCAGGGGCATAAAGGGTGGTCCGGAGTCAGGCGAAAGACAGGTGAGCGAACGTGCGTAAAGGTACCCCCAACGAGGCCAGCGGGACGCTACA
>JAFMRC010000168.1 GCA_017354375.1 Nocardiopsaceae bacterium | reverse complement strand
GCGGGCTGGTCGTCACCGGGAAGGTCGCCGCCGCGCGGCCGAGCGGCGCCGGCTGGGAGGCGGAACTGCGGGTTGGCGACGCGCTGGCCGTGTGCCGGCTCCCGGACGCGCCGGAGGGACCAGAGCTGACCGTCACCCTGGTCGACCCGCCCTGCTTCGCCCCCGACGGCACGGCCCTGCCCGCCCCCGACCCGGCCCCGGCCCCCGACCACCAACGATCTTTAGCCGAACGGATCGTGGCGACTGCGATGTATTTATGTCGGCGGATGGGTGGCGAGGAACGCGAAGGCGTTGTTCCAGAGGATGTCCGACAGTTCCTCGTCGGTGAGGCCCATCGACCGGAGCGTCTTCGCGATCGGCTGCTCCCTGGGCATCGCCGGGAAGTCCGAGCCGACCAGCAGCCGGTCGGTGCCGAACAGGTCGGCCAGGAACCGGATGCCACGCCGGTCCATCACCAGCGAGTCGTACCAGAACCGGCGGGCCAGCTCCATCGGCCCGCGGGGCGCGAACCACGGCTTGGCCTCCGGCCGCTCCGACTCCGGCAAGGGCGGCTCCTCGTTCCAGGTCCGGCCCCAGAACCAGTTGGCCCGTCCCAGCACGAGAGGCAGCCCGCCGGCCGCGTGGGAGAACGAGATCCGGATCGAAGGGTACTTCTCGGCGACCCCGCCGGTGATGATCGCCGCGGCGCCCAGCGCGGCGTCGGCGCCGACCCCGAACGTGGCGGTGGCCGGGCCGGGCAGCCGGTCGCTGGGCACGGGCATTCCGTGGACGAAGACGGAAGCGCCCAGTCGCGAAGCCTCGGACCAGAAACCGTCGAACCGTTCGGCATGAAGGGATTCGCCGTTGACGTTGGAGCCGACCTCGACGCCGAGGAGGCCGTGGTCCAAGACCTCCTTCAGCATCGAGGCAGCCGTGTCCGGGTCCTGCATGGGGACGGTGCCCAGGCCGTAGAACCGCGCGGGGAACGCGGAGACCAGGCCGGCGATGTACTCATTCACCACCCGGCACAGGTCGCGGCCGACGCCGGCCGGGACCCGGTAGTTCAGCAGCGCGGGGAACGGGGACAGCAGCTCGGCGTCCACGCCGCTGGCGGCCGACGCCTCCAGCCGCTTTTCCGCCTCGAACCAGGCCGGGGCGGCCGGGAACCGCATCTGGCCGTTGACCAGGAGCTTCCCGCCGTCGATGTCGGGGTTCGGCTCGACCGACGGCCAGGAGGCGGGGTCGCAGCCCGCGGGGGCCGGGCCGAACCCGGACGGGAAGATGTGCGCGTGGGTGTCGATGACCTTGGGCATCGCGATCACCGGCCGGGCATGATCGCGACGTGGATGCCGTCCTCGCCGGGCACCTCGCCGGCCAGCAGCTGGATCGCGCGCTCCACGTCCTCCAGCCCGAACTTGTGCGTCTGCATCTTGTGCAGCGGGAACGCGCCGGACTCGATCAGCCTGATCGCGTTCTCGTAGCCGGCCGCGTCCACCGAGAACGCGCCCCGCACGGTGATCGCCTTGTTGATCAGCAGGTCGGTGGGCAGCTCGACGGCGCGCGGCCCGGACTCCGTGCGGCCCTTGAGCCCGGCCAGGACGACCGTGCCGCCCCAGCGCACCGCGTTGACCGCGTCCAGGACCGGCGAGGTGGCCGCCGGGGTCAGGTCGAGCACCACGTCGGCCCCGTCGCCGCCGGTCAGCTCGCGGACCCGCTCCACGGTGTCGGCCTCCTCGACGTTGATCGTGTGGTCCGCGCCGAACTCCCTGGCCAGCTCCAGCTTCTTCGCGTCCCGAGACAGCCCGGTGGCGATGATCGTGCCCGCGCCCGCGTACCGGGAGGCGAGCACGGCGGCGAGGCCGCGCTGGCCGGCGCCCAGCACCAGCACCGACGAGCCGAGGCGGACCCCGCCGTACTCCAGCGCCCACCGCACCCCGGCGCCCAGGGGGTTGAACATGACCGCGATCTCGGCGGGCAGGTCACGGCTGACCGGGTGCACGATGGAGTTCGGGTGCAGGTCGATGTACTCGGCGTAGCCGCCGGTCAGCCGGTCGCGGCGCTCGGGCGGGTTGCCGCCCCCGTGGCTGCCGACCCGGTTCCGGCAGTTCATGTAGGCGCCCGCCAGGCACCGCCCGCAGGACCGGCAGGGGATGAGGATCTCCACGGCGACCCGGTCGCCGGCCCGGACTCCCCACCGGGCGGCGGCGGAGTCGGTGATCTCCTCGATGATCCCCAGCGGCTCGTGGCCGGGGATCATCGGCAGCCCGCGACCGCCCATCGACCCCTTGTACTGCTCGACGTCGCTGCCGCAGATGCCGCAGGCCTCGACGCGCAGCACCGCGCCGGTGTCGCCGCCGAGTACCGGCCTCGGGTACTCGCGCATCTCCATTTGCCGCGGCCCGGTCTGGACGACGGCGCGCACCATGTCAGCCATGTGCCTCCACTCCCTGAGCCCGGTAATTGGGCTCCGCGACAGGACCGGGCCGGACGGAATTGGTGCAGGTCATAACCGCATCACCCGGCTCACTGAGCACGATATAGGACCCTTGGATCGCCGGGAAGTGCGTGATATGAAACCTATTGTCACGACATCGGAGGAAAATATGAAAACCCGGGCCGCGGTGCTGCGGAAGGCCGGCACTCCGTGGGAGGTCACCGAGCTGGACCTGGACGAGCCGAAGGCGAACGAGGTCCTGGTCCGGATGGAGGCCGCCGGGCTGTGCCACTCCGATGAGCACATCCGGGCGCGCGGCGCGGGCCGGCTGCCCATGGTCGGCGGCCACGAGGGCGCGGGCGTGGTCGTCCAGGCCGGGCCCGGCGTCACGCGGGTCAAGGTCGGCGACCGAGTCTCCTGCTCCTACATCCCCGTGTGCGGCCGGTGCCGGTACTGCTCCACCGGCAAGCAGAACCTGTGCGACGCGGGCAAGTGGGCCGGCGTCGGCTGCCTGCGGGACGAGACCTTCCGGTTCCACTCCAAGGGGGAGGACTTCGGCGGCATGTGCGTCGTCGGCGCGTTCTCCGAGTACTCCGTGCTGTCGGAGTACTCCTGCGTGAAGGTCGAGGACTACGTCCCGCTGGAGGTCGCGGCGCTGGTCAGCTGCGGTGTCACCACCGGGTTCTGCTCGGCCGTCTACGCGGGCGACGTGCGGCCCGGCGACGTGGTCGTGATCTTCGGCACCGGCGGCGTCGGGATGAACGCCGTGCAGGGCGCCAGGTACGCCGGCGCCAGGCACGTGCTGGCGATCGACCCCAACGAGTGGAAGCAGCACCAGGCCCTGGAGTTCGGCGCGACGCACGCGTTCGGCGACCCGGAGAAGGCCAGGGACGTCCTCGTCGACCTGACCCGCGGCCAGCTCGCCGACACGGTGATCTGCACGGTCGGCGAGATGAGCAACGAGGTCCTGGCGGCGGCCGTCGGGATGACGGGCAAGGGAGGGACCACCGTCGTCACGGCCGTCGGCGGCTACGACATGTCGCTGGAGCGCGGCGGCGGCCTGACCGGCTACCACCGCCGGATCCAGGGATCGCTGTTCGGCGGCGCGAACCCGCTGCACGACATCCCGATGATCCTGAGCCTGTGGCACGAGGGCCACATCAGGCTCCCCGAGCTCATCACAAAGCGGTACGCGCTAGCGGAAATCAACGAGGGGTACAAAGACCTTATGGAAGGCAGGAACATCCGCGGCGTCATCGTCCACCAGCATTAAGCCCGCCAGCATTAAGGACACCGCAATGCCAAACGCGATCCTGGATCCCACCGGAACGACCGCGAAAGCCACCGCCAGGGCCGCTCCCCGGGCGCCGCGCCCCGCGAGCCTGCGCGGCAAGCGGGTCGGGCTGCTGATCAACACCAAGCGGAACGCCCGCCCGTTCCTGACCGAGCTCGGCCGGCTGCTGCGCGAGTCCTATGACGTCACCCTCACCGAGCGCACCAAGGTCAACTTCGCCGTCCCCGAGCCGGAGGACGTGATCAAGGACCTGGCCGCCGAGGCCGACGTGATCGTCACCGGCGTCGGGGACTGCGGCTCGTGCAGCGCCGCGGCCGCCGCCGACGGCGTGGTGTTCGAGGCGGCCGGGCTGCCGGTCGCGGTGATCGTCACCGACTCGTTCCGGGCCACCGCCGACGCGATGGCCGAGCTGCGCGGCGCCCCCGGCTTCGGCTACGCCACCACCGCGCACCCGGTCGCGGTCCTCACCGAAGATCAGGTGAAGCAGCGCGCGGCGGAGGTGCTCGACGACGTGGTGGCGCTGCTGACCTCATGACGGAGACGGCCCCCGAACCCCACGAGGCCCCCGGCTCCGGCAAGGCCCCCGATCCCGACGAGGCGCAGCGCGCGATCGAGTACTGCTACGACCAGGGCTGGTCCGACGGGCTGCCCCTGGTCCCGGCGTCCGGGCCGCTGGTCGACCGGTTCCTGGCCACCACGGACCGCGATCCGGAGGAGATCATCGGCTCCCTGGAGCAGGTCGGCCGGGACTGCACCGTCCGCACGGCCGCGATCAACGCCGCGATGGCCGGCTGCGAGCCCGGGTACTTCCCGGTGGTGCTGGCCGCGTTCGAGGCGCTGATGCGCGAGCGCGCCGCGCGCGGCGGCGGCTTCCAGTCCACCTCCGGCCCCGCGCCGCTCATCGTGGTGAACGGCCCGGTCCGCCAGGAGCTGGGGTTCAACACCGGGGGCGGCGCGTTCGGCCCCGGATTCCGGCCCAACGCCACCATTCCCCGGGCCATCGGCCTGATCGTGCGCAACGCCTTCGGCATCCACCCGCACGTCCTGGAGCAGGCCACCCAGGGCGTGCCCGGCCGGTGGTCGATCTGCGTCGCGGAGAACGAGGAAGAATCCCCCTGGGAACCGTTCAGCGTGGACGGCGGCGTGCCCGCACCGGCGAGCGCCGTGTCCGTCATGCTGACCCGCACGTGCGAGTTCATCGACAACCGGCACACCCCCGACCACGCCGACGTGCTGCGCGACATCGCCGACTCGGTCGGCCGGCTCGGCCCGCAGATCTTCCCGCGGACCCCGGTCGCCCTGGTGCTGTGCCCGGAGCACGCGCAGATGTTCGCCGCCGCCGGCCTGTCCAAGTCCGACGTGCAGCACTGGCTGATCGAGCACTCCGGCCGCACCGCGGACCAGTTGCGGTCGGCGGGCAAGGGCAATGTCGTGGCCGCCGGCGAGGACTTCCACCGCGTCCTGTCCGAGCCGCGGCAGATCCCGGTGATCGTGGCCGGGGCACCGACGGCGGCGATCTCGATGGTGGTACGCATCTTCGGCGAGTGGTCCGGAACCGCGGTACAGGTAGGAAAGAAAACATGATCGATACCGAACGGATCGAGGCGCTTGCGACGAGCCTGGCGACTGACGGCTACCACCTGGAGGTCACCGAGCGGGGCTCCCGCGTATCGGCGGTGATCACCGCCGGGCCGGAGGCCTGCGAGGACTGCCTGGTGCCCAAGGACTTCATGCGCGGCATCCTGGCCAATGCCCTCGGCGCCGACGGCGAGGAGATCGACATCACCTACCCGGCGGACAATTCCGAGGGTAATTAAATGGATATGCCGTCGGCACGACGCTCTCCGGAAACAGGGAGTTCCCCGCCATTTCGCGCCGATCATGTCGGCAGCCTGCTGCGGCCGCCCGAATTGCTGCGGGCCCGCGAGGAACACGCGGTGGGAAAGATTTCCGCGGCGGAATTGCGGGCCATCGAGGACGAGGCGATCCGCGGGGTGGTGGCGCTGCAGCGCGACGTGGGCCTGCGGACGGTGACCGACGGAGAGTTCCGCCGGGCGTCCTGGCACATGGACTTCATCTACCAGATCGGCGGCATCACCCAGGTGCCGGGCCACCTCACCTCCCGGTTCACCAATCCGGGCGGCACGATCACCTTCACCCCGCCGGCCATCCGGGTGACCCGCAAGGTCACCATGGACACGACGATCTTCGGCGACGATTTCGAGTTCCTGCGGTCGGTGGCGCCCGCCGGGATGACCCCGAAGCTGACGATCCCGGCGCCGTCCATGGTGCACTACCGGTCCGGCCTGGCCGCGGTGTGCGACGAGAGCGTCTACCCCGACACCGACGAATTCTGGGCGGACGTGGCCGCCGCCTACGGCGAGCAGGTCCGCCGGATCGGCGCGCTGGGCTGCGAGTACCTGCAGTTCGACGACACCTCCCTGGCATACCTCAACGACCCGGCCCAGCGCGCCTACATCCGCGAGCGCGGCGAGGACGCCGAGAGCATGCACCTGCGGTACATCGCCCTCACCAACGCCGCGCTGGCCAGCCGCCCCGCCGGGATGACCGTGACCACCCACCTGTGCCGCGGCAACTACCGCTCCTCCTGGGTGGCCTCGGGCGGCTACGACTACGTGGCCGAGGCGCTGTTCAGCGAGCTCGGCGTGGACGGGTTCTTCCTGGAGTACGACGACGAGCGCTCTGGCGGGTTCGAGCCCCTGCGGTTCGTCCCGAAGGGCAAGCGGGTCGTGCTCGGCCTGGTCACCACCAAGCGGCCCGAGCTGGAGTCGAAGGACGCGCTCAAGCGGCGGATCGAGGCGGCGTCGAAGTACGTGGACCTCGACCAGCTGTGCCTGTCCGGCCAGTGCGGGTTCTCCTCCACCGCCGAAGGCAACGCGCTGACCATTGACGACGAGGTCGCCAAGCTCCGCCTCATCACCGAGACCGCCGCCGAGGTCTGGGGCTAGTTTTCATTGTGGGGCGGCACAAGCGGCGGGCGCGGGCGGGCTCGTGCCGGGACAACAACCGGCATATGGCTACCGGGAGGGGATTATGCGCCCTTGCCGGTATCACACCCAGATGAGAGTATTCAAGGCGAATCTTTCGTCGCCCGCTTGGCCAAATTGTCACACGCTAGCGTATGAAAAATCACGAGTAGGTGAATGCCGTGAGATTTCGGCTAATGTCAGTGCGGACCGCCTGCCTCGCCGGAGCGGTCGCGCTCGCCGCGAGCACCGCCGCGTGCGGCGGTTCCTCGTCGGGCGCCAGTCCGGGCGCGCAGCCGTCGATGGGGAACATCAAGAACACCCCGCCGCCGAAGGCGGGCGGTTCGATCACCGTGCTGGAGGGCAAGGGCTTCTCCGGCGACTGGCCGTACGGCTTCGACCCGCCGACCGACGTGACCGGGTCCGCCAACCAGGACTTCTACACCGCGGTCTACGGCCAGCTGTTCGACCTCGGGCCGAACGGCAAGATCCTCCCCGACCTGGCCACCGGCTACTCGTTCAGCGACGGCAACAAGACCGTCACGATCACGCTGCGCAAGGGCGTGACGTTCTCCGACGGCACCCCGTTCAACGCCCAGGCCGTCTACTACAACTGGCAGCGGGACTTCGGGCCGCTGGCCAAGAAGGCCGGCCTGGTCCCGCCGTGGGAGGTCGCCAGGACGGCGAGCGGCCCGGCCGCCATCAGCGCGCCGTTCGCCAAGAGCGCGGTCCAGGTGACCGGCCCGGATACGATCACGGTGCACCTGACCACGCCGGACGGCGCCTTCATCAACCAGCTGTTCGACACGACGCCGATGTGGATCGGCTCGCCCGCCGCGATCAAGAAGGAGGGCGAGAAGAAGTTCGCGCAAGATCCGGTCGGCGCGGGCCCGTTCACGGTGGTGAGCGACACCTACAACAACCAGCTCGTGGTCAAGAAGAACCCGCGCTACTGGGACAAGCCCAAGCCCTACCTGAACCAGATCACGTTCAAGTCGGCCAGCGGCGACGAGGCGGCGTACGAGTCGATGCTGGCCGGCCAGGGCCAGGTGTACCAGGACCTGTCCACCACGCAGATCCTCAACGAGGCCGGGCAGCACTTCCAGGAGCTGAACCAGCCCGGCACCTCCCCGTACGACCTGCAGCTGAACACCGCGTCGGCGCCGTTCAGCAACGTCAAGGCGCGGCAGGCGATCTACGCGGCCACCGACTTCGCCCCGATCCTGAAGGCGGTGTTCGGGGACCGGTACCCGGTCACCGAGAGCTTCACCGGGCCGGGCGGCATCTGCTACGAGCCGAAGGTGCCCGGCTACCAGGGCTACGACCCGGCGCTGGCCAAGAAGCTCATCAAGGAATCCGGGCTGGACAAGACGACCATCACGCTAGGCACCATCAACTCCAGCCCGGTCGCGATCGACACCACCGAGGCGCTGCGCACCGAGTGGGACAAGCTCGGGATGCACGTCAACATCGCGAACTACCCCCTGGACGGGCTGATCCAGGCGTTCCGGGCCAACGGCGGGAAGAACTGGCAGGCGATGATCCAGACCGCGGGCTCCTGGGATCCGTCGGCCGGCGTCGGCGTCGGCTTCCGGTTCCTGTCCAACGCGCCGTACAGCGGCGTCCACGACCCGCACCTGGACCAGCTGCTGTTCAAGGCGCAGGAGCCGACGAAGGTGTCCCAGCGCTGCCCCTACTACGACCAGGCGGCGGAGTACATCGCCAAGCATTACTACGGCCCCTTCTACTTCACGTTCGCGCCCGCGAACATCTCGGTGAAGGGCATCGTCGGCCCCGGCCTGACCTCCGCGCTGCCGGCCGTCGCGGTCGTGCCGGCCATCCCGTGGCAGGACGTGTACTACAACCCGTCGGGCAAATGACCACTCGCGGGCTGGCCGGCTCGCCGGCCTGGAAGCTGGTGGGCAGGCGGCTGGTCGCCGCGGTCATCGTCCTGTGGGGCGTCACGTTCCTGACCTACGCGGTGATGAGCGCGCTGCCCAACGACACCGCCGCGGGGCTGCTCGGGCTCAAGGCCAGCCCGGCCCAGATCGCGGCGCTCAACCGCCGGCTCGGCCTGAACCAGCCGTTCTGGGTGCGGTACTGGCACTGGTTCGTGAACCTGCTGCACGGCAACCTCGGCACCACGCTGGAGGGCCAGAGCGTCAACCACGAGCTGGCCACCTACCTGCCGGTGACCATGGAGCTGCTGGCCTACGCGCTGGTCGTCTCGCTGGTGCTGGCGGTCGGCCTGGCGGTGCTCGCCGCGCGCAAGCCGAACGGCGCCGCCGACCGGTTCAGCCTCGCGCTGTCCATGCTCGGGCTGTCCGCCGCCCCGTACGCGTTCGCGATCTTCATCATCGTCGTGTTCGGAGTCCAGCTCGGCTGGTTCCCGGTCCAGTCCAACGCCCTGGGGACCGGCGGGGTGGGCACCTTCTTCCGGGAAGCGACGCTGCCGGCCGCCTCGCTCGGGTTCGGGCTGTTCGCGATCTACGCCCGGGTGCTCCGCGGCGACCTGGTGGAGCAGATGCAGCGGGAGGACTACATCACCACCGCCCGGGCCAAGGGGCTGGCGCCGTGGCGGGTGCTGGTCAGGCACGCGCTGCGGAACTCGATGTTCACGCTGATCACGGTCGTCGGCCTGAACCTGGGCGCGCTGATCGGCGCGGCCGCCATCATCGAGACCCTGTTCTCGGCCCCGGGCATCGGCCAGGAGCTGCTCAACAGCATCAGCAACCACGACGTGCCGATGGTGGAGGGGATCGTGCTGGTGTTCGCGATCATCACGGTGGCCGGCAACCTCCTCGCCGACCTCCTGTACGCGGTACTCGACCCAAGGATCCGCTATGGCAGTTCCAGCTCCTGACACCGCGGTACTCGTCCCCGGCGGCCCGCCGCTGCCGTCGCTGCTGGTCAGCGACAGGCAGGTCCGAATGCAGCGGATATGGCGCGCGGTCAAGCTGTGGGTGCCGCTCGGGGTGGTGCTGTTCCTGCTCGCCATGTGCTTCCTGCTGCCGCTGGTGGTCACGCTGCCGTCGCCCACCAACGGGGACATCCTGGCCGCGTCGCTGCCGCCGCTGTCGCCGGGGCACCTGCTCGGCACCGACACGGTCGGCGTCGATGAGCTCTCCCAGGTCGTGTACGGCGGCCAGGTGTCGTTCGAGGTCGCCGCCGCGGTCACCGCCATCGGCATCGCGGTCGGCGGGGTGATCGGCGTCACCGCCGGCTACCTCGGCGGCTGGATCGACGCGGTGCTATCCCGGGTGCTCGACGTGCTGATCGCGTTCCCCGCCCTGGTGCTGGCCCTGGCGGTCTCCCAGGGCCTCGGGCCGAGCGAGATCCACGTGATCTGGGCGCTGTCGTTCTTCGGCGTCCCGGTCTTCGGGCGGATCGCCCGCGCGAACACGCTGGTGATCCGCGAGCTGCCGTTCGTGACCGCCGCCCGGCTGTCGGGCACCCCCGGCTGGCGGGTCGTCGCCCGGCACGTGGTGCCCAACATCCTGCCCGGCGTCGTCTCCTTCGGCCTGCTCGGGGCCGGGCTCACGATCATCCTGGAGGGGGCGCTGGACTACCTGGGCTACGGGATCCCGCCGCCCGAGGCCAGCTGGGGGTCGATGATCGCCTCCGGCCAGCAGTACATGAGCGCCGAGCCGCGGTACGTGCTCATCCCGAGCATCTTCCTGGTGGTGGTCGTCGTGGCGCTGAACATGTTCGGCGACGCGCTGCGCGAGCGGTGGGGGGCTCAGTGACATGAGCGACGCGTTGCTGGAGGTGGAGGACCTGCGGGTCGCGTTCGCCGTCGGCGGCCGGGAGGTACGCGCCGTGAACGGGGTCAGCTTCTCGGTCAGCCCCGGTACCACCCTCGGCGTCATCGGCGAGTCCGGGTCGGGGAAGACCGTCAGCTTCCGCGCGATCATGGGGCTGCTGCCGTCGAGCGCGACCGTCAAGGGGTCGGCCCGGCTGCGCGGCACCGAGCTGATCGGGCTGCCCGAATCCGAGCTGCGCCGCCACCGCGGCTCGGAGATGGCCATGGTGTTCCAGGATCCCGCCCGGTCGCTCAACCCGACGATCCGGGTCGGCGCGCAGATCACCGAGGCCGTCCGCACCCACCGCAAGGTCTCGAGGGCGCAGGCGCGCCAGGAGGCGATCGAGCTGCTGCGGATGGTGCGGATGCCGCTGCCGGAGCGGCGCTACCACGAATACCCCCACCAGCTGTCGGGCGGCATGCGGCAGCGGGTCGTGGTCGCGATCGCGCTGGCCTGCCGGCCGCGGCTGCTGATCGCCGACGAGGCCACCACCGCCCTCGACGTCACCACCCAGGCGCAGATCATGGAGCTGCTGGGCGACCTGCAGGCCGAACTGGACATGGCGATCGTCATGATCAGCCACGACCTCGGGCTGGCCGCCTCCTACGCCGACGACGTCGTCGTCATGTACGCCGGGAAGATCGTGGAGCAGGCGCCCGCCGCCCGGATGTTCGGCGCCGGCGGCGCGGTCCGGATGCGGTACACCCGGGCGCTGCTCGACGCCATCCCGGACGTGGAGCGGCCGGCGCACGCGCTGCTGCCGGTTGTCGGCGGCCGTCCGCCGGATCCGGCCGCGCTGCCGCCCG